>JALEHY010000047.1 GCA_022770425.1 Parvimonas sp. | reverse complement strand
GTATCTCTGTTGTTTGCATCCCAAAAACTGTTAAATTCTCCGGGTACTCTTAGCGAACCCACATTTATCGGTTCAGAATAAGTTCCTTCTCCCGCATCTATTACTTTTCCGTTTGAATCCAAAGGTCCGTTATACTTTAATAAATAAAAATTAAAATCATCTCTAAGCGGAGCTGTCAGCTCACCACGATAAAATAAATTTCCGTGACCTGAATATAATATATCTCCGTTAGGATACTGAATAATATCTCCGTCAGATACAGGAGTCTTTGCATTTATACTTGTATTAACCGTATGTTTTGCATGTATTATTTTTGCCGGTTGAATCGTACCTCCATAAGCTACATTATTTGATAAGATGTCACTTATACGATACATATAGATATTAGGATCGGCAAGTACCTTTGCAAATAGATATTTTCCATCTACACTTGTTTCTAAAGAATTCAATTTTCTAAAGTCTTTATGTACAAATATGTCTTGTCCGCTATCATTCAACCACTTACCGCTATCGTCACTTCCGTCTCCGGTTTTTTCTCTTATTCCGCCTAATCTAACCACATTTACAACTGCTCCGTTTTCTCCTCTTGATGGATCCATAATAGCAAGCTCGCCTCTTCTGTTTGCTCCAAAAAGATATCCTTTTGTTCTGTCATAAGCTATACCATAACCAAATGTAGGATCTAAATATGTAGGAAAATTTATTGTCTTCTTTATATCAACACCATTTTCCATCATATATGCGGAGTTTTCACCGGAAAACCAAATTAACCCTTTATTTGGATCAATTATGCATTGTCCTGTCATACTTCCTTCATAATTAGAAATTTTCCAATTATTTTTTGAAATTTCTTGATATTCTGCATACCACCCTTCAACGGAATCTTCTTGAACTGAATAATTATATGCTATGTGTTGAGCATCATATTTCGGTAAGTTTACAAATTGTTTTGTTTGTGTTCCGCCGTTTGAATAAAGAGTATAATGCTGACCGTTCCCGTATACTTTCCCATCTTGCATCAACCTTACGATAACTTGTTGATTTGAAGCAGGTTTATCTACCCACTCTTTTGTAAAGGAAAAAGAAACTTTTTCACTGTTTGGATCTGTCAATTTATTAGGCACATAGACAGTTGCAGGTCTGCCAAGTGAAAAATTTATTTTTTGATGTATAATATGACGGTTATCCGTTGTCAATTGTTCAAGAACATATTCTCTGTCGGTAGATAACGGTAAATCCATTTCAATCGTTCCATTTGAATTTGATATCACAAACTCTCTTGAAGAACCGTCAGGATGAATTAATTTAAATTTTGAATTTAATATTCTAACACTCAAATCACCTGTTTCATGATTTACAATAGTAACTTTGTTAGTTTGTTTCTTAGGTAAGTACATAGAAACAGTTTGAGTATTACTTATAGCGTCTAACTTTATATTTCCTTGTACATTTGCTCCTGAATACTCATAATCATACGGAGATTCTATTATCTTAGCAGAATAGGTTCTTTCTTTAGAAAAGTTTTTAAATACAATAGAACCGTTGGAATCCGTACTTCCGACAAAAGAATTCCCAATATCATCAGTAATCAATAATTTCACGTTAGGAATTACTTTAGTTCTGTCTTGATTATCAAAAATATTAATTTTTAATGTTCCGTATGTTTCAACATCATAAGGTTCATTCAAAAATTTTACATCTACAAACTCTGCATAACCATTAAAATCGGGTTTAGGAATTTCAAAATTAGCCTCTTTTGGAGATGCCATAAATCCCTCAGGACTGCTGATTTGAGTTACCGTATAATTTCCATAAACAAGGCCCTCTAAAGTTGCTATTCCTTCTTGATTTGTAGTTATCTCTTTTCTTACCCCACTCATACTTGTAACTAAAAATGAAGCATTCGCTATCGGTGTTTCTCCATCAAAATTTGAAAGAACTTTAAGCCTTAAAGTAGTGCTTGTTCTCCCTCCTTCAGTTATATTTATAATATTTGAACTGTTTTTCTTAACATTTGACACAATAACAGTTGAATTGTTATTTCCGTTTGTTAAATTTACAGTATAGTTTGTATTCGGTAATTTGTATGTATCCGGAGTCGTTCTTTGAACAATTTCATATTCTCCGTTTTCCAATCCTGAAAATGTATAATTTCCTGTAGAGTCGGTTGTTCCCTCCATAGAAAATGTAGAATCACCAACTTTTTTAAGTTCAAATTTAGAATTAGGTATTGCTATATTTGTAACGGCATTATTGCTATATTCTCTTAATTGTATTTTAATTGTTCCGCTACCTGCTCCGAAAATATTTATAAAATAAATATTCAACATTGAAAAGATTAGTAACATCGAAATAAAAGTTTTAAATATTCTATGCTTTAATTCAATTTTAGTCAAAATCCATACCTCATTTTCTTATAATTTAAATTTTATAACTTACTTTTATAAATCTATTTTTAACAACAAATTTATATTACTTTTTTTAAAGATTATATTACTTTTTTATATTAAAGTTCAAATAATTATACCATTAGATGAGTAAAAAATCAATATTTTTTTCCATTTTTCATATAATTTACCGTTTTTATTGAATAATTTTTTAAAAAAATATATAAAAAAACTGTTAACCTCTAAAAGTCAACAGTTTTTATCTTAATTATTATAATTTATTTAATGCAGTTTTAAGTCTGTTTAATGCATCAATCAACATTTCTCTATTACAAGCTATATTCATCCTAAAAAATAAATTTGCATTTTCTCCATAAGTTATTCCCGAATTCAAAAGTAACTTTCCTTCATTTATCAAATACTGATGCAAATCTTCATGAGGCATACCATAATCTCTTAAATCAAGCCAAAGTAAGAAACTCGCTTCAGGTCTTTTAACTTTTACTTTCGGTAATTCTTTATTTATAAATTCAAGTGCAAAGTCTATATTTGATTCTATATATTCCATACACTCTTTAAACCACTCTTTACCATAAGTATAAGCTGCAACAAACCCAACTGCCGCAAAACTTGCCATATGAAAAATCCCGTATCCTACAAGTCCGTTTAAAAATCTATCTTTTAACTCGTCGTTAGAAATTATCGCAACAGACTGTGCTAACCCCGCAATATTAAAAGTCTTGCTCGGTGCTGATAATGTAACAGTATTTTTAGCGAATTCATCAGAAATTGACGCCAAAGGTATATGTTTATACCCCTTTAATATTAAATCTCCATGAATTTCATCCGAAATCATAAGCACATTATGTTTTATACAAATATTACCGTATTTTGTAAGTTCTTCTTTAGTCCACACTCTTCCGACAGGATTATGAGGACTGCATAAAATGCTCACTTTTACATCATTCTCAATTATTTTCCTTTCAAAGTCTTCAAAATCAAATACATATTTGTCATCTAATTCTATCAACTCATTTTCTACCAATTTTCTGTTATTGAGATTTATAACATTAAAAAACGGAGGATATACAGGAGTATTAACTATTACAGCATCTCCTTCTTTAGTATTATGCAAGATAGTATTTGCAATTCCGGGAACAACTCCAGGAACCGGAACAATCCATTCTTTTTTTATGTCCCAATTATTTTTTTCTTTTTGCCAATTTACAAATGAAGAAAAAAACTTTTGGCACGGACAATCATACCCGATTACCCCATTTTCAATCGGCTCTTTTAATGCATTTAAAATTTCATCACAACATTTAAATTCCATATCTGCTATTGACATTGACAAAATAGAATGATCGTTTTTTGGTGCACCTGCCGATACCATATTATTCCACTTCTCAGCATGTGAATGCTTTCTATCTACATATTCGTCAAAATTATAACACCTACTCATTTTTTAACATCTCCCATATTAAATTAAACTTTTTATTTCATCAACTTTATCTAATTTTTCCCAAGGCAAATCCAAGTCATTTCTTCCAAAATGTCCATAAGCTGCAACCTGTCTGTACAAAGGTCTTCTCAAGTCTAAAATATCAATTATAGCAGCCGGTCTTAAATCAAACACTTTATTTACAATTTCAATAATTTTATCATCTGAAACTTTTCCTGTTCCAAAAGTATCTACATAAATTGACAGTGGTTTTGCAACTCCTATCGCATAAGAAATTCCTATTTCAAGTTTCTCACAAAGTCCGCTTGCAACAATATTTTTAGCAATATATCTTGCCATATAAGTTCCTGATCTGTCAACTTTTGTAGGATCTTTTCCTGAAAACGCACCTCCGCCATGTCTTCCGAATCCGCCATAAGTATCAACTATGAGTTTTCTTCCTGTTAATCCCGAATCTCCCATAGGTCCTCCTATTTCAAATCTTCCGGTAGGATTTACATAGATTTTTGTATTTTCGTCAATAAGTTCAGACGGAATAACCTCATTAATAACATATTTTTTTATATCACTTTCTATTTGTTCTGAGCTAATTGAAGGTCCGTGTTGAGAAGATACAACTATTGCCTCAATTCTCTTGGGAATTCCGTCAATATATTCAACTGTTACTTGACTTTTACCATCAGGTCTTAAATAATTTAATATATTATTTTTTCTGACATAAGCTAATCTTTTAGTCAACTTATGTGCCAATGTTATTGTCAAAGGCATAAATTCATCTGTTTCAGTACAAGCGTAACCGAACATCATTCCCTGATCGCCGGCTCCTACTGAATTGTATCTGTCTTCATCACCTTTTTTATATTCCATAGCACTGTCAACTCCAAGTGCAATATCTTTTGATTGCTCGTTTATACTCGTCAAAACAGAACAAGTGCTTGCATCAAAACCAAACTTTGCTCTTGTATATCCTATTTCTTTTAAAACATTTCTTACTGTATTTGGTATATCTACATAATGTGAAGTGGTAATTTCTCCTACAACCATTATTATTCCTGTAGTAGTTACAGTTTCACAAGCAACTCTTGCAACAGGATCTCTTTTTAAAATTTCATCTAAAATCGCATCAGATATTTGGTCACAAATTTTATCAGGATGACCTTCTGTTACAGATTCAGATGTAAATAATACTTTCTTCATTAATAATCCTCCTTAAAATTTTTCAATTAAAACCACCGCCTGGGAAGAAATCCCCTCTTCTCTACCCTCAAAACCTAAATGTTCTGTTGTTGTGGCTTTTACACTTACATTGTCTATTTCCGTTTCTAAAACTTCGGCTATATTTTCTCTCATTTTTAAAATATATCCTTGAAGTTTAGGTTTTTGTGCAGATATAACACTATCTACATTTACAATCTTATACCCCTTTTCTTTCATGAGTTTTACAACTTCTTTTGTCATTAATAAAGAACTTATATCTTTATATTTAGGGTCAGTATCGGGAAACAATTTTCCAATATCACCAAGACATAAAGCTCCGATTATAGCGTCATTTATTGCATGAACTAAAACATCCGCATCGCTATGCCCTAAAAGCCCCTTTTCATGTTCAATCTTTACTCCGCCTATAATCAAATCTCTGCCGACAACTAATTCATGAACGTCAAAACCCAGTCCTACTCTCACTAATAAACACCTCTTTTCACAATTTCTCTAACCAAATCAATATCTTCATTTGTAGTAATTTTTATATTACTGTATTCTCCTTCAATAAGTTTTACAGGAATATTTAAATTAGATACCACAGAAGAATCATCTGTTACAAAGAAATTTTCATTAAAAAATTTTTGATATGCCTTTAAAATCAAATCTTTTTTAAATGCTTGTGGCGTTTGAATATTATATAAATTACGTCTATCTGGAGTTGATACAACTTCCATACTGTCAGAAACAATTTTCATAGTATCTTTTGCTTTAACTCCCGTTATAACCGCATCATATTTATCTAATTCATTTATAACATTTAAAATTATTTCTTTTGACAACAAAGGTCTTGCTCCATCATGACAAATTACATAATCCGTCTCGCTTGAAACTGCCATTAAACCGTTAAAAGTGGATTCTTCTCTTGAATTTCCTCCTACAACCAGTTTAGTATTGAACGGAACATTTTTCAAAAAAGTTCCGATTTTTTCAAAATATTCTTCTTTAGTAACAACAATTAACTCATTAATATCACTAATTTCCAAAAATGAATTTATTGTCCATTCTATAACTGTTTTTTCGTCAATATTAAGAAAAATTTTACTAACTGAACCTTTCATTCTACTTGATGAACCGGCCGCAGTAATTACAACAGATACCTTTTTTGTCATAATTTCACCTCGCCTTATATTTTAACATATTTTTGAAACATTTTCCACTTTTAAAAAATCAAAAATAAAATGAATATTAAAAATTTATAACAAAAAATGTTAATTTAATAACAATTTTAAATTTTACAAATTAACTGATTTAAAATTAAATTTAAAATAATTTTCAACTGTTTTTTTCTAAATTAATCTTGTATTAAAATAATATATGTTGTATAATCAGATTGTATATGTCATAATTTCAATCGATAAATTAAATTGGTGTTGTTATGATGAAATTATTAATAGGAGGCTTTTATGAAAGAAATAAACGCAAAAGGACTTTTATGCCCTCAACCATTGATTTTAACAAAAAAAGAAGTCGAAAATTCTAATGAAAAAGATTTTTTGGTAATTGTCGATAACGAAACTGCTGTTTCAAATTTAGAAAAATTTGCAAAAAACAGTAATTTATCATTCAACTTTGAAAAAAAATCAGAAAATGAATTTCACATTTTTATAACGAAAAATGAAAATTCTACACTTAAAAATCCCGAAGAATTTTGTCAAATCTCAGATATGTCACAAACAGTCATTGCCGTTTCAAAAGATTTTATGGGTAACGGTTCAGAACAGTTAGGTAAAATTTTAATAAAAGGTTTTATTTATACAGTGAGTGAGTATGAAAAATTACCTAAAACAATGATATTCTTTAATGCGGGAGTAAAACTTACAACCGAAGGTTCTCCTTGTATTGATGACTTAAAAAAATTAGAAGAAAAAGGTGTTGAAATAATTTCATGCGGAACTTGTTTAGACTATTATGAATTAAAAGAAAAACTTTTGGTAGGACAAGTGAGCAATATGTATACAATTTATGAAACATTGTTCAATTCAAGTAAAGTAATTTCAATATAACAATTGTAACTGGAAATATAAAAACTCATTTAAATTGATGGAACCTCTAAATCCAAACAAAGGATTTAGGGGTTTTTGTATGTCAAAATATGATATAAATTTAAAAATAAAAGTCATTAAAGAATATAAAAAAATAGTATCAGTCAATCGGAATTATCAAAAAAATATAAAAAGTATATTAAATGGTACAATACGAAAAGAATTAAGAAGAATTTAAAAGGAATGTCTCATATTAATTATAGATTACATTCCTTTGAATAATTTATTTAATTATCCATGTTTTTGAGTTCGGCTCAAATTAAATGAGATTTTATATTGAACCTTTAACAAAAAAACATCTTGATGCTACCTAACATCAAGATGTTCTTTATTTTTATTGCTCAACTTTTAAATCAACTTTCCGGTTACTCCATACATTATCATAAAAAACCAAGCCATAGTGAAAATTGTAAATGTAAATAACAATTTGAACATTTCCATTGAATCTATCTCATTTTTTCTGATTTTTCTTCTTTGCATAATATTTACCTCCATATAATTTAAGTTTCTTTTTAAGTTACTTAAATTATACAACAAGGAATATAACTTGTCAAGATACTTTTTTTAAAATTTTTTATATTTTTTAAAAATAAATTGCTTTTTAAGTTATTTTATTATATAATTAATTTATAAAAATAATTTAAGGGTGATATTATGACTATTGGAGATAGATTAAAAAAATTAAGACAAAATTCAAATTTAACTTTACAAGATGCCGGAGAGTTAGTCGGAACAACTAAACAAAATTTATTCAAATATGAAAATAACATAATAACCAACATTCCTATAGATAAAATCGAAAAATTGGCAGAAATTTATAACTCTACGCCGATAGAGATATTAGGTTGGGAAAGTTATACAAATAAAAAAAGTTCTTCAAAATCCGCTATATATAATTATCTTCCTTACGGGGTTTCTGCAGGAAATCCGGACGGACCTAATTATGATTTAGAGTTTGAAAAAATTGAAATAAGTGACTCTGTTATGGGTCCTTATGCAAATGATGATGATATTTTAGTTATGCATGTAAACGGCGAAAGTATGAATAAAATAATTCCAAACGGAAGTTATATTGCAGTAAAAACAAACTATCCTATTTATAACCTCGAGGATGAAGATATGGTTGTATTTTCAAACAACGGAGAATATAGTCTAAAATTGTTCTACAGAGACGGAAAAGATATTATTTTTAGACCATGTTCAACCTACCATTCATTTACTGATTTTAAATTTTCTGATGAAGATCCTGTAACTATATTGGGAAAAGTAGTAATGTACTGTGTAAATTTATAAAGTAAAGGATTTTTATTTATGTTAAAAGTAGTAATTAGGAGATATTAAATATGAATTTTGATTGTGAAATTATTTTAGCAAGCAATTCTTTGAGAAGAAAAGAATTGTTAAAATTAATTTTTGAAAATTATGACATTGTAGTTTCAAACGTTGATGAGGAGAAAATCGAAGCAAAAATTTTAAAAGAAAAAGTTGAAAATTCGGAAAAATTCAGTAAGATATGTAAAAATTTGGCATATGCAAAATGTAAAAAAGTGTCCGATAGCCATTCTGACAAATTAGTAATTTCAGCAGATACTGTTGTTTATGATGATAAAAAAATTTTTGGAAAGCCCAAAAATTTTGATGATGCGAAAACTACACTCGAATATCTGTCAGGAAAAACTCATATTGTAGAAACTGCCGTATGTATATTTCACAAAGGTATATTCCATCAATTTAGCGAAAAAAGTTTTGTGACATTTAATATCTTAGATACTGTTCAAAAGGAACTTATAAAAAGTTATATTGAAAATGAAAAACCGTTTGATAAAGCAGGCAGTTACGGAATCCAAGACAGAGGAAATCTTTTAATTAAAGAATTTAAAGGAGATTTTTTTAACATAGTAGGACTGCCGATTTCCTCACTTTACAGAAAATTATATGAAATACAATATTTATAAAGTTATAAAAAATAATCAAAAACAAAAAATGACCGCCTTGTTCAATCAAAGCGGTCATTTTAAATTTAATCTGTTTTTTTTCCTATTTTTTCCTCACGTCCATAATAAAAAAGATATTGTTGAGCATAACCTGCATAATCTTTAAATATTCGATTGGCATGTTCGGAAATTTTTTTAACAGGTGTTTCTTTGTGTATAAAAAGTTCTTCCATTACACGTTTAATCCAAACATCAACCGGAAACACTTCTCCTCTTTTATAAGAAAATAACATTATACAGTCAGCAACTTTATTCCCTACGCCGGAAAATTCCAGTAATCTTTCTCTAAGTTCAAAAGTATCAAGCCCTTCAAGTTCATCAAGATTAATATTTTCAGCTATAATTTTATCAACAGTTTTAACTATTCTCTCATCTCTAAAACCTACTTTAGCAAATTCCCTAAGTTCTGAAACACTTGCTTTACTTAACTGTTCTACTGTAGGAAACGAGTAATATTCTCTCTTTTCATCTTTACATATAAAAGTTCCGAAACGATTCGAAATAATTTCTATGGATTTTTTTATTCTTGGTATCATATTATTTGCAGAGATAATAAAACTTATGAGCATTTCAAAATGTTCTTGATTTAAAATTCTGATTCCTTTACCGTATTCTACTGCCTTTAATAATGTTTCATCCACTGAAAGTTCTCTTTCAATACTGTTATAGTCTGTTTTTAAATCAAAATAATCCATCCAAATTTCATCAAATTCTTTTAAAGTTGTTCCTTTAAAAAATATTTTATTTTCAACGGATTTCACATTTAAAACTCTTCCTTTGTGAATTGTAGTATAACTTCCGTCATCTTCTTCATACCATCTGAAAGCCTGACCACATGTAAAAATGGCTTTTGGTTCAAAATGGTCTAAATCTTCACAAATAACATAATTTTCACTTTGATATATTTTCATTATTTTTTTGCCTTAGATTTATTCTTTTTTTGTTTTATAATTGTTGAAAGTTTATCTGCATTTTCTTTATCCATAGGAATTGTTAAAGTAATATCTTTTAATGAATCCGCTGAAATCACTTCAAAAAATTTGTTTCCCAAAGGATTCCATTTTTTTATATTCTTAAATTCAATAAACTTACCGTCATAGCAAAATCCGTTATCTGCAATATAAAGTCTGTCAAGAGATATTAAAACATAACAAACTCCTAAAATTATATACACTATACTATAAACATCTCTGATTCTAATCGCATATACAGTTCCGAAAACAACTAATGACACCGATAATATCAAAAGAGTTCTTCTTCCTCTAAGATTTAAAGCTGTAATAGTTCCTTCAAGTCTTTTCCTGCTATGATATATTGCAACAAGTTTTTTTACAACAAAAACCATTATAATTGCAAACGCCATTAATACAAATTCATTTGTTCCCATATTTACCTCCATAATAGTTGAGTAGAAGGATTCTTCTACTCAACTAAATTATATTAAATTATTTCTACACAATTTCTGTATCCTGATTTACATCATTTTCATTTTCAGAATCTTCCTGTGTTTTAACTTCCTGAGTTTCAACAGTTTCCTCTAAAATCTCTTCTGTAGGTTCTATTCCCATATACTTATTATACATATCTTCAAAATCTTTTCCACTTACAGTTTCTTCTTCCAACAATCTCTTTGAAACAATGTGTAAAAATTCTTCATTTTCTTTTAAAATGTTAATCGCTTTTGAATACGCTTCATCAAGCAATACTTTAACTTCATTGTCAATCATTTTTGCAACATCTTCAGAATAAGCTCTATTCTTTCCAAAATCTCTTCCCAAGAAAGTTTCTTCTTCACCCATATCATAATTTATAGGCCCGATTTTTTCACTCATTCCATAAGTTGTTACCATATTTCTTGCAAGTTTTGTAGCTCTTTCAATATCGTTAGATGCTCCGGTTGTAAAGTCTTCAAAAATTATGAATTCTGCAGAACGACCTCCCAACATCATTGCAAGACGAGACTTCATTGCATTCACTGTCATATATTGACGATCTTCGTCATGAGTGTAAGCTGTAAATCCTCCTGAACGTCCTCTTGGAACAATAGTTATCATTTGTACGGGATCTGACAAAGGTACAAAACGTGAAACTATTGCATGACCCGCTTCATGGTAAGCAGTAATTTTTCTGTCTCTTTCAGTTACAACCGCAGATTTCTTTTCAGGACCTGCAACAACTTTGATTGCGGCTTCTTCAAATATTTTCATAGTTATAGCTTTTAAATTTTGTCTTGCTGAAAGTAATGCAGCCTCATTACATAAATTTTCCAAATCTGCCGGAGTAAATCCGGTTGTTTGTTTTGCAATAGCTTTAAGGTTTACATCAGGATCAAGTCTTTTATTCCTTGTATGCACCATAAGGATAGCTTCTCTTTCTCTAACATTAGGAATACCAACATAAATTTGTCTGTCAAACCTTCCCGGTCTTAGTATAGCCGGATCAAGAATATCAGGTCTGTTAGTAGCAGCCATAACGATAATTCCCTCGTTAGTTCCAAATCCATCCATCTCTACAAGAAGTTGATTAAGAGTTTGTTCTCTTTCATCATGTCCTCCCCCAAGACCTGCACCTCTTCTTCTACCAACAGCATCAATTTCGTCAATAAAGATTATACAAGGAGCATTCTTCTTCGCTTCACCAAACAAATCTCTAACACGTGATGCTCCTACTCCGACAAACATTTCTACAAAGTCTGAACCGCTTATACTGAAAAACGGAACTTTTGCTTCTCCTGCAACAGCTCTTGAAAGATAAGTTTTTCCTGTTCCGGGAGGACCAACCATTAAAACTCCCTTAGGAATTCTTGCTCCGATATCACTATATTTTTTAGGAGACCTTAAAAAATCAACTATTTCTTGTAACTCCTCTTTTTCTTCCTCTAAACCGGCTACATCTGAAAAAGTAACTTCATTTTTCTTATCCTTATGCAATTTCGCCTTACTTTTTCCAAAATTCATAACTTTTCCACCGCCTTGAGCTTGTTTCATAAATAAGAACCAAACTACTCCAAGACCTATCAAAATTATAAGTGTCGGTAACATTTCAATGTAAAATGGTTTTGTCGGTTCAGGTTTTCCGACATATTTTACAGTATTGTTATCTACTTTAGCTTTTAAATAATTTTCATAAAACGATAATCTGAATTCCTGTGGAAGATAGGCTTTAAATTCAGTCTTATCTTTATCATTCAGTTTTCCTGTTATATATGCACCTTGTGTTGTAACTTCAGAAACTTCATTATTATTTATTTTTGCTACAATTTCTGTTACACTGTACTCTTTAACAGTAGGAACCGCACTTCTGATTGCAAAAAAGTAAACAATCAAAAATACAACAGGTATCAAATATATCAGATACGCTTTAGTTTTTTTATTCATTATATTCCTCCTAATATTTTTAAATCACTTTAAATATTTTATCAAAATATCAAATTTTTTTCAATTTAACTGTAAACTTCTCTTTTTAAAGAAACTATATAAGGAATATTTCTGTAAGACTGATTATAATCTAATCCATAACCGACAATAAAGTCGTCAGGAACTTCAAATCCAACAAAATCTCCTGAAATTTCAACAAGTCTTCTCTTTGGTTTATCCAAAAGGCTTGCAACCTTTACCGAATTAGCTCCTCTTTCCTTAAAATAGTTCAATAAATATTTCAAAGTTTTTCCTGTGTCAATAATATCTTCAACTATAAGTACATTTTTACCCACTATGTCTTCTTCTATATCTTTTATAATTTTTACAATACCACTTGTAGATGATGAACCATAAGATGAAATTGCCATAAAGTCAATATATATAGGTAGATTTATACATTTAATCAAGTCTGAATAAAACATACAAGATCCCCTTAAAATTCCAACGACTACCAATTCATTTGATTCATTTTTATAAAAATCAGTTATGTTTTTTCCGAGTTCAACTATTCTTTTTTCAATAGTTTCTGTATCATATAATAACTCTTTCATATCTTTTTTTATTATTTCATCTAATCTTTCCATAAATCCCCTTTCTTCGTCACCTTAATTTTAACTATGCTTTCTTTTTTATTAACCAAGAACTTATCTGTCCTTCTAACAGAAAACGCCCAAACAATTTTCCCGTCAATTTCAACTAACGGTAAAATATCTCTAAGAGCTCTATCTACCTTTTCGTCTATAAATAAATCTTTAAGTTTTTTTCGACCAAAATTAAATTCAAAAAAATCTCCTTCTTTTCTGTTTCTTATCACAATATCTTTCAAATATTTTTCATTTATAAAAAACAAATTTCTATCTTTTTTATAAATTTCAAACTCATCAGCATCAACTAACTCTATAATTATATCAAAAAAATTTGTAGAATACAAAGAAAAATCTAAATTTTTAAAGTTGAATTTTTCAATTTCAAAAGGAACTTCTCTTTTTCTGAAAACTTTAAGTTTATCATATTCGATTTTAAAAATAATATTTTTAATCTTAATGTATTTACCCGTTTTTGCATATATTAAATTATCAATTTCATCACAAATTTGGTAATTAAATCCGTCAGGATTTTTAGAAATCATTTCAAAAAATTCTCTGTATAAAATATTCCTTAAAGATTTTGATTCTTCTCTTAATTTGTCGATAGAAATTACTATATCCCCTTTATCAAAAATCCATAAATCATTTTTTTTGCTGTTAATATATTCCTTAATTACAACACTAAAATCAAATGCAATATTGGATAGTCTACAAAGTGAATCTATAATTTTTTCATTATAATCGTTTTTTAACTCTTCAAGAAGTTTAAGTCTTATCTTATTCCTACTGTATATGTCCAAAAAATTTGTATTATCTTGAACAAAAGGTATATTGTTCTTTTCAACATAATCTTCTATTTCATCTCTTGAAAAATCAAGCATAGGTCTGATTAAACAATCTCTTGATTTTTGGATTCCTACAAGTCCGTTAATGCCTGTTCCCCGTATTATTCTCATTAGAACGGTTTCGGCTAAATCGTTTTTGTTATGTGCAGTAGCAATATAATTTAAATTCTCTTTTTTCATTATATCGTAAAAAAATTTATATCTTAATTCTCTTGCACCCTGTTCTGTAGACAATTTGTTTGAAGCACAATATAAATTAACATCTTCTTTTTTTGAATAAAAATCCAAACCTAAAACGTCACAGGTATTTTTAACAAATAGCTCATCTCGATCCGACTCATCTCTTAATGAATGATTAAAATGACACACAACTAATTTAAGACCGAATAAACTTTTAATTTCATTAAATAAATGTAACATACACATAGAATCTTTACCGCCTGAAATTGCAAGCAAAATTCTATTTTTATCATACGAAAAGTCATATAATTTTAAAATTTCTAAAAATTTATTTTTCATAACTAAAAAACCGAGCAAAAACTCGGCTCCTTTCACAAATAAAATTAAAACAAAATAAACTAATCCTGATCTTTATACTTAACGATTACCTCGTTTTTATCAACCATTTTCAATTTTTGTCTTGCAACTTTGACAATAAAGTCCTTATCATCAACATTTTGAATATCCTTCTTTGCAATATCTATCTCTTGATTTAGTTTATCTTTTTTTTCTTCTAAAGTTTGTATTTTTTCGTTTAAACGTTGTCTTTCAATAACTTGATAAACTATTGTTCTACCGAAAACCAAGCACAACGCAACAAACAAAAGAATATATAATCTATTTACTTTTTTATATCTGACATTCTTTTTATTATTTATCAAGTCATCACCCCTTCTCCTGAGTTAATTATATACTAATTAAAATATTTTTTCAACTTTTATCAGCATTTTTCACTTTAAATATTTAAATTTTTAAAATAACTTAAATATTTTCATACATTTTTAACGAATCTTCCTTTTTTTGACTGTCTGTTATATCTAAAACTCTTATTTTAACATTTGAATTTCCAAACTGAATTTCAATTATATCTCCAACTTTGACTTCGTCTGAAGGTTTCATCGCTTTGCCGTCTCTAAATACTCTCTCTTTTTCGCAAGCCTCTTTTGCAACAGTACGTCTTTTTATAATTCTTGAATTTTTTAAAAATTTATCAATTCTCATTATATATCATACTCCAATAAAGAATCTATGTGATATTCCTTATTTTTTTCTCTACCTTTAAGCTCGGTAAGTTCTATAACAAATTGCATTGAAACAACTTTTGCACCTTGTGATTCAATAAGTTTTGCACAAGCATTGATAGTTCCGCCTGTTGCAAGTAAATCATCAACTATCGCAACTCTGTCTCCCTCTTTTAACGACCCTTTACAAATCTCAAGATTATCTTTGCCATATTCAAGTTCATACTCATAATTTACAGTTTCTCCGGGTAATTTGCCCGGTTTTCTTACAGGTATAAAACCAATATTCATTGCATAAGCAACAGCACAACCAAATACAAATCCTCTCGCCTCAGGTCCTACTATATAGTCTATATTTTTATCCTTTAAATTATTTTTTATAGTATCAACCGCCTCTTTAAAGGCTTCTCCATCACTTATCAATGTAGTTATATCTTTAAAACTTATACCTTCTTTTGGAAAACCGTCTATAACTCTAATTTTTGATTTTAAATCCATAATATCCTCCTAAAATTTTATCGGCTATTCATTATATACCATTTTAATTTTTTTTGCAAACTTTTGACTAAAAATTAAAAATTTTCGTAAAATATTTAAAAAAATATATGAAATAAAAAATGTAATTAGAAAAAACTAATTACATTTTTTATTTCATATTATCAATCTTTGTTATATTCTAACAAATCTTTTTGCAATTGTAATAAACCTAATCTTCCCAAATGTGTTGCATCTTTAAAGAAATACGGTTTATAAGAATACGCACTGTAATCTATCAAGTTCACAGAATTTTCTTTACTGATTTTCTTTATATTTTCATAAAAATTATTTATTTCTTTGTGAGAAACTCCTGTATAATCAGCCCAATACCCCTGTAACGGTACTAAAACCAAATTAACTTTGAAATTCATATCCTTAGCTACATCTAAAAACAACTGTAAATCTTTATATTCAGGACTTTCTGTAAAAGTTGTATTTTTTGCAGAATTTTTAAACTTTTCAAGTTTCTTTCCGATATTCTTGTCATACCACTCATTATGCATATAAAATTTATTATTTTTCGTTTCTGAAATTGAGGATTCTAAAGCCTCAACTTCCGCTTTATTCCAATCTATAAAGTCCGGAAATTTTTTACTATTATTACTGTCATCATGATGATAACTCTTGAAAAATTTATAATTGGAAATTATTCGGTACTTGTAATGATTTAAATCAAGAAAAGTTTTGTCCCACACGTTATTTCTTTTCATAGCTTTTACAATATTTGTAATAACCGAATTGGATTTTGAAAGCTCCAAAATTCTGTTATATATCTTTTCTTTAGTCTTATCACTTATATTAGGATTTTTGTACAGGTTATTAAGATGATCTATAGAAAATCTATACAAAAATGCTTCAGGTTTAATACCGTCTTTGTCAAACCACTGCATTGATAAAATAAGATTTACCGTTTTTATCGGTATATCCGAACCTATCGAACCCAAAGTAACAGCCTGAATTATACTTTGAAAATATCCTTCTCCAACTTGCATAATATTTTTATCTTTATAATCTAAAAACTGCTTTGGATGTTCTTTACAGTCATTTGTTACTATAAGTTCCGAAGAACCCATAAGTAAAATAGTATTTTTACCTATATTTTTTGCAATAGCATCATGTGATTTGTACTTTGAAAAAGATATATTATATCTTATGGAGTTATTACAAACTGTGATTTTTTTAAAACTATCTTCCATATAATTTGTATAATGATTTAAAAAGATAAAAGATATGATTGAAGATAGTGCAACTGATAAAATAAACGCTTTAAGTCTTTTCATACACACCTCTAAAAATTACTGTAAATAAATTCTTTTACATTATTAAAATCATACAAAACAGAAAATATGATTATACTTGTAAGCATAAAAGTATAAATAATTGTTCTTAAAATAAACTCTTTTTTCTCACTATTCATTAAAACAATATCCTCCTTATAATTTCCATAACTTCAATAAACTTACCGGAAAATATAAAAAATCCGAACATTACAAGATTAAAAGTTACAAAAATTGAGATATATTTAAAACTCTTTTTACTTTTATGTTTTTTATAAAATTTTGTTTTTTGGAAATATTCAGTAAGAGCCAATAAAATACCATGATAAATTCCATAAAGCAAATAACTCAGTGAAATTCCATGCCATATTCCCATAAGTACCATATCAACAATATATGCAGTCATAGCTACCACAAGAGAACTTTTAAAAATTTTATCTTTAAACATTTTAAAAACTAATCTGTTAAATACAAAATCTCTAAACCAATGTGATAAACTTATATGCCACCTATTCCAAAAATCTTTCATATCTTTGGCAATGAATGGTTTATTAAAATTCATCGGTGTATTTATTCCAAAAATTTTACTTGTTCCGACAGCCATCAAACTATATCCCGCAAAATCGAAGAACAAATAAAATCCATACAAATACATATATATAATGAGATGAACCGGTTTATATCTCCCTGATACTAAAGCCATTTTATCAAAAATAACCTGAGATAATATCAATTTGTAGAATACTCCTTGTAATATATATTCAAAACCCTGCCCCAAATTTTCCAAATAATCATTTTTTGTTTTTACATCATAGATATCCTTTAAAAATCTTCGACTTCTGTCAATAGGCCCCGATGATATTGTGGGGAAAAATAACATAAAAGATATGTAGTCTATAAAACTTATTTTTTCAATCATATTGTCATTTATTTCCACCAAAATTTGAATCACTTTAAAAGTTATATATGAAATTCCCAAAAACCCCCATCTTGTATCTTTTAATACAAATGGTATAAGCCTATTTACAACAAGAGGAATCAAACTTAATATCACATATACTGAAAGTTTGGAAATTATTTTATTTTCCGATTTTCTAAATTTTACAAAACAACCGATTACTGAAAATTCATACAATGTAAATAAAAGTAAAGCTCCTAATGACGATATATGTTTTGAGTATATCAAAAACACAAAAAGTAATGACACAAATAGCAAATAATACTTTTGACTTTTTTCTTTAACTCCTAAAACAATTGATGGGATTAACAATACAATAAGAGCAATCCAAAAAGAAAATCCGCTAAAAAAACTCATACTTACATCCTATTTTTCAAAAATTCAATTATTTTGTTAGGAGTATTTGTAACCTCTTTATCTATTTCCATAATTCCCAAAGAGATTCCTAATTTTTCTTCAACTTCAACTATAAATCTTACCAAACTCAAAGAATCCATCAATCCATCTTCAAATATATTTATATCCGGTGTTTCTCTTAAATCTTCTTCACAAATATCTTCTAAAATTTCAAAAACTTTTTCTTCCATATTAAACTCCCTACTTACTTTCTAAAATTTTTTTTAATTCTTTTCTGTCAATTTTTCCATTATTATTCATCGGTAACTTTTCCAAAAACTTAAATTTTTTAGGTACCATATAACTTGGAACATACTTTTGCAACTCTTCTTTTAGAAATTTAACATATTCTTTTTCATTTACAACATTATTACTAACCACAACCGCTGTAATACTCTTTACTTTATTATCCGAATCATAATTCGGTAAAGCGCAACAGGAAATTACTCCTTCAATATTTAAAAGATTACTTTCAATATCTCCAAGTTCAATTCTATATCCATTTAATTTAATCTGAAAATCTTTTCGGTTTGAAAAAAATAAATTTCCGTCTTTAAAATAACCTAAATCTCCGGTTTTATATCCTCTTATATTATTTTCAGTAATAAAAAACGACTTTTCGGTTTGAACGGAATTTTTATAATAACCACTACTTACCGTATCTCCGATTATTACAATTTCACCAACTTCTCCATCAGCTAACACTTTATCATCTTCTCGAATTTCAATTATAGTCCCATTTTTTGTTCTCCCCAATGGAATTACATCAAACTTTTCTATAACTTCATCCGTAACTAAAATATCTGTAACACAAACTGTAGATTCTGTCGGACCATAAGTATTTATTATTTTTGCATTAGGAAATCTTTCTCTCAATCTTTTTGCTGTTTTTTTTGTTAAAACCTCACCGCAAAACAGAAAATATTCTATATCTTTAATATTTTCACAACTAAATTCCCTCATAGATAAACACATATCTGCAAATGAAGGAGTTGAAACCCAGTTTGTAACATTAGACTTTTTTAAATTTTCATAAAGAGAAGAAAAATCCTGTTGATTTTCTTTAGTTATTGCAAATAAAGTAGACTCAGAATATAGTGACAAATATAAATCCATTACAGATAAATCAAAAGAAAAAGGAGCTTGATTTAAATAAACTTTATTTTTCTCATTTCCTACAACATTATGTATCCACCTGATGTAATTGTTCAAATTATCATAAGTTATTTGAACTCCCTTAGGTTTTCCTGTACTTCCCGACGTGAAAATTATATATGCGATATCTTCAGAGTCAATTTCATACAATCCTTCATCAGAAATGTTATCATATTTGTCATCATAAATAATATCGAGAATATTTTTTCGATTCAATATATTAAATTTTTCATCAACAACTAAATCTTCAGTAAAAATAGAAAACTTTGAGTTTATTATGTCTAAAACATCCTCTACTCTGTTTTTTGTAAAAGAAATATCCATAGGACAATAAGGATGCCCCGATTTTGTACAGGCTATAAAACTTACCAACATTAAAAAGTCCTTATGCCCATAAACTGAAATCGCATCTTTGTTTCCAACTCCGCAATTTTGCAAAATATATTTTGCAAGTCTATCCGAATATAGCATAAGCTCCTTATATGTAACAGAATTTTCACCACAAATATAAGCAATTTTTTCTGAATGTTTATAACTGTTGAAAATTTCCAAATATTTCACACAAATCCCCCCAATAATCAAAAATTTCTTTACAACAAAAAAATAATTACTTATCAATAAGTGTTATTATATCATACTTTAACTTTATTTTACAATACAAACCTTAAATAAAATTAAAAAACATTACTATTTTTAACATAATTTAGATGATTATAAATAATGTTTTTTTAATTTTATACTATATTATACGTTTAAATAAAGCATTACAAAAGAATAATAAAATTCAAAAAAGAGTTAATGTTATATATACATTAACTCTTTTTTAATCAAAAATTCTTATTAAACAGTTGCTACAGCTTCAATTTCAATAAGTGCATCTTTCGGTAACTTAGCAACTTGAACTAACGCTCTTGCAGGTTTATGTTCTCCGAAAAATTCTGTATAAACACCGTTTATTGCTTCAAAGTCATTCATATCTTTAACAAATACATTCACTTTTGCAATACTTTCTAAACTTCCGCCACCTGCTTTAACAATTTCTAAAACATTTGTTAAACTTGCAAGTGTTGCCGCTTTTATTTCTGTTTGTAATTCTCCATTTGTTATCGGTAATTGTCCTGAAACAAATATTAAATTACCAACTTTTCCCGCTTGTGAATAAGGTCCTATTGCTGCAGGTGCCTTATCTGTTTTTAAAAATTCTACTTTCATTTTATACCTCCTAAATTAACTCCACAATCTTTCTAAATTGTAGTAGTTTCTATAATCTTTTGTCATAATATGAACTATTATATCTCCACAATCACACAAAATCCAATTTCCGTCTCTGTAACCTTCAGTATTTATATAATCCATATTATTCTCTTTTAATTGTGAAATAATTTCATCACAAATAGCTTGATTATGATTTACGGCTCCACCATTTGCAATTATGAAATACTCAGCAACAGAACTCTTTCCTTTAAGATCTATTGTTACAACATTCTCTGCAATTTTATCATCGAGCGTCTTTAAAATCAAATCCAACTTTTCCAAAAAATCACCTCTTACTTTCTAAATATTTCAACGCCTTTAGCGAACGACTATGAATAGATTGATTTTTCTGAACTAAAAATTTAAAATTGTCTTTCAAAAATTCTATAATAGCCATATCTATATTTTCTATAACTATGCGTCTTAACTCATCAACTCTCGGATAACTTCTACCGAGTTCAACTTTGTCAGAAATAAATAATATTTTTTCCAACATACTCATATTTTCTTTTGCAGTTGTGTGAAAGCGAATTGCAGACAAAATACCTTCATCATCAATTCCATAAATTCTCTTCGCAACAACAGCACCAATAGAAGAGTGTTGAAGATAAAAATTTACACTCTCTTCCTTATCAAAAATTATATCAGAACTTAACTTTTTATTCAACATATAATATTCTTCTAAACCTTTTGCACAATCATGTACAAGGCCTGCAATATATGCTTTATTTTCATCAACTTCATATATACTTGCAAGTTTTTTACAAAAATCCGCAACTCGCAAAGAATGTTCATACCTTGACAAAGATAATTTATTTTTCAAATCTGTTTTTATTTTCGCTATATCAAAGTAATCCATTTTAGTATATAAATAGTCAGAAACTTCTTTAGGTAACACATACTTTACAGATTCTTTTTTATTAAGTCTGTCTCTGATTTTTGTCGAAGATATACTCACAACAGTGTTGTCCATAAGTTCAACTTCATATTTTTCAAAAATCTCTTTATTTTTCTCTATAACATACTTTTTATCAAAACTTCTTAAAAATACAACAACACAACACATTTCTAAAAACTGTTCATATTTATACCATGAACGAATATTTAAAAATTCGTCATCTCCCATAATAAAACATAATTTAGTATCATCACTTAAAAAATTATCTTTTAAAGTATTATATGAGTAATTAACTTTACTTGAATCTTTTTCAACAAGAGAAACTTCAAACTTTTGATTGTTTGAAATCGCAAGTTCTATCATATTTACTCTGTCATCAAAAGAAAAAAAATCTATATCTCTGTGTGGAGGATTAGCATTTGGAATAAACAAAACTTTATCCAAACATAAACTGTCCAAACAATCTTGGGCGATTTGTAAATGTCCGTTATGAATAGGACAAAAACTTCCGCCAAAAATACCAACTTTTTTCATTATTCCGGTAATTCTATCCTATTTTCATCTTTTCTTTTTCTTCTATAAATAACAAACTTATTTCCGATATGTTGAACAAATTCTGCTCTTGTTTTTTGCAATATAAAATTTACAATTTCCTCATCATCATCTAAATTATTATTTAAAATTTTTATTTTTACCAATTCTCTTTTTTCTAAAACTAAGTCCAACTGTCTTATTGTTTCATCATTAACACCATATTTTCCAATATTCATAATCGGTTCAATATTATGTGCCAAAGACTTCAAAAATGCTCTTTGTTTAGGTGTAATCATATTTTCTCCTCATTTAAATTATTCAAAAAATTCAAATTCCATTTCTCCGATCATAATTGACTGACCTTCTTTAACTCCCTTTTCTTTTAAGGCATCTATTATACCCTTGTCAATTAAAACTTTTTGGAAATATTTTAAAGAATCATAATCTTCAAAGTTAGTAATATAAACCAAATAGTCAACTAAAGGTCCTTCAATATAAAATGTTCCGTCTTCTGCATAAATTTCATAAGCATCTTTTTCTGATTCTTCTACATATTCGTACTCTTCATCAAAAGTTTCATATTCTATTTCTATTTTTGAAAGTTCTTCAAAAATTTTGTACTTAAGTTCCTTAATTCCCATTTGAGTAACTGCAGAAATTTCCAAAACTATTTTATCTTTAAAGTATTCTCTTACTTTTTTCAAATTTTCATCTGAAGTCAGTAAGTCAGTTTTATTTGCAACTATTATTTCTGTTTTAGATTTAATATTTTCGTTGTACAATTCAAGTTCTTTGTAAATTGTATTATAATCTTCAATGGGATCTCGACCTTCAACTCCTGAAACATCTAAAACATGAACCAAAAGTCTTGTTCTTTCAACATGTTTTAAAAATTCAAACCCAAGTCCTACCCCTTCACTTGCCCCCTCAATTAATCCGGGTATATCTGCAATTACAAATGATTTGTGTTCTTCGACTCTACAAACGCCTAAATTAGGTTCTAAAGTTGTAAAATGATAATTTGCAATCTTCGGTTTTGCATCACTTAATACAGAAAGCAATGAAGATTTTCCCACATTAGGAAGTCCTACAAGTCCGACATCTGCAATAAGTTTCAATTCCAATTTTATAATTCGCTCTTCACCCTTAGTTCCGGGCTGTGCAAATCGAGGAGCTTGTCTTGTACTTGTAGCAAAACGAGCATTTCCTTTTCCGCCTCTTCCTCCTTTTGCAACTGTAAACTCGTCATCTTTCACTTTAAAATCATGTATTACTCTGTTTGTTTCAAAATCTTTTATCAATGTTCCTACGGGAACCTTAACAATCAAGTCAGAACCTTTTTTTCCGTATTGTCGTTTAGTTCTTCCATTTTCTCCGTTTTCGGCAAAATAGTGTTTCTTGTATCTAAAATCCATTAAAGTTCTTACACTTTCATCAGATATAAAAATTATACTTCCACCATCTCCGCCATCTCCGCCATAAGGTCCTCCATCCGGTTCATATTTCTCACGTCTGAACGAAACACAACCATCTCCGCCTTTGCCGGCTCTAAGTTCTATCTTAGCAATATCTATAAACATATTAACCTCTTTTTCTATTTTTTAATTGCAAAAAAGATTGAATAATCAATCTTTCTACCTATATTGTCTAAAAATTTCTTCATATTTTTTTATTCTATTTTCTTTATCAACAAACACATCAGAACCTGAAACTATTAAATTAGCTCCTGCATCAATGACTGACTTAACATTTGTAGTTTTTATTCCGCCGTCTACTTCTAAAATTATTTCTAAATTTCTTTTATCAATTTTGTCTCTTAATATTTTAATTTTATCTAAAGAAGATTCAATAAAACTTTGTCCTCCAAAACCCGGATTTACACTCATTACCAAAACTAAATCCAAATCTTTCAAAACATAATCTAAAACATCGGGATTCGTTGCAGGATTTAACGAAACTCCCGCTCTCATTCCCAAAGATTTTATGTGAGAAACAGTTCTATGAAGATGTTTACAAGTTTCAAAATGCACTGTCAAAATATCTGCTCCGGAATCTTTAAACTTTTCAATATATCTATCAGGATCTTCAATCATTAAATGAACATCAAAAATCATATCTGTGAGAGGACGCAATTGTTTTATTATCATAGGACCAAAAGAAATATTCGGAACAAACATTCCATCCATTACATCAAGATGTAAATACTTTACATTCATTTTATTCAACAACGCTATATCAGATTTTAAGTCCGTAAAATCTGCCGATAGCAATGACGGTGATAATTCTAACATTTAGTACCTCCTATTTTTCAGATATTCATTTAGATAAAATATATAGCTTTCGTACCTGCTTTTCAAAAATTCATCTGTGTTTAGCTTTTCTTTTACAGAACAATTTGGTTCGTTTATATGCATACAATTTGAAAATTTGCAACTCCCATCATTTGAAAATTCAACAAACGCATCTCTTATATCACTTTGATTTTCTATAAATTTAGTTATATCAAGCGAAGTAAACCCTGCTGTATCAATTATAAATGAATTTTTAAAAATTTCATACAATGTTGCAGCTCTTGTAGTATGTTTCCCTCTTTTAGTTTTATTACTTATATTTCCAATCCAAATATTATAATTTGGATTTAAACAATTTAAAATTGTACTTTTACCGACTCCGGAAGGTCCTGTAATTACAGATATCTTACTGTCACAAAGCACTTCAAATCTATTTTTAAAACAAATACCGAAGCCACTTAAAATAACATCGTATCCCAATTTTTCATAATTATGTTTAAACTCCAAACAAACTTTCTCATCTATCAAATCACATTTATTCAAACACAAAACAACCGGAATATTAACTATTTCATAGTACATCAAATATCGATCTATTACTTTATATTCAATGCTCGGCTCTTTTAATGTTACAACAACTATAGCTTGATCAACATTTGATACAGGCGGACGCAAAATTTGATTTTTTCTTTCAAAAACTTCTACGATATGTGCTGTCCTGTCATCAAAAATTTCGATATTAACTTCATCTCCAACCATAGGTGAAAATTTATTTTTTCTAAAAATTCCCCTCGCCTTTGAAATATATTCTAAACCGTCAGATTTTACATAATACAAATCTTTCGAAATATCAAATATTACCCCTTTTTGTATCATACTAATTCTCTTTGTCCAAGACTAACCGATCATCTACATATATCAAGAAATTATCTGAAGAATCAGCTTTAATATTTAAAGTTAATTTACCGTTTTTAGTAGCAATATTTTTTTCATATATTTTAACTTCTTTCGTATCCAAATTTTTTGTCACTAAAATAGTGTAATCTTTATTCGGCTCATCTATAGTATATTTTTTTATAACCTTTCCATTGCCATTTGACGCATCAATATCAATAGAACTTTGTAAACTCTCTTTTTTACCTGTACTTACGATTATATCAATTTTAGTATCAGAGTCAACCTTTACACCCTTACCATAAGATTGCCAAATTACCGTACCTGCTTTGGCATTATCTTCTTTCTTTTCTATATTCCCTGAAGATAATCCACTGTCGTATAGAAGTTTTATTGCCTCAGCTTCTGTCTTTCCTATTAAATCAGGAACTTCAACTTTTTTATCTTCCTTACCTCTACTGACTATAATATCTATTTTTGTATCAACATCAACTTCCTGACCGCTTTCAACGCTTTGACTTATTACCTTATTTTCAGAAACTGTATCAGAATATTTACGTTCAACATTACCGAGAATCAACTTACTTTTCTTTAAAAGCGACTCAACCTTATCATACTCCTCATTTGAAAGGTTAGGAACTACTGTTCTGTTCTTTCCTGAACTTATAACAAGTTGAATATTTGTTCCTTCTTTAGCCTCTGCATTAGGTAACGGATCTTGACTTATTATTTTACCTTTTTCAACAGTATCATCACTTGTAGTTTGCACAACAAGTCCATTTAACTTTTTATCTCTTAAAACTTTTATTGCCTCTTCTTCATCCAAGCCTACAACTGCAGGAACCTTAACAAGATTTTGTGCTTTATTACTTACAGCCAATCTATAAATAAAAAATACAGACGCAATTAACAACAAAGCCAAAACCACATAAGTTGCCGTATAATCTAAAATTCCCTTTCTCTTTTTATTTAACGTTTCTCTGTTTCTGTTATTATTTTTAACAGGAGGACGATTATCAACATTGCCGGTTTTATAAACGGATTCCTTGTATATAGACCTTCCCGCATTGTCATTTATAATTGCTTTTTGGGTTACATTGTCAACAACTTGTGAGTTTAATGCAACTATTAAACTTTCAGCACTTTGAAACCTATTGATAGGATTTTTCTCCATACATTTAACTATCACACCGTTTAGCCAAGGTTCTAAAGTAGGTACAAATTTTATAGGCTCAACAAGTTCTTCATTAATATGTTGTAAAGCTATACCAACAGCATTATCTGTATCAAACGGAACTTTTCCGGTTACCATTTCATACATAACTACTCCCAAAGAATATATATCCGATTTTTCATCAATAAATTTTCCTTTAGCTTGTTCCGGAGAAATGTAATGCACTGTACCTAAAATAGAAGATGTATAAGTTATAGTTGAACTTGTAGAAATTCTGGCTATACCAAAATCTGTAACTTTAACATTTAAATTTTCATCTATTATTATATTATGTGGCTTTATATCTCTGTGTATAATATGATGCTTATGGGCACAATCAAGTGCATTTGCTATCTGTTTAGATATAGAAACAACAGCAGATGTTTTTAATCTTCCATTCTCCTTTATAAGCTGACTTAAAGTTTTGCCATTAATATATTCCATAACTATGTAGTTACATACTTTTCCGTTTTCTATATGTTGACCTACATCATAAATTTTAACTATATTTTGATTATTCAAATTTGCTACAGATTGTGCTTCCATAACAAATTTTTTTATAAATTCTTTATCTTCTAAATATTGTTCTTTAAGAACCTTTACGGCAACTATCCTTTTTAAATAAATATCTTTTGCCTTGTAAACTACCGCCATTCCACCAATGCCGACTTTATCTAAAAGTTCATATCTATTATTTAAAACCGAACCTATCATTATTTCACCTCATTTTTAAAAATTCCAACAGTAATGTTATCTTTAGCTTCTTTGTTCTTTGTCATTGAGATAAGTCTTTCAACCATAATTTTTTCATCTTCATTCAAAGCTAAAACTTCATCTATTTCATCATCACTTAACTCATTTGTAAGTCCGTCAGAACAAATTAAAATAATATCACCTGCATTAATTGTAAAAGTTTCCGTATCAACCTCTACAAATTTTTCGGTTCCAATAGCTCTAAGTATAGAATTTTTATTTTCAAAATTATCAGCCTCATCTTTTGTAATTGCTCCTTTGGAATACAAATACTCAACTAAAGAGTGATCCTTTGTTATCTGTTTAAACCCAAATTTATTTTTAACGTAAATTCTACTGTCTCCAACATGAGCTAAAAAGACATTATTATCTAAAACAATAACCCCTTCTAAAGTTGTTCCCATAAAACTTGCAATTTCACCGCTATCAGATGAATTTATATTCTGTTCATAAATTTTCGTATTTGCAAAACAAAATGCATCAAGCAATAAAACAGAATAATTATTATACAATTTATAATTTTCTTTTACATAATCTCTGACGATTGTAACGGCATTCATTGATGCTAACTCTCCGTTTCTATGTCCTCCCATACCATCTGCTAAAATCAAAATTAAAAATTCATCTATTTTTTCAAATAAAAAACTATCTTCATTAAGTTCTCTAATATTTCCCTTATCGGAATTAATATAAAAAGACATAAAACACCTCCAATCAAAAAAATACCTTCATGAATAAAATTCACAAAGGTATTATACCATTTTTTTGTATTTTTAACAACTAAACGCTAAATATAGAGTTTTAAATTATTTTAACAAATCAATAGCTTTTTGTAATTGTAAATCTGTTTTGATATATTTCAAACCGATTTTTGATAAATTTTCTTGTGTAACAGGATAATCAGGTTCTAATCCAACTTTATTTATTTTAGTGCCTTTTGGACCAAAATATTCAGAAACGGTAATCTTTACTCCTTCAGCTTTTCCTTCATTGTTTATCGGAAAAATTGATTGGATTATTCCCTTACCAAAAGACTTTTCGCCAACTAACTTCGCTTTTTCATTATCTTTCAAAGATACAGCAAGAACTTCTGATGCAGAAGCCGAGCCTTTGTTTATAAGAACAATTATAGGCAAATCAACTTCTCCTTCGGTAGATTTTTCAATATCTTCTCTGCCTTTATTGTCAACGGTTTTCATAATAGCTCCTTCAGGTAAAATTTTATCTGCAACTTGTTTTACAGCAGTTAAAAGTCCTCCGGGATTATTTCTTACATCAATTATAATTGATTTTGCACCGTTTTTTATACCATCATCAACAGCTTTTTCAAAGTCGGCTCCCGTTTTTTCAGCAAAACTTGATATTGAAATATATAATATTCCATTATCAAGAAGTTTATGATCTACAGTTTCAGTAGTTATTTCTTCAGTCGTCAATTCAAAATCTAAAATTTTGTCTTCACCGCCAACTACTCTTCTGACAGTCAATTTAACCGGTGAACCTACCTTTTCATTTCCACGAATAAGTTGAATATTTGCTTGCAAATCATTCTTTTTGGCTTCTTCTCCATTTATTTTTAAAATAACATCTTCTGATAATATTCCGACTTTTTCACTCGGACCGTTTTTAATAGGAGATATAACTACTACCTCTCCCTTATCATTTAAAGAAACTTGAACCCCTATACCGACAAATTTACCTGTACTTGTTTTTTTCATTTCTTTCATATCATTTTCAGTCATATACTGAGTATAAGGATCTTCAAGCGAAGAAAATATTGCTTTTTTTATTGCTTCATTCATTTTATTATAATCAATATCAAAGTAAAATTTTTCATTTATAATATTAACGAAAGGTTTAAAGCTTCCGTAATCAACAGAGTTACTATCTGTATTCTCACGAAAAACAGAAGCATTTTTCCCCGCTTTATAAGATACAAATGATGAAATAAAAATCATCACAACCAAAAATGAAATCAATTTTTTATTTTTTATCATAAATATTCTCCTATGATCTTAAATATGGAATAGGATTTACAGGTGCGTTATTATATCTAACTTCAAAGTGTAAATGAGGTCCTGTAGAATTTCCGGTTGAACCAACTAAGGAAATAACCTGTCCTTTACTTACCCTTTGCCCTGCACTTACAACCAAACTGGAATTGTGTCCGTAAACTATAGTAATATTATTTGTATATTGTATAATAACAGCATTACCATAACTGCCATTCCAACCGGAACTTATTACAACACCGTCAGTTGCGGAATAAACAGGTGTTCCGGTAGGAGCGGGAATATCTATTCCTCTGTGCAACTCCGAATATCCGCCTGTTGGGCTTCCTCTCCAACCAAACGGGCTCGAAATAGCATAATATCCCCTAAGTGGCCATGCCATTTCACCGGTTGAAGGAATTTCTTTTATTTCACCGGATTTAATTCCTTCTTGTAATTTCTTTTCAGAAATATTTCTTAAAACTTCTGCTTTTACTTTTTCTTCAAAACTTATATTTGCATCTAACTGTCTAACTTTTCTCTCTAAACTTCCAACTTCTTCTTCAGTAAACGAAATATTTTTTTCCAATTCAGAAATTAAACTTTCATTTTTAGCTACTTCTTCATGGAAAGTTTGTAATTTTATTTCCATTTCTTTCTTGGCTGCAATCTTTTCTTCTTTTTTTGCTTCAAGAACTTCTTTTTCCTTCACTAATTCTGCTTTATCATTTTTAAGAGAAGTAATTAACTTTTTGTCATAATCTGCAAGAGATTGCATCATAAAATATCTTGAAATAAAATCTCTTATATCAGATGAAGTAAAGAGAATTTCTATAGAATTAAGGTCTTTATTTCCATACATTACCCTAACTCTCTTTTTGAACAATTCCTCATTATGTTTTATTCTTTCAGTCAATTTTTCAATTTTTTCATTTGAAACTCTGATTTCTTCAGATAATTTATTTAAAAGTTCTTCAAGCTCAATCAGTTCTTTGTTCAACTCTTCTATAACTCTTTTCTTTTCAACAATTTGATTAAAAAGTTGATCTTTTTCGACAGTCATATTTTCTATTGATTGTTTCTTTTGTTTTAAATTTTCTTCTTGTGTATTCTTTTCATTTTTTAAATCTTCAACTTTATCAGCATAAACAACACTTGAAATCATCATCGAAAACAGCAATAAACTCGCAATAAATCTCTTTTTTTTCACAAATATCACCTAAACTTTCATATACTTTCTACTTGAAAAAATTGATGCCAAAACACCTATTCCAACTCCAATCGCTATATAAGCTAACCCTACATACAACGAAAATTCATTTATCGGCAACAAGTAATTACCGATAAAACCACCAATGGTTCCTGAAAATGTATTAAATATATATCTGTACACAAAATACATTATTCCAAAAGAAATTCCTGCTCCAAACAAACCTAAAATCATACCTTCTACAATAAAAGGCCCTGTTATACTCGCATTTGTAGCACCAATATATTTCTTTATACTGATTTCTTTTCTTCTTGCAATTACCGTAAGTTTTATTGTTATAGTCATTATAAAGAAACTTACCAATAATAAAACTCCCACCAAAGAAAGTCCTACATACTTAACAATTTGAGAAATTTTAGTAATTTTATCAACAATATCCTTATAATAAACCACCTTTTCAACATCTTTTATCTGAGAAATAGAAGATGCAACATCATTAGACTTTTCTATGTCCAAAACTTTAATTTCATAGCTTTCAGGAAGAGCAGATTCCATCCCATCTAATAAAAATGCGTTTTCTTTCCATTGTACTTTCATTTTTTCTAAAGCTTCGGATTTTGAAATGTATCTTGCTTCTTTCACATTACTTATACTTTTTAATTCCTTTCCGATTTCAGCCACTCTGATAGAAGTAACCTCAGGAGTCAATAGTATATCTATCTGATCAACTTTTGTTTTCATATCCTCTACAACTCTGTTTGCAGTAAAAACACCAAATGTAATACCACCGAGAATCAACAACATTGAACAAATTGAAACAACAGATGCAATTCCCATAGACATATTTCTCCATACTCCGACAATTCCCTCTTTTACTGAAGAAAAAAATACTCTAACAGAATTCATTACAGTAACCTCCTTCTTCATCATCTTTCATAAGTACACCATCATTCATACAAAGCACTCTCTTTTTTAATTTGTTCACAATATCCCTATCATGAGTCGAAACAATAACTGTTGTTCCTTTAGCATTTATGTCTAAAAGAGCCTTCATTATTTCTTCTGATGTATGCGGATCCAAATTTCCCGTAGGTTCATCCGCTATCAAAAATTTAGGGTTATTAACTATTGCTCTTGCTATACAAACTCTTTGTTGCTCTCCACCTGATAACTGATTTGGAAATGCATTTGCTCTGTCAGAAAGACCTACCAATTCTAAAAGTTCATTAACTCTTGCTTTAATTTCTTTTCCTGAAACTCCCAAAATTTGTAAAGGATACTTTATATTATCAAACACTGTTTTTCCTTCCAGAAGTCTAAAATCTTGAAAAACAACTCCCATTGTTCTTCTTAACTTCGGAATTTTTCTATTTTTTAACTTAACAATATCCAAGTCATCAACTATTATCTTACCTGATGTAGGTTTTATTTCTCTCAATAACAATTTGATTATACTTGTTTTTCCGGCACCGCTTGCTCCGATTAAAAAAACAAACTCTCCATCTTCAATTCTAAAACTTACATCTTTTAGTGCACTAACATCATTTTTGTACACCTTATTTACATCTATAAATTCTAACAAAATATCACCTCAAATTAATAATTCATACCTTACTCATATATTATAACATAAAATTTATTAAATTTGTCAAAAAAAGCAAAAAAAGTTACAAAATTATTACAAAATTTATTTTTTTATGAAAATAACCGTTAAATTTAACAGTTCTTCTTATAGCTGTTTATAATTAACTACAAAGTTAAAGAACTGTTATACTTTTACTGATAAATTTAATTTGTGTATTTTTCATTTATTATATATTTTCCCCATAATCACTATTCTATAATTATAAATATTATTTAAATTTTAATTGTAATTTTTAGTTTTCTTAGTGTCAATAATTTTAAAACTGTAAAAAACCGTAATAAAAAAATCGCCTAAGCGATATTTTTAAAAATTTGTTTATTTTATTCGTATAAAGCTCTTTGTCCTCCGATCAATTTGGGTCTTGAAGTAAGAGCTGTGATTCTTGCATTTCCTATTTCTTTTATTGAAACTCTAACAGGAACTTGTACAAATTTTATGTGCATTCCTATTTCCGTATCCCCAATGTCGATTCCTGCCTTTGCAACAATTTTTTCAACGACCACCGGATTTTTAAATATACTATAAGCAGAAGTGGCAACTCCTCCTCCTGCATTTTTCTTAGGAACAACACTTACAATTTCAAAATTATTTTTCTTTGCAACAGTTTTTTCCAAAACTATTGCTCTGTTAAGGTGTTCACAACATTGTACAGCCAGATTTACATTTAATCCGTCAAGTTTTTCCATAACAGTTTCAACGATAACTTTCCCTACATCAATATCTGTATCTTTTCCGATATTATTGCCTTTTACTTCACTTGTACTACAACCTAAAACAAAAATATCATCCTCTTCTAAATCAATTTTGCTTAAAAGTTCGTCAAGATATAAATTCAAATTGCTCTTTAATTCTTCAAAATCCATATTTTCCTCCTAAACAATTAAGTTTTAAATTTTTATGTAATAAAGTTAATTTTTCTCTACCTTATTCAAATTTTTAGTACCGTTGAATAACAACACAATTCCTGTAATCGCTGATATAAAATCTACTATCGGATATGTTATCCAAGCGCCAAAAACACCGAATTTTTTTATCATAACAAAAACTATCGGAATATACAAAAGTGTTTCTCTGTAAATAGAAAGCAAAAAATTATACTTCTCTTTTCCGACAGATTGAAAAAAGTATATACACACATAGTAAAAACTAAGAACAGGAAATACTAAAATCACATATCTAAAACTTTTTACGGAAATGTCCAGTAAATATTCATCTTTAAGAAAAAGACTTATGACCGTTTGAACATTATAAAGCATATATATCCATATGATAACGGACAAAATCATAACTGTAATTAATCCGATTTTTAAGATATTTTTTAATTTCTTGAAATTTTTTGCTCCATAATTATATGAAATAAGAGGTTGTATGGAACTGCTAACTCCAATAATAGCAACAAACATAAACATAGATACTTTTGTTATTACTCCGACCGATATTATGGCTTCATTGCCTCCAACAGGCAGTAAAAGATAATTTAAAACCGAAATTAAAATTGCATCTGAAAATTCTATAACAAAAGAAGAAAATCCAATTAAAATAATATTTTTCATTACAGAAAAATCATATTTCGGAGTAAGTTTGAATTTATTCTCACCTTGTAATTTTTTAATAAAAACAAATGAAATTAAAAATGAAAAAATTTGACTAAAAACAGTCGCAACAGCAGCCCCTTCTACTCCCATATCCAAACATTTAACTAAAACATAATCAACTATTGTATTTATTAATGCCCCAAAACTTGATGAAATAAGCATTACTTTCATATTTCCAAATGCAACATTTATATATCCAAAAACAGTTGTAAAAGTCAGAAACAAACTTCCAAACATAACTATCTTTAAGTACTTTACTGCAAAATATAATATTTGATCTCTTGCTCCAAGAAAATAAGCTATCTCTTTAACAAAAAAATATACAAAAAGTGTAACGAATGTTATAATTGTCAAAACTAAAAAATTAACACCTTGAGTGTATCGACTTATTTCTCTCTTTTTATTTTCTCCTAATTTTCTCGAAATTAAATTTGACACTCCTATACCAAAACACATTGAAAGAGCTATTATAAGTCTTTGCACCGGAAATACAACGCTCAATGCTCCTATAGAATTTGCCCCCACATATTTTCCTACAAAAAATGTATCTACCATATTATAAAGTTCCGCAATCAAAATACTTAAAATTCCCGGAATTGCAAAATGTAAAATCGCCTTTATAATATTATTTTCAGAATAAACTTTATGTTCCAATTTAATCCTCTTTATCTATCACCATAACCGTTTGGATTATTTTTTTGCCATCTCCAACTGTCTTCACACATTTCATTTATATCATACTTGGTTTCAAAACCTAATTCTTCTTTAGCTTTTGACGGATCTGCATAACACTCTCCAATATCACCTTTTCTTCTTTCGGAAATAACATATTTTAATTTTTTCCCTGTAACTTCATTGAAACTGTTTATTATGTCAAACACGCTGTATCCTTTCCCTGTTCCGAGATTATAAATTCTTATATTTTTATCCTCATCAAATTTTTGTATAGCTTTTATATGTCCGACAGCTAAATCCACAACGTGAATATAATCTCTGACTCCTGTTCCGTCTTTAGTTTCATAGTCATTTCCATAAACATTTATATGATCGAGTTTTCCGACTGCAACTTGTGTAACATAAGGAATAAGATTATTAGGTATTCCATTAGGGTCTTCTCCGATTCTTCCTGATTTATGAGCCCCTATAGGATTAAAATATCTGAGTAAAACTATATTCCACTCATTGTCAGAGATGTACAAATCATTAAAAAATTCTTCTAAAAAAAGTTTACTTCTCCCATAAGGATTTGTTACGGAAAGAGAAAAATCTTCCTTTATAGGAACTGTTTTAGGTTTTCCGTAAACAGTCGCAGAAGAACTGAAAATAATATTTTTGACGTTAAATTCATTCATAACTTCAGTCAAAACGATAGTTCCATAAATATTATTATCATAATATTTCAAAGGTAAACTTACGGATTCATTAACAGATTTTAACCCCGCAAAATGAATAACCCCATAAATTTCATTTTCGGAAAAAATCTTTCTTAATCCCTCTTTATTTCGTACATCATCTTTATAAAACTTTATTTTTTTAGAAGTAATATCCTCAATTATTCCCAAAACTTTTTCGCTTGAATTGTCTAAATTATCAATTACAACCACTTCATATCCTGCATTTAATAACTCAACACAAGTATGAGAACCGATATAACCAAGTCCTCCCGTAACCAAAATTTTTTTCATAATATCTCCTTAATCACTATAAGTTTTAATCAGCTCATTACACTTTTCCCTATCTAAAGAAAGTTGTTCTTTTAATTTCTCAACAGAATCAAATTTTTCATTATCTCTAAACCTTTCAATGAAAAAAATTTCTATTTCTTCATCATATATTTCCTTGTCAAAATCAAAAATATGAGTTTCAATAGAAACATTTTTATTATTAAAAGTCGGATTATTACCTACACTTGTAAAACTAAAATAATATTTATTTCTATATTTTGTTTTAGTAAAATAAACTCCGTCCTTTGGAATTACATAGTTAAAAGACAACTTTAAATTTGCGGTAGGATATCCCAATTTATGACCACGCCTAAATCCACTTTCAACATTTCCTTTCAAAGAATAGTATCTTCCAAGTAAAAAATTGACAGGCTTCAAATTTCCGTTTTCAATATCTTTAATTATATTCCTACTACTTATTTTATAACCATCATATTTTAACGAAGGAACAACACTTAAAGAAATTCCGTTGTTATCTGTAAAATTACTTATAACATTTACTTTGCCCCGATCTACCCCAAAAGTATAATCCTCACCAACAACAATATGAGAAACTCTTAAATTATCCGTCAAAAATTCTAAAAATTCCTTTGATGTAAGGTTTCTAAATTTGTCGTCAAACTCAATACTAAAAATATAATCAATCGACAACTCAGTTAATGTATCTATTTTATCACTAAAAGACATAATTCTTGGAAATTCTTTTTTTAAGACTACATTTTTACTGTGATTTTCAAACAAAAGAACAGCCGTTTTTAAATTTCTTTTTAACTTTACAGAATTTAATTCATCAATAAGCTTTCTATGTCCCAAATGCATTCCATCAAAATTCCCAAGTGCTATAACAATATTATCCTTAGAAGATTTATATTCTAAATTAATTTTCAAATATTCCATAATTCTAACCTAAAAATATATTTTTCATTTTCAATATCTTTTCATTGCCATCAGAAACAAGTTCTCCGATTCCGATAAAAATATTTCCACAATATATTTTAAATATTCCCGTTTTATCAATACAAAAACTTTTTCTTAACCCGTTTGAAATATGCTTAAAATATTTCATATCAAAATTAATACTGTCATATTCGTAAATATCTTCAATTTTTATAAGAGTATCAAAAAGTTCTTTGTCATTAAAATTTTTAAGCCTGTTTAAAGAAACAGAGTCTTTAATAGAGAAAATCCCATAAGAATCTCTGCACAAACTACTCATATAAGATAAACTACCAACAGATTTTGCCAAATCTTCAAACAAAACTCTTATATAAGTTCCTTTTGAACAAGAAACCTTTAACCTAATTTTGTTGTCAAAAAAATTAATAACTTTTAAAGAATAAATCTCTACTTCTCGCTTTTCTCTTTCAATTTCAATTCCTTCTCTTGCGTATTCATATAATTTTTTACCGTCTTTTTTCAATGCAGAATACATCGGAGGAATTTGAAAAATTTTTTTACCATTAATGTTATTGACACTTTCTTTAAACTTATTATAATCGAATTTAACATCGCAACTGTTGACAATATTTCCCCAAATATCCAAAGTATCAGTAGAAACACCCAAAGTCATTTCTCCTACATAAGATTTCCCCATAGATTGAATATAATCTACAAGTCTTGTAGCTTTCCCAATGCAAACAGGTAGGACACCGGTAGCATTGGGATCTAAAGTTCCTGCGTGTCCTACCTTTTTTGTAGAATAAATTTTTCTTACTATATTAACAACATCTCTGCTTGTATAACCCATAGGTTTATATACATTTAAAACGCCATTATATTCCATTAAAATACTCTCTTTTCAAAACTTCTATTATTTTTTCTGTTACAGTTTCAAAATCCCCTTCAATTCTACAACCTGAAGAACGAGTATGTCCTCCTCCGTTTAATTGTAAACAAACTTTTGAAACATCAACAAAATTTTTACTTCTGACACTTCCTTTAAAAAGATTGTCTTCAATTTCTTTAAATAATATCGAAACTTCAAAACCGTCAATATCTCTGTAATAATTTACAACACTGTCTATCATATCCATAGAAATACCATTATTTTCAAAATCAGATTTAAAGGCAACCATTACTGCCACTTGCCTGTCAAAGAAAAATTTTGCCCTATTTATTATCTTATTTTTCAACATTTCAACTTCAAAATTATTATTCTGATAAAGTTTTTTATAAATATAGTCTTTATCCGCACCTAAATCATAAAGTTCTGCACAAACTCTCAATGTGGACGAACTTGAAGACTCATACAAAAATCTGTAAGTATCTGTATTTATTCCAACCAACAAAGCGTCAGCTATATCTTTTGAAATACTGAAATTAAATTCTTTAAATAGATTAAAAACTATTTCACAAGTCGAACTCATATTAGGAAACACATAATTTAAATCTGCAAAATATTCATTGGTTTTATGATGATCTATATTTATCGTTTTTTTAGCTCTTTTTCTAAAAATATCGCCAATATCTCCCGGTCTGTCAACTTCTCCGCAATCAACATAAATCAGTAAATCTAAATTTTGTGTTTCAACCTCTTTTATATTTTCAAGGGTTTTAAGAAATAATAAATCTTTCGGGAAATAATCAACTTTGATTCCGAATACATCTTTATTTAGATTTTCTCTAATTCCGAGAACCATAGCAATTGTTGAACCGATATTATCCCCATCCGGACTCTTATGTGAAATTACTCCGATTTTATCAGAACTTTTTATAAGTTCAAAAATTTCTGACGGACTGTTATTCTTCTTCAGTATCTGTTCCATAAAGTTTTCTCTTTTCTTCGTCTTCTTTTGAAACTTTTGTAATTAATTCATTCATTAAAACACCTTTTTCAAAAGACTCATCAAGTTTAAAAATAAGTTTTGGAGTATGTCTTAAATCTAAAGTTTCTGCAATTCGCTTTTTAAAATATCCTGTTGCATGTTCCAAACCGCTCAAAGTTTTTTCTTTAACTTTATCATCACCGAAAACACTGATTTTAACATAACAAATTCCTAAATCATTTGTTAGACTAACCTTTGTTATACTTGTAATTGACGGATTAACTCTGTTATCTTTAATACCATTACAAATACAATCTGATAAAACTCTGTTTATTTCAGATTCTATTCTACCAAGTCTTTTTATATTCATATTAACCTCTATCTTTCAACTTCTTTGTCAATATAAGCTTCAATTATATCAGATTCTTTCAAATCATTATATCCCAAAATTCCAAGACCGCCTTCATAACCTGTTAAAAGTTCCTTAGCATCGTCTTTAAATCTTTTTAGAGATGAAATTTCTCCTTCATGTAAAATAATACCATCTCTTAGTAATCTTACTTTAGCATTTCTTGTAACTTTACCGTTTAAAACATAAACACCCGCAACGGTTCCGATATTAGGAACTTTAAATGTAGCTCTAACTTCCGCTCTACCAATAACCTCTTCAACAAATTTAGGAGCCAACATACCTTTTACAGCCAACTTAATATCTTCAATGGCATCATAAATAACTCTGTATGTTCTTATATCAACACTTTCATGTCTTGACATATCAATTGCACCTTGAGAAGGTCTTACATTAAATCCTATTATGATTGCATTACTTGCTGAAGCAAGCATAACGTCAGATTCGTTAATCGCACCGACTGCGCCATGGATTATATTTACTCTTACTTCTTCATTACTCAATTTTTCCAATGAATTTTTAACAGCATCTATTGTTCCTTTTACATCGGTTTTAACAATTATTTTTATTTCTTTTAAATTTCCGTCTTGAATTTTATTAAATAAATCATCTAATGAAACTTTATTTCCGGAAGAAATCATACTTTCTTTTTGTACATTTATAATTCTTTGTGCATATCCTCTTGCAGTCTTTTCATCTTTTACTGCATAAATAAAGCTTCCCGCATCAGGAACTTCTGATAATCCCAAAATAACAACCGGAGTGGATGGCGCTGCTTTTTTAATTTTTTTACCTTTATCGTCAAACATAGCTCTTATTCTACCTGTTGAAGTTCCCGAAATAACCATATCTCCGGAATTTAAAGTACCTTTTTGAACTAAAACGGTAGCTACAGGACCACGACCTTTATCAAGTTGTGCTTCAATTACGGTTCCTATTGCCATTCTGTTAGGATTTGCTTTTAATTCCTCAACTTCCGCAACCATAAGTACCATTTCCAAAAGTTCGTCAATTCCTTCACCTGTCTTTGCGGAAACCGGCATCGTAATTACATCTCCGCCCCAATCTTCAGGCAACAAACCGTTATCTGCAAGCTCTGTTTTCACTCTATCAGGATTAGCTCCGTCTTTATCAATTTTATTTATTGCAACAATTATAGGAACACCGGCATCTTTTGAGTGATTTATTGCTTCGATAGTTTGAGGCATAACTCCGTCGTCAGCGGCAACAACTAAAATTGAAATATCGGTAACTTTTGCACCTCTTGAACGCATAGCTGTAAATGCCTCGTGACCAGGAGTATCTAAAAATACAATTTTATTATTATTTATATTTACTGTATACGCACCGATATGTTGAGTAATTCCACCGGCTTCTTGACTTGTAACTTTTGCTTTCCTTATATAGTCTAAAAGTGAAGTTTTTCCATGATCGACATGCCCCATTACAGTTACAACAGGAGGTCTTGCAATTAAATCTTCGGCTTTATCTTCGTAGTCTAAAGATAAAATTTCATTTTCTTCTGTAATTTCAGGTGTTTCCAAAATAACTTTTTTACCAAATTCATCTGCAATAATTGAAGCACAATCAAAATCTATTTCTTGATTCATTCCTGCCATTACTCCAAGTGCTATAAGTTTTGAAATAACCTGTGCACTGCTGACTCCGATTGCATCTGCGAAATCTTTTACAATTATACTTTCAGGAATTTTAATTTCTCCAACATTTTCAACCTTGCTTTCAAATTCTAAATCACTATCACTTTTAGTTTTGTGATTTGCTTTATTTTTCTTCTTAGCAGGTTTTAATATTAAATTCGGATTTCTATCCTCTCTCATTTTATGTTCATTTAGAGATTTGTTTTTCTTGTTCTTTTCTTGACCTTGCAAATGTGTTTTTCTTGCATCTCTTTTTTCTATTGCAGGATCAACAACTTCAACAACATCATCTAAAAAATCTCTCTTTTTATCATCAAATTTTTTAAAATCTTTTCTGTCTTTATTGTACGATTTACTATCTTTATTAAAACCTTCTTTTCTGTCTTTGTTATAAGGTTTATTATCTTTATTAAAATCTTTCTTGTCTTTATTAAAAGGTCTGTTATCTTTGTTGTAGCCTTCTTTTTTATCCTTATTGTATGGCTTGTTTTCTCTGTTAAAACCTTCTTTTTTGTCTTTGTTGTATGGTTTACCGTCCTTATTAAAATCTTTCTTATCTTTATTAAAAGGCCTGTTGTCTTTGTTATAGCCTTCTTTTTTGTCCTTGTTATATGGCTTGCTTTCTCTGTTAAAACCTTCTTTTTTATCTTTATTGTATGGTTTACCGTCCTTATTAAATTCCTTTTTTTCTCTGTTTTCTTTAAATGTCTTTACTTCTTTATTCAAATTTTCAATCTTTTCCTTATTTTCTTTTATTTCTGATTTTTGTGAAGATTTGTCTTCTGTTATCACATTTTCTTTATTTTCATTTTTTCTAAAATGACCTATTACTATTTCCAAGTCTTTCCCTTCCAAAATAGACATATGACTTTTAACATCCACACCTAAATTTGTAATTATATTTATTAAATCTTTACTTGATAAATTTAAACCTTTTGCAAGTTCATGCACTCTAACTTTACTCATATCAGCACCCCTTTGCTATTCAATAGAATCCACATATTCTTTTAACTTTTCATAAAATTCACTGCTTATTTCAGATTCTAACGCCGTACTTAATCTTTTTGTCTTCTTTACTTTTTCCAAACACTTACTTGATTTACAAATGTATGCTCCTCTACCGTTTTTTTTACCGGTTTCATCAAACAAAATTCCTTCTTCTTTGTTGTTTACAATTCTTAGTAAATCTTTCTTTTCTTTTTGTTCTCCACAAGCAACACATTTTCTCATAGGTATTTTTTTTACTTTCATACTGTCTCCTACAAACTGAATCCGTTATTTATAAATTCTTCTTCTCCGTCAAAAGTAGGTTCAATAGTTCCGTTTTCAATATCTTGTTTATATCTTTCAAATCCTTTTATATCAATTCTCCAATTAGTAAGTTTAGCAGCAAGTCTTGCATTTTGACCTTCTTTACCGATTGCAAGAGATAATTGAGAATCCGGAACGATAATTCTTGCTTTATTTTCATTTTCATTAAGAAATACCGCAATAACCTCTGACGGACTTATGGCATTTGCTAAATATTCTTTAACATCTTTACTGTAAACTATAATATCTATTTTTTCTCCGTTTAATTCTTTAATGATTGAGCTGACTCTTGCTCTTTTAAATCCAACACAAGCTCCAACAGGATCGACATCTTCATTTCTTGAAAAAACGGATATTTTTGTCCTACTTCCGGCTTCTCTTGAAATGGATTGAATTTCAACAGTTCCGTCTGAAATTTCAGGAACTTCCAACTCGAAAAGTCTTAAAACAAAATTTACATCTGCTCTTGAAAGTAAAATTTGTGCTCCTTTTGTAGTATTCTTAACTTCTTTTACATAAAATTTAAGTCTTTCTCCAACTCTGTATACTTCTGTTTTTATCTGTTCGGCAGGAGTAACAATCGCTTCGATTTTTCCTAAATCTATAAATAAATTATTTCTGTCAATTCTTTGAATTTGACCTGAAACAAGTTCTCTTTCTTTTTCTTGAAATTCATTATAAATAACTTCTCTTTCAGCATCTTTTATCTTTTGAATAACTATGTTTCTTGCAGTTTGTGCTGCAACTCTTCCAAAATCCATAGTTTTTAATTTTATTGCGACTTCATCTCCTAAAGCATATTTCGTACTTATTGCTCTTGCCTCATTTAAAGAAATTTCGGTAATATTGTCACAAACTTCTTCAACTACTTTTTTCAAAGCAAAAAGTTCCACTTTACCGTTTGTTCTGTTAATATTAATTTTAACATTCTCATACTCACCAAAATTTTTCTCATAACTCTTTAAAAGAGCCTTTTCTAAAGAGTCAAATATAATCTCTTTCGAAACGCCTTTTTCATGTTCAATTTCATCTAAAGCTCTTAAAAAATCTGTTGTACCTTTCATAGTATTCTCCTTACATTTCAATTTGTGATTTTATTATGGCTATATCTTTTCTATTGAAAGTCAAATTTCCCGTTCCTATTTCAATAGTTAAATTTTCTTTATCAAAAATTTTCAAATATCCTACAAATTCTTTTTGACCTAAATATTTTTTATACATTTTAATTAGAATTTTCTTTCCCACAAAATTTTTTAAATGTTCATCATCTTTTATCTCTCGTTCGGCACCCGGTGATGATACTTCTAAAAAATAAGACTCTTCGATAGGATCAACATCGTCTAACCAATCACTCACTAAATTACTTGCTAATTCACAAGAATCCAAATCGACTCCACCTTCCTTATCGATAAAAATTCTAAGCACATTTCCCTTAGGTTCTTTAACATATTCTACATCTACAAATTCTATGTTGTTTTTTAAAAATTCCGGTTTAAAAGTTTCTTCGATAATCTTTAAAAGTTCTTTTTCTTTTTTCAAATTTTTCTCCTTCCCAAATTTGATTAAAACGAAAGAGTGGGTTTTGCCCACTCTTTCCTTTCAGAATATTTTTTATTATTATATCACACTTTTTATATTTTTTCAACTCAAAAGTTATATCAAAATAAATCTTTTATACAAAAACTATGTATTTATGTTGCATATTATGGTAATTATGCTATAATTGTATTGAAAAAAATAATTTTTTATAAATAGGAGAAAATATGTTTACTTTTGATTTTAATGATAATACATATAAAAATATCCATTTCATAGGAATCGGTGGAATAAGCATGAGCGGAATTGCTAAACTGCTTATAAAAAAAGGATACAGCATTTCCGGAAGCGACAGAAATACGTCAAAAGAAATTCAAATTTTAGAAAATAACGGGGCTAAAATATTTATAGGGCAAAAAAAGGAAAATATTGAAAATCCTGATCTTGTGGTATACACAGACGCAATACTTCCGGACAATGAAGAGTTGGTAAAGGCAAAATCTTTAGATGTTCCATGTGTCACAAGAGGACAATTTTTGGGAGCTCTTATGAGAAACTATTTGCATTCTATTGCAATATCAGGTTCTCACGGGAAAAGTACAACTACAAGTATGATTTCAAAAATTTTAATAAATTCTCCGTTTGAGCCTTCAATTCTAATAGGCGGTAATTTGGATGAAATCGACGGAAATGTTTTATGCGGAAGCGAAAACTATTTAGTTACAGAGGCTTGTGAATTTAAAGCGAACATTTTGCATTATTATCCAAGTATGGCAATTATTTTAAATATTGATGAAGACCACTTGGATTTTTACAAAAATTTGGATCATATTGTTGATACTTTCATAGGATATATGAAAAATTTGGATAAGGACTCTAAAGCTATAATAAATATTGATGACGAAAATTGTTTACCGCTCTTAGACCATATTAAAGGAAAAGTTATAACCTTTGGTGTCAACAACAAAAATGCGACTTACAACATTACAAATGTAACTTTTGATAAAATAGGACATCCTTGCTTTGACATCGAAAGTGAAAATTTCGGAAAACACCACTTCTGTTTGGATATAATAGGAAGACATAATATATACAACGCTGCCGCAGCCATAATTGCAACGAGTGAAACAGGTATAGATGTCGAAACAATCAAAAAAGCTATTTCCGAGTATAAAAATTTACATAGAAGAATGGAAATTTACGGTATAATAGGAAATGATAAAAAAGCAACAATATTAACAGACTACGCTCATCACCCAAAAGAAATAAAAAGCTGTTTAAATTCAATAGCTGAGCATAAAGACGGTAGGCTTGTATGTATTTTCCAACCACATACTTATTCGAGAACAAAAACATTGCTAAATGATTTTTCAAAATGTTTTGATGATTGTGATGAAGTTATTGTAACTGAAATTTATGCTGCAAGAGAAAAATTCGATCCTACCATACACTCAATAGATTTAGTTGAAAAACTGAATAAAAACGGAGTTAATGCAATTTATTTAAAAACTTTTGAAGAAGCAAGAGATTATATTTTTGAAACATTTAAAAATAAAGACACTATAATCACAACAGGTTGCGGTAATCCACATGAGCTTGCAAAAATGATTGTTGAAGATTATAAATAATTCTAAAAATTACAAAATTTAAAAATCTTAGAATTTCTAAGATTTTTTTGTTATAATAATAAAAAAACTTAAAACTTAGGAGAAAATTATGATTTTTGGGATAATCGCAGAATATAATCCTTTTCATCTCGGACATAAATATCAAATTAATGAAATTAAAAAAAATAAAAATGCACAAATTGTAATCATTATGAGCGGAGATTTTGTTCAAAGAGGCGAATGTTCCGTTTTGGACAAATACGAAAGAGCAAAAACGGCTGTGAAAAACGGCGCCGATCTGATAATTGAACTTCCCTATTATTTTAGCTTACAAAGTGCGGAAATTTTTGCAAACGGAGCCATAAAAATTTTAAATGAAATCAATATAATCGACAGATTGTCATTCGGATTCGAATGTAAAGAAGAAAAGTTGTTATCTGATATAGCAAATTTTCAAATTGAATTTAAAGATGAAATCGATAAACTTATAAATACTCAAATGAAAAACGGAAACAGTTATGCCGTTGCATATAAAAATGCGTGTTTGGAAGTTTCAAAAAAATATAAAAAAATTAGAATAGATGATGATTTTTTTATTTCAAATAATATACTTTCAATAGAATATATTAAAAACTTAATTAAAACAAAATCCAAAATATTACCTTATCCGATAAAAAGAACAGGACAAAGCTACAACTCGGAAGATTATCACTCCGATAAGCAATTAAGTGCAAGTGCCATCCGAAAGGCAATATTTGAAAATAAGTTTAATTTGATAGATAAGTCATTGGACAAGCATACTGTTTATTGTATAGAAAATGCAATTAAACAAAAAATTTTACCTGACGAAAAAAAAATAATGCAAATTTTAAAATATAAATTATTACAAGATACCGAAGTTTATGAAAATATTGTAAATTACGAAAATGGTTTTTTTAATCTGCTAAAAAATAATGCTTTTGATTGCGAATCCGTAGAACAATTAGCAGAAAAAATACAAAGCAAAAGGTACAAAAAAGTCCGCATAAAAAGATTTATATACAACTATTTACTTAATGTAGGACAAGAAGAAAAGAGCTTATTCGATAAAAAAGCAGAATATATAAAAGTTTTGGCTTTTAACGACACCGGAAGAGAATTGTTAAAAAAAATAAAAGAAAACTCTGATATAAAGATAATATCAAAATCCAAAGATTATAAAAAATTGTCGGAAAACGGAAAAAAAATCTTTAAACTTGAAGAAAAATCGAGAAAAACATACAAACTATTTACAAACCAAAACCAAAATGAAAAATTTAATTACTTATTTGTAAAATAGACCTTTTGTTCTGTTTTTATTATATAATTTATAAAACAATGTACCGTAAAATTTAAAATCCGAAAATTAAAACAGTAAATTTCAAAAGGAATTTTTGAAATTTGAAATATTGCTGTCGCATCTTAACCTAAAATAAAAAAATCCGTAAATACAATGTGTCTGTGTTACAAAATATTTATGGATTTTTTTAAATTTTACTAATATTCTTAAATTATCTTTCTACTAAAAACATATTAAAATGAGAAGGAGATAACAGTGTGCCTTTTCTAATCCAACCACTGTACTTATATTCATCATAAACTCTTATTCCATACACTATTCCAAGTTTATTTTTGCTAACAGTATATTCAGCGGTTGTATTTTGTGTGTAAGTTTTTCTTATTGATCCGCCTAATTCTGATTTAAACAGTTCAAAATTTACACCAAAGTTCCCGGATATTTCATAAGAAAAACTTCCGGAAACTGAAAATTTTATATTTTCAGATCTGTCTTTTGGAGCATATACACCGTCACTTAACCTAACAGCAGGTTTTGTTACTGTTCCGTTATACGACACATTCTCTCCCCTAACTGCAAGTATTGGAGAAATCCGGTTTAAACTGTAATCATTATGCATATATCCTATATTTGTTATGGTAATTCTGGCGTTTACTATTATCTTATCATTACCTTTGGCATCTTTAACTACATTTAAACTTTTATCTTTGTTTAAATATCTGTTCAAACTTTCGTTTATCAATTTTTCTTCGTATAAATCATTTTCTATTGAATCAAAGTTTTTTTCATAGGCATTTATTTTTATGCAACCTGAACAAAACATTAATACAAACGCAAGAAAAAACGAAAAAATATGTTTAAATTTCATAGGTTTCATAATTTACAAATCTCCTTAATTAAATTTCAGTTGCAACTGTTAAATATATTATAATATATTATATCATAATAATAATAATAATTGTCAATTCTTATGTTTTTATAAAAAATATGATAAAATTAAATAGTTATTTACCTTTTCATTTTATAGAATAAAATGAAAATTTTAAAATATGTACACTTTGAAATTCTGTTTTAAAAACCAAAATAAAATCAGACAATAAAAAAAGCCTTTATAAATAAAGACCTTTAATACTTTTTCAACTTTAAAACAACAGCCGAAAGTTAAATTAGAATTTTTTCTTTTTTCTTCTTGCTGCCTCAGATTTTTTCTTTCTCTTTACACTTGGCTTTTCATAATGTTCTCTTTTTCTATATTCTGAAAGCACTCCAGCACGTGCACATTGTCTTTTAAATCTTTTCAACGCATTGTCTAAAGACTCGTTTTCGCCAACTCTAATCTCTGCCATGATATCCCCCCTCTCTTTTACAGAAAAATTCTGTTTGAGAAATAATCAAACATATTATACAACAAAATTAATATAATTTCAAGTTATTAATATCTAATTTTTAACAAATTTTTAAAATAATACCGAATTTTAATTTTAACCCGGCGGCCAATTAAGACTTCTGCCCGCCAACACGTGAAAATGTATATGCTTAACAGTTTGTCCTCCGTCTTCATTACAGTTATTAATCACACGGTATCCATTGTCAGAAAAACCCATTTCTTTAGCTAATTGCGAAATTTTGAGATAAATTTTTCCGATTATTTTACTGTTTTCTTCATCCAAAAAATTACAAGATTCTATATGTTTTTTAGGAATAACCAAAAAATGTACAGGCGCTTGAGGTGACAAATCATTAAATGCAACAATATCCTCATCTTCATAAATTTTTTCAGACGGAATCTCTCCACTGACAATTTTACAAAAAATACAATCCAATCTACTCACCTCCAACTGCAAACATATATAACTTATTATAATCAAATTTAAGTTATTACAATTAAATAACCTTAAATTTCTATAAAAACAAGTCCGAAAATATTATATCACAAATAATATTTTAAGTAAATAAATCTTTAAAAATATGACATTAATCTATTTATAAATAAAAGATGAACCCATTGCAATCAATAAAACAAGAACAAGCATTACAAACCAAATTAAAAAACATTTATCGTATGACAATGGTTTAAAGGATTTCCCATTAAAAAAATAAAATAAAATTACCGATAAAGCAAAAAGCGGTGACGCCAACAAAAGCATATTAAATACAGACAAGATACTTTCTCCCTTAAAAATTTTAAACAAGGCAGAAACCACAATGTTACAACTAATCATTAGCATATAGATTAAAAAACTAACTTCTCCTTTATTTTCTTTCATAAAAACACTCCTTTAATAATTAATATTATCAATTTAATTATATCACTCTAAAAAAATTTTTTCAACGCTCTAAATGCCATAAACTAAAAAAACATCTCAAAGAGGTAAAAATAGTAATTAAATACAAAAACTAAGAAAGAACCTTCAATGAGATGTATAATAATTTCAACACAAAACTTAAAATATTTAACACAAGTTTAAAAACATTAACAAAGAAACAGCAATCCATTATATGACACGTTTAAATATTTTTTCTCGTTGTTAATTTATTTTTGCAATTTATACTTATTTATGATGATTTAAAATTTTCCATATTTAAGATTTTGTTACAAATTGACAACGGTTCTTTTCTATGTGTAATAATTAAAATTATTTTATCTTTGCTTATTTCTTTTATATTTTCTACAATTTCTTTTTCCAGCTCAGTATCAAGAGCAGATGTAAATTCATCTAAAATCAACAAATCAGAATCTTTGTATATACTTCTTGCAAGAGATATCCTCTGCTTTTCACCACCCGAAACATTTTTACCGTTACTCTCAATATCAAATTCATAAGTAACATTATCCTTTAAAAATTTATCAACTTTAGACAAATTTATGGAGTTAAAAAATTTTTCGTCATCTAAATTTCCTAATGTTATATTTTCTTTTAGATTCCCTCTAAATAAAAACGTATTTTGTTCCAAATATGAAACTAAATTATAGTAACTGTCTTTAGAAATATTTTTTAATTCCTTTCCGTCAATAAGTATACTACCACTATAATTACTCCAAAACTTTAAAAGAATATCGATTAACGTACTCTTTCCGCTTCCTGATGAACCAATAACTCCAACAATATCTCCTTTTTGTAAATCAAAATTTATATTTTTTAACACATCTTGTTTCCCATCATAAGAAAAAGACAGATTTTTAATTTGTATTTCGTTTACTTTAGAAATTTCTTCTCCAACTGTTATATCTTCGATATCTTCTTCTAAAAAGTTTATAATTCTATCTGACATTCCCAGAGATATTTGAATATTTGTAAACCAGTTAGTCAAATTTTGCATTGGTTCGTAAATGAAACTCAAATAGAAATAAAATGAAAATAGATTACCTAAAGTAAGTTTTCCTGAATGAACATCTATAGCTCCAAGTATCAAAATTATAATCGGTAACATTATAACAGTAACATTCATAATCCCATATCCAACAGCAGTAAATAATTTCATCTTTTTTAAATATTTTTCATATATTTTAATATTTTCCTTAAATTTATTTAAAAAGAATAACTCCTTTTTAAATATTTTAATTTGGAAAATTCCGTCAATATATTCTTTAACACTTTCAGTAAGATTAGAAAATTCTTCTCTTTCCCTAATACTGTTTGACTGTACCGAATTTTGCATTATTCCAAAGAAAACAGTAAAAATAGGAACTACAAAAAGAACTACCAAAGTTAGTTTAATTGACATTCTAACCATAAAAAACATAACCAACCCTAAATTTAGCATATTTAAAAATAGCATTGGAAAGCCGACGGATATATCTTTAGAAATAATCTCTGTATCTTGTAAAATCCTCGAACTTAAATCTTCATAATTCTTTTTACAATATTCAGTTTTCTTTTTAAAAAAACTACTAACCATTAAACTTCTAAAATAATCTGTAAATTCAACTTTGAAAACATGCCATTTATAATTTTGTAAAGAATTCAAAAATATATTTAACATTCCAATTAACGAAATAAATAAAGCATACTGTATAATATTTTTTAACGGTTGATTAGTCTGTACTTTATCTATCAAAGTTCCTAAAATAAAAGGAATTATAGCAGAAACAATTGTAGATAAAGCGCTTAAAAAAGTAACAAATATTCTTTTTTTCTTATATGGACCTATATAAGAAATTAATTTTTTATATTTTACAAAATTATTATTCTTCATACTCGATAAAACCTCTATTCTCTAAGTATTCTAAAAATTTAAAATACAATTGGATATCTACTTTAAAAATCATACAACAATCTCCTCCCTATTTACTCTGTGCTGACAGCCTCATTATATCAAAAAGACGAAACGTTTTCAAGTCCAACCGTTAAAATATATAGCTACTTTATTATACAGTTACTTATTTTGTTTATCTTTAAAATACTTTATTTTTTCAATTTTCTTTTTTTATTTAATTGCCATAAAATGGTAAATATTAAATTTACTTAATAACCCTCAATATCTAATTTATATAAATAAAAAAAGCACTTAATATTAATATACTAAGTACTTTATTTTCAAAATTATTTTGCGTAGTCAACAACTCTTGTTTCTCTTATCAAGTTGACTTTTATAGTTCCCGGATATTCCAATTCATCTTGAATTTTCTTGATTATTTCTTTTGAAGTAAGCAACATCTTATCCTCATCTATAACATCCGGTTTAACCATTACTCTTATCTCACGTCCTGCTTGAATTGCAAAAGATTTTTCTATTCCGTCAAATGAATTTGCTATTGATTCAAGGTTTTCTAAACGTTTAATATAATTTTCTATTGACTCTCTTCTTGCACCCGGTTTAGCTGCTGAAATAGCATCCGATGCCTGAACCAATAGTGCTTCTACCGTTGAAGGCTCAACATCATTATGATGTGCCTCAATACAATGAATAACTTCTCTTTTTTCCTTGTATTTTTTAGCCATTTGTACACCAAGTTCAACATGGTTTCCTTCCATTTCATGATCTATTGCCTTTCCAATATCATGAAGCAAACCGCCTCTCTTGGCAATTTTAATATCTGCTCCGATATCTGCAGCAAGCATTCCTGCCATATGTGCAACTTCTATCGAATGTTTTAAAACATTTTGACCGTATGAAGTTCTGTACTTCAATCTTCCCAAAAGTTTTACCAATTCAGGGTGTAACCCATGAATATTTGTTTGATCACAAGCATCCTCTCCTGCAATCCTTATACTGTTTTCAACTTCTTGTCGTGATTTTTCAATCATTTCTTCAATTCTCGCCGGATGTATTCTTCCGTCATTAATTAATTTTTCAAGTGATAATCTTGCGATTTCACGTCTAACCGGATCGAACGAAGATAAAACAACAGCTTCCGGAGTATCATCAATAATTAAATCAACTCCTGTTAAAGTTTCAAAAGTTCTTATATTTCTTCCTTCCCTACCGATTATTCTTCCTTTCATTTCATCATTAGGCAAAGAAACAACACTAACAGTTGATTCGGCAACATGGTCTGCTGCATATCTTTGAATTGCAGTACCGATTATATTTCTTGCTTTAATTTCGGCCTCATCTTTGGCTTTTTGTTCAATCTCTCTTATGATGTTCGCAGCCTCTCTTATACTGTCTTGTTTAACATCTTCAAGTATAATTTCTTTAGCCTCTGCTTGTGTCATATTAGCAACTTTTTCCAATTCTTCTTTTTGTTTTTCAACTAATTTTTCAATTTCTGACTCTTTAATTTCTAACGCTTTCAATTCATTATTCAAACGTTCGTTCTTTTTATCTAAATTTTCATTTTTCTTATCCAAATTTTCCTCTTTAGAAATTAAACGACGTTCCAACTTTTGAATTTCATTTCTTCTCTCTCTATTTTCTCTATCACATTCCTGACGAAGCTTATGAGCTTCCTCCTTTGCTTCTACTAATTTTTCTTTTTTCTTAGTTTCGGCTTCTTTTATTGCATCTTCAACAATCTTTTTTGCGTGATTTTCGGCTCCGTTTATAAGTCTTTCAGATGCAAATCTTCTGAAAAGATATCCTGCGGCAAGCCCCACTACTAAAGCGAGAAGAGGTATTAATAAAAATTCAATTGGCATTAGTTTCACACCTCCTCTTATTCAATTTTCAAGTTACAATTATCAAATCATTATTCCTTAAAATTAAATGTGATTTCTCACAACTATTATTTTACAACTTTTTTAGCTTTTTGTCAATTTAAAAAACCGTTATAAATCAAGAGAACTTACAACGGTTTAAAATTATTTAACTTTCACCTCTTATTATCATACACTAAAACAAAAATAAATATAATAATTAAAAAAGTCTTTCCAATTATCTCTAAAAAATAATACTTCAAATTTTCGTTATTCAAATTTTTATTTCAGTCTTTTTTTCGTTTTAAATTTTTCCAATTCACTTATTGTATTCAAATTTTCAAAAATATTTTTTTTATCAAATTCTTTCCAGTATTCATACTTTAAAAATTTAAAATTATTATCTTCAATAAATTTTACAAATTT
>JALEHY010000043.1 GCA_022770425.1 Parvimonas sp. | reverse complement strand
CAGAATTTTATATGGCATTAGTTTTGGTATCAGTACTTGGAATGGTGATTGTATCAACTTTTAAACGTGAAAAACAAAAGTAAAATTTTAATAATATTATGATGTTTTTATAGAGACTATTTAAATAGTCTCTATTTTTTTAAAAAAGAAATTGAAGCTTTTAATTTATTATTAATTTAAGAGTTTAAAATCAATATTATTTTAATAAAAAATGTTTTTTTATTTCTTTTAATTTTTAAATTTGAGAAATGATTTTTCACTATAATTAATAAATAAACTCATAAACTATTTAAAAAAAGTGAATAATGTGGTAAAATGATATTAAAGATAGCTTTAATATTTTTACAATTCATCAATGCAAAAATATATGATTATCTGATAAAAGAAAGGAAAGGTAAGAAATTATGAAAAGACTTTATAGTTTTTTATTAGCAGTTGCAATGGTGCTATCAACTATTACGATGTCATTTGTGAATGTTGCATATGCAAAGGCGGATGCTAATACAGATCTTACTTTGGTTGCAAAAACACCAAAAGTAAAATCGGGGGATACGGGACTTGTTGAACTTAGTTTAAAAATAGCTGGTTCACAAGAAAGTATTCAAGAAAGTTTTGGAGATAAGGCGGTGTTGGAAATCAAGTTACCTGTTAATACAGATTACTACGACTTTGACGATACTCTAAGCGATTATTCTATTAATGGAGTAGTGCCGACTTATTCTCAGGATTCTAAAATTTTAAGATATGAATTTAAGGATGTTAAAACAGGAATATCAGCAAGAATTGTATTACCTGTAAAAACAATTAATGGGATAACTCCTAATGGAACAAATCTTGAATTTACTGCAAAGTTGTCAAAAGCAGATAACACTGCATTAATTGAAACAAGTCCTGCAAAAATTGAGATTGAATCAAGTTTTAATGAATCAATTTCAAAAACATATGCAGGAGTTGTAGGAAAAGATGATTTAATGCCTAAGAAAGGCGATACTGTTAAGTGGGTAATTAAAGGTTCAATACTTATTCCTAATAAAGGTGGAATGTATATCAAATCTGATACTGATATAGTTGTAAAAGATACTTTACCGAACGGTTTAGATTTTGATAGTGCAAAAGTAATATCAGGAAATTTGGCAGAACATAAAGTAAACGGAAAAGAAATTACTTGGACTGTAAAAGCACCTACACTTGAAGAACAGGAGAAAAAAGACACTCAAAAACAAAATTTATTTGATTTTGAAATAGAAATGACTACAAAAGTTAATCTTGATACAGATAAGGTACAAAATTTAACTAATGAGGTTAAATTAACTGCAAGTGATATTTCAGGAAAACCTAAAGATGTTGTATCAAAAGCAAATACTACTGTTCTTGCCGGCGGAAATGATATTCAGTTTGAAAATGGTTCATGGTATCCGGCAGTAACTTATGGTCCAAAAGATGGGTTAGGTAATTATGCAGGTGGTAAAGATGTAGGAGCCAATCCTAATCCTGCTGTTTATGATACGGCAAGACTTAGAATGTTTGAATATTATAACATTGCATTAAATGCTACTGATACGCTGTTAAAAAAAGAAGGTGAAAACTGGGTTAAAAAAGAAAATTCAGAATGGAAACCTGCAGATGTGTTAAAACAAGGATATCAAAAAATAGTTACTAAACAAACTTTCAGTGAATCGTTGATATTTGACGGTATTTTTGTTTGGACTCCGAAAATGTATTATCATTCAGGTGTGGCAGTAGGACCATTGTCTAAATATCCTCAAACAACTTTTACTTTCAAATTGAAAAACAATACAGAAAAGAAATATGAAGTTAAGTTTCCTACTGACGGAGGTTATATTACTTATATACTTTTAGATAGAAAAGAAATGGGACTTAGTGATACTGATGAAGTTGTAAGTTATGATATAGAATATAAAAATGCAGACGGTAAGCCACTGTTCGGAGGAGTATCTTTACAGACTTTTCCACAATTTTTAATTAAAAAGGGAACAGAAGGAGAAGTTAAATGGCAAACTGAGTATGAAACTACTATGCAAAATGGAGATGTTTATCTTAGAAAGGCAGAAAAGGCAACTGATAATATAGGACCAAGAACTGCTACTGTGATTAAACCTACTGACACAAAACCTAAAGTAATGACTACAATAGAGTTTGTTGAAAAAGAGGGTAATGTTGTAAAACTTGGTAATAATAAAGTTCTATTAAAGTTCTTTAACGGAAGACCTTCTCAAATTTCTATGGACGGAGATTTCAGTTCAGTTATATTGCTTCCTTATGGAGTAAAATTAAATGACAATGCTAAATTTAGGTATACATTGGAATCAGGTCGTCTAACATCAAAAGTTCTTACTGAAGATATAAACGGAACCGGAAAAATATTGGACGAAAATTACAAAGGAACAGGTCAACAACTTATAAAAGTGACTTGGGATAAAGACGTTCTACAACCGGGCAATAATTTAACTGTATTGTTTGATGTTACAATTACCGAAGATTCATCTAATTCTTTGAATTTAGTTTCATACACATCAAGTTCAAAAACTTTAGAGCTTGAGTCAATGTTTCAAAATGTTGCACCTGTTGAGGACGATACAGATGATATCAACCAAGACAAAGTTGAAAAACAACAACGTATAAAGGCACAAAATGTATATAGAATGTATACAAATGAAGATTTGAAGATTGAAAAATTTGTTAAGGGAAATTTAGATAAAGAATTTTCAAAATTCGGTCATGCAAATTTGGGCGGAAAAATTGGATACAAATTAAATTTGACAAATACTACAGGAAGAAATATCTATACATTAGGATTTATAGATGTGTTACCTTCAGTGAATGATTTAGGAATAGTTGATAATGTTGTAAGACAAAGTGCGTTTACTCCATTGTTAAACGGACCGATAAATTTACCTGCTGAATGGGCTGACAAAATTGATGTTTATTACAGTACTTCAAAAAATCCAAATAGAGACGATTTGTACAGTAAAGTAGAGTATGACAAAGTTGAAGAAATAACTAAAGATGCACAAGGGAAAGAAACTAAAAAAGAAGTTGTTGTTTCATATAAACATGAAAATCCTGCAAATGCTGAAAATCCTGATTGGAAATTAGCTAATGATATAACTGATTGGGGAAAAATTCACAGCTTCAAACTTGAATTTAAAAATAATGTTGTTTGGGTAAAGGGACAAAATATATCCTTGTCATTTGAAATGACTGCACCTGAAAAAGGAGATAAAGAAAATCTTCCGGATGAAAGTATATTATTCCCTAATCTTAAGGAAGCGGTAAGAACTGAAGCGACAGAATTAAGAGCTGCATGGAACTCTTTTGCTGTTACAACAAACGGACTTCTTCCTACAGAACCGGAAAGGGTTGGTGTAGTTTTACTTAAAGAAAGCGGAGCTGTAAGAGTAAAATACTTTATTGAAGGAACAGAAATTGAATTAGATAATCCAAAAGCCGGAGAAAGAGTAAAAGATGAAGAAGACAAAGGTTGGTATACCGTAAAAGAAAAAGGTTCTGAAATTGGTGAAAAATACGATTCTACAACAGATGAGTTTCAACCTAAGACTCTTGTAAAAGACGGAAAAACTTATGTTTTAACAGAAAAGAAAGTCAGAAATGACTCTGCTCCTGTAGAAGGTGAAACTAAAGAAGAAACACAATATATCATTTATGAATATAAGTTATTAAAAGGCGATGTGTATGTGAAATACTTTGTTGAGGGTACTGACATCGAATTGGAAAACCCAAAGGCAAAAGATAAAACTAATGATGGATGGTATACAGTAAAGAAAGACAGTCCGGTAGGAGAAGAATATAAAACTGATAATGAAGAGTTAAAACCTAAGACATTAAAAGATAAAGACGGAAAAACTTATGTTTTAACAAAGACAGAAACAAGAAAAGATTCTGATCCAAAAGACGGAAATGTAAAAGAAGAAACACAATATGTAAAATATGAGTACAAAAAGACAGGAGCTGTAAGAGTAAAATACTTTATCGAAGGAACTGAAATCGAATTGGATAATCCAAAAGCCGGAGAAAGAGTAAAAGAAGATGAAGATAAAAACTGGTATACAGTGAAAGAAAGAGGCTCTGAAATCGGAGAAGAATACAAGACTGAAACAGATGAGTTTCAACCTAAGACTCTTGTAAAAGACGGAAAAACTTATATTTTAACCGCAAAGAAAGTCAGAAATGATTCTGCTCCTGTGAATGGAGAAGTTAAAGCTGATACACAATATATCATTTATGAATATAAGTTGGTAGAAGATGTACCGAATGTACCGGATAATGATGAACCAAAAAATCCACATAATGAAGATCCAAAAAATCCACATAACGAGGATCCGAAAAATCCACATAACGAGGATCCGAAAAATCCGCCTTCAGATGATAATATTACTCCAAGAAAACCAAATACACCAAATACACCAAATACACCAAATAAACCAAATAAACCTGATAGCAATTTACCTAAAACAGCAGTTATGAGTAAATCAGAATTTTATATGGCATTAGTTTTGGTATCAGTACTTGGAATGGTGATTGTATCAACTTTTAAACGTGAAAAACAAAAGTAAAATTTTAA
>JALEHY010000041.1 GCA_022770425.1 Parvimonas sp. | reverse complement strand
CAGAATTTTATATGGCATTAGTTTTGGTATCAGTACTTGGAATGGTGATTGTATCAACTTTTAAACGTGAAAAACAAAAGTAAAATTTTAATAATATTATGATGTTTTTATAGAGACTATTTAAATAGTCTCTATTTTTTTTAAAAAGAAATTGAAGCTTTTAATTTATTATTAATTTAAGAGTTTAAAATCAATACTATTTCAATAAAAATGTTTTTTGTTTATTTACTAATTGGTAAATATTTTCTTGTTTAAAATTCTGAAATTTGAGTAATGATTTACTTAGGTTTTAAAAATTAAATTTAAAAATACTTGAATTTATGATATAATAAATAGCACAAGGAGATTTAGATATGAAAGAAAAAATTTATATTTGTTTGTATGCGGTGTTGGCTTTTGTTATGATGTTATTTCCTATATTTAACCTATTTACATTCATTCCATTGGTCATTATTTATAAAAAATCAAATTTTAAAACTTATATGTTAATTTCAGTTATACTGACAGGATTGTTATTTGTTGTGGCATTGAGTTTCAGTTCTTTTATTCCCTTGATTGTTTCTTTGATTATAATAAAAGGGATTGAAAAAAATATTAATTCAACTAATATTGTATTGATTTTGGCATTTGTGGTTATGATGTTATTTACTGCTGATTTTTTAGTTGTTAAAATGAATGCTCAAATTTATTCGAATTTGGTTAATACTTTAAAAATTACGCTTAAAGATATTTATGCGTACAATGAAACCTTAAATCTTGATGATTTTGAATCATTTATGACGCAAATGGCAAATTTTTATCCGGCAATTACTTTTTTCATGGGATATGTTTCTTGTAGCTTAGGTTATTATTTTTTAAATAGAAATTTTTTTTATAAGAAAGTGGATATTAAAGATGTTGTTAAACCTGTAAGTTATAAGTTTGTGGCAATTTTTATTGGGGTCGGTTTTTTAATAGGGTATTTGTCAAAATCTGTTGACATTAATGTTTATTACAGAATATATTTGATTTATGCAAACTTGTTTATTGCAATATTTACATTCCTTTTTACTCAAGGATTTATTGCATTCAATTTGATGATGAAAAGTAGATTTACAAAGATTGTATCTAACATTTTAAGCATTGTTTCATTGTTTTTAGTGTTGAGTTATCTTATGTATTTTGTATACGGACTGTATTTATCAGTTGTTAGGAGTATAAAAAATGAAGAGAAATTTAGTTAGACTATCAGATTTTTATCCGATTTTAGCGGTTCTGGTTCTTATGTCCTTTTCCGTTTTGTATTTTGATTTGATTTTTGGAATAATTGCTTTTACAGTTTCAATATCTGTATTTGTTTCTATCTTGGTTTATATAAAAAATAAAAACTCAGAATACTTTGAAGATGTTAAGAAACATAGAGAGTCACTTGACAATGTTGCAAGTGAAGTGGTTTACAAAATGCCATTTCCTATGGCGGTATTGAACAATAAAGGGAGAATCAAGTGGCATAGTAATGATTTTTTAGATTTGTTTTTACAAGAAGACATCATAGGGATAAATGTTTCAACAAAGATAGAAAGTTTTAATATTTCAAAAGTTTTGGAATTAAAATCGGGAAGTTTTGAATGGAAAAATTCAAAATTGGATTATATAGTGTATTTTAATGTTATAAAAGATTCTAACAGTGGTGACACAAATATAGTTATATATTTGGTTGATAATTTGGAATTTTCTAAATTACAAAACAAATATGAAGGTTCATTGATAAATGTAGCTATGATCTATATTGATAATTATGAAGATGTCAGAAGTAAAGTAAAAGATGATATGAAGTCTTTGGCTATTGCTGAAATTGATAAAGTAATAGTTGATTATTTTTGTGATTTTGGCGCTATGGTCAGAAAATATGATACTGCAAAATATATAAGCGTAATAGATAATTCGATTTTTGAACAAATTTTAAAAGATAAATTCAGTGTGGTAGATAAATTAAAACATATTGAAATTTTAGGTAGCATTAAGCCTACTTTGAGTGTCGGAATAGGAAACGGTAAAGGAACTCCTGTTGAAAAATACAGAGAGGCTCAGACGGCTCTTGATATGGCACTTGGACGAGGCGGTGCACAAGTTGTTGTTAAAAATGGAGATGAATTGAATTTTTATGGCGGTAAAAACAATAAGTCTGTCGAAAGAAACAAGGTAAAAGCCAGAGTAATTTCTCAGGCACTCGAAAAAATGATACAAGAGTCATCGGAAGTATTTGTTATGGGACATAAAAATCCTGATATGGATTGTTTTGGGGCAGGTCTTGGTATTCTTGCTATTTGTAAAGAATTGAACAAGGATGCGTATTTGGTTTTAGAAGATGTGCCTATAACTATCAGAAATGTGTATAATAAACTTAAAAACAGTGATACAAATTATATTGATATGATGATTTCTCCGGAAAAATCTTATGATCTTTGTAAGGATACAAGTTTGGTTATACTTGTTGACAACTCGAGGAAATTATCATCTGAAGCACCTTATTTGATGGACGTTACAAATAAAATTGTAATCATAGATCATCACAGAATAGGACGTGATTTTGTTGAAAATGCAACTTTAACGTATTTGGAACCTTATGCTTCATCTGCGTGTGAGTTAGTTACTGAAATAATTTACTATATTTTTGATAAGATAAAACTTGATAAGTTGGTTGCCGAAAGTTTGCTTGCCGGAATTGTAGTTGACACAAAAAACTTTTACTATCAGACCGGAGTCAGAACTTTTGAAACAGCATCGTTTTTAAAGAGATTTGGTGCAGATACGATAGCGGTAAAACAATTATTTAAAGATAATTTTAATACAATAAGATTAAAATCAAATGTAATTTCAAATGCGATTTCATATAAAAACTGTATTTGTATTGGAGTTTTTGATGAAGAAATAGAGGAGTCAATGCTTATTGCCGCACAATCAGCAGATGATTTATTAGCTGTTTTGGGAATAGAATGCAGTTTTGTTTTAACAAGAGTTTTAGGACAAATTCATATAAGCGGAAGAAGTTTGGGAAAAATTTCTGTTCAACTTATTTTAGAAAAATTAGGTGGTGGCGGTCACTATACATCTGCAGGAGCGAGACTTGATTGCAGTATGAAAGAAGCCATAGATAAATTAAAGAAAGCTATAGATGAATACTTAACGGAGGAAGATACAAATGAAGGTAATATTAATTAAAGATGTAAAAAGTTTTGGGAAAGCCGGAGAGCTTGTTAATGCAAAAACAGGTTATGCAAGAAACTTTTTAATTCCAAACGGATTGGCAAAAGAGGCAACAAAGGAAAACTTGGCAATTTGGGAAGAAGAACAAAAAGAGCTTAAAAGAATAGAAGCAGAGAATATAAAAAATGCCAATGAATTAAAATCTGTTTTAGAAAGTATACAAGTTACCATTAAGACAAAAACCGGAAGCGGAGATAAACTTTTTGGTTCCATTACATCTGCTGATATAAGTGACAGTTTGAAAAAACAACATAATATAGAAATTGATAAAAGAAAGATTGAATTAAAAGAAAATATAAAATCACTTTGTACTTTAACTGTTCCTGTAAGAGTATATCCTGAAATTGTAGCTAATATGAAAGTTTCTGTTGAAAAGGAGTAGTATATGCATAAAATTTGTGACTTAGAGGCTGAAAAATGTGTCTTGTCAATAATGATAACAGATCCTACAAAGAGAGAATTTGCATTTGAAAAATTAAGACGAGAAGACTTTTTTTCTGTTTGGCATAAAGATATTTTCAGTACAATTTTAGAATTGTCAAGAAACAGTGAGAAGATTGATCCTCTAACTATAACAAATAAAATGGAGCAATTTGGTTTTGATGTTGAGAGTAACGGTGGGATAAGTGGTGTAGTTGATGTTATGAATACCGTTGCTTTTTCATCAAATATGGATAGTTATTGTAAAATTGTAAAAGATAAATCAGATATGAGAAATCTTTTATACATAATTGACGAAACTAAGAACAAAGCATATTCAAACGAAGAGTATAATACTGTTTTAAAATCGATAGAGGGTAAAATTTTTGATTTATCGCAAAATGAAAACAGAACAGGTTTAACTCACATAAAAGATTCATTGAAAGAATTGATTGAAATACTTAATGTTCGTAGCGAAAACAAAGGAAATATAACGGGTATTTCTACCGGTTTTATTGACTTAGACAGAATTTTACTCGGTATGCAAAGAAAAGATTTAATCTTACTTGCTGCAAGACCGTCAGTAGGGAAAACTGCACTTGCGGTTAATATCGCATTAAATGCAGCACAAAAAAATGCAAAAGTTGCAATTTTTTCTTTGGAAATGAGCAAAACTCAGTTGGTTCAGAGAATGTTGAGTTCTTTGGCGCTTATTAATTTGAAACAATTAATAAGCGGAGATATTGAAAATTGGGAGGATATTTTTGAAGCAAGTTCGATTATTGCAAGCAAGTCAATATATATGGACGATACTGCCGGAATTTCTATAACTGAGCTTAGAAGTAAATGTAGAAGACTTAAAGCCGATAGCGGGCTTGATTTTATAATGATAGATTATTTACAACTTATGACTTCGGAAGGAAGAAACGAAAACAGACAACAAGAAATTTCCACAATTTCAAGAAATTTAAAAGCGTTGGCTAAGGAACTTGATGTGCCTATTTTAGCACTCAGTCAGTTATCACGTGATAGTGAAAAAAGCGGAAGAAAACCTAAACTTAGCGACTTGAGAGAGTCAGGTGCTATTGAACAGGATGCTGATGTTGTAATTTTACTTTACAGGGAAGACTATCAAAATGAAGAAGCAGAAATAAAAAATCAAATAGAACTTATCATAGCAAAACACAGAAACGGAGAAACAGGTAGTGTAAATCTTAATTTCATTAAGGAATGTACAAGGTTTGGAGATTTACAAACTGATAGAGATAGTGAGTTATATGGAGTATAGAACAATAGTTTCAAAAAACGGTTTAGAAATTAGAGAATTTCTTGTAGAAGATTTAAAATTATTTAAAAATTTTTCTCCCTATGATGATATTCTGCTTACAGATTACAATTTGTGCTTTTTAAACCAAAAAGAGCTACTTAAGTGGAAAAAAATGATTTTAAATAAGAAAAACAATTTTTTTTCCATATTTTTAAGCGATAACTTAATAGGATATATTTCAGTTAAAAAATGCAGTTTTTTTGACAGTGATTACGAATTGTCCATAAGTTTAGATGCAAAATATGCATCAAAGGGATATGGATTTTTATCATTGCAATTATTTTTGAGATTTTATTTTTATAATTTTAATAAAAATTCAATATATCTAAATGTAAATTCATTTAATAAAAGAGCAATTGGACTTTATGAGAAAATCGGATTTAAGAGAGTTGGAGAATTTTTAGGAGATTTTGAAGTACAAAATATGAATAATTTGAAACGTTTTTTGGAAAATAAAGAGTATTTTGAAATTAAAAAAGATATAATATACAGTAAAATTATCACAATGGAGCTGGATAAGTTTGTATATATGGAAAGGTGGGGATAGGAGTGAAGTTATCATTAAAGAAGTCTACGATTCAAGCGGGGGTAACTCCTATTGAAAATATGTTTTTGGATTCTTATTTGCCCGTTGTTGATGAAATTTCTCTTAAAGTTTATTTATACCTTTATAAGAGAATTTTCGGAGCCTATAAAAATGAAATAACTATTGAAGATGTAGCTAAAGAATTGAACTTTTCAAATGTTCAAATAATGAATGCACTTAAATTTTGGAAAAATGAAAGTATTATAGACTATAAACTAAGTGATGATTCTAAAGTTGAAAGTATTTGTTTTTATAACCTTTTTGCATTATATTCAGGAAATGTATATAATGAAACCGAAGAAGTTGAGAGTTTTGAAAAACCGTTAATAGATAATAACGAATATGTAAAAAAAATTGAAGATATTATAGGGTTAATATTGAAGCCTCATGAGATAAGGGCTATAATAGATCATATTGAAGAAACGGGTCATAGTTGGTCTTTGGTTTACAGAGCGTATAAGTATGCCGATGAAAAAGGAAAACCAAAAAGTTGTAATTATGTGATTGGAATATTAAGAGCCTGGAAAAGAGATAATAATATAATAACAGAGGAAGATTTAGATAGACTTTTATCTGAAAAAAACAGTGTTAAAAAGATAAAATACGGAAAACGCTTAAAGAAATACGTTGAACAGAAGGATATTTTAACACAAGCAGAAAAATACGAAAAATTAAAAACAGAAAAAAATTCATCGGTTATTGATTTGTTGGAAAGGTATTAGTAAATGAAGTTGGACGATTTAATAAATAAAAGTTTGAGCAAAAGACCTTTATTGAGAGAAAAAGTTAGAGAAAACAGAAGAAAACAAGTTTATAATAAAATTTGCGGTTTAGAAGATTTAATTTTAAAAAGAGATTTACTTGCAACCGAAATTATGAAGCTGATTTTAATACAAGAGAATGTAGATTTAAAAAAAGAAGAGTATTCAAAACTTGAAAAACAAATACATAATTTATTAGAAGTCAACGGGTTTTCAAAAAATTATCTCGGTTCAGTATATTTTTGTGATAAGTGTAAAGATACAGGGTATTTTAACGGAAAAGTTTGTGACTGCGTTTTGAAAGATTTAGTTGAGGACAGACTCTCTGAGAGCGGAATTTCTGTACAAAAGAGAAAATCAAATTTTAAAAATTTCGATTTTTCTTTGTTTTTTGGAACTTTTGAAAATTCAAATCAGATAATAGATTCTAATAGGTATATGAAAAAGTTGGTTTCCTTTGCGAAGGAATATTGCCGAAATTTTAAAGAAAAACCGGAAAATTTATATTTTTACGGTAATAGTGGAGTCGGAAAAACTTATTTTTGTCTGTCTATGGCAAATTATGTTATAGACACAGGTCAGAGGGCGTTTTTCATAACTTCGTCGGATTTGTTTGATTGTATGTATACTTACTCATACAGTTTTTATAAAGAAAAAGAAATTCAAGATAAAGTGTATTTATTAAAAAATGTTGATTTTTTAGTTATTGACGATTTAGGCAGTGAGGCGATAAATAAAAATAACAACTCGTTTTTGAGCATTATTTTGGATGAAAGGATAGAAAAAAATTTATCGACAGTTATTTCATCTAATTTATCTGAGTACGATTTGGCAGATATTTATGATTCAAGAATATCAAGTAGAATAAGAGGAAATTTTAAATTTTTTCCTTTTCCTACAGAAGATTTGAGAAATAGAATCGGTAAAAACGTAAGATTGTAAGAAGGGAGGACTATATGAAATTTGATTGGGAAAGAAAAAATACCGTAAATGTAATTACAGGGGTACTGATTTTTGTCATATCAATTTTGTTTTATTTTATTTTTTTAAATATTAAAACTATATTCGGATATACATCAAATATAAGATATATTCTTATGCCGTTTATTGTTGGTGGAGCGATAGCTTATATTTTGAATTTTTTTGTCCGTTTTTTTGAAAATTTAATTTTAAAAGTTGATTTTTTTAAAAAACTTAAGCCCAATTACATACGGGCAACAGCTATGATTATTACATACATCATTGCATTTGTTTTTATGTTTTTTTCATTAAAATATATAATCCCTCAATTTTATTCGAATATAAAATCTTTTGTTGAGCAGACACCGGAGTTTGTTGAGAAAACTATTGAAGAATTAAGGTATAGGTTACAGGATATAGAATTAAGTCCTGAAATAAGGAGAGTTGTAAATAATAAATTAACTGAATTTGCAACTTCTACCACTACATTTTTAACAAGTCTTATTCCGTATGTTGCAACTTTTGCAACAAAAGTTATTTCAACATTTTTAAATATGATTTTGTCGGTAATTATATCTGCGTATATATTGTATGACAAAGAAAATTTTTCAAGAATTATAAAGAAAATATTGTTTGCGACTTTACCTCAAAAATTTAATGACAGAATTTTTAAAATTACAAAGAAATTTGATGAAACACTAAAATCGTATTTAATAGCAAAAGGTATCGGAGCGATAATCGTAGGGATAATATTTTATATAATATTGTTATTTATGAATATAGAATATGCATTGCTTTTTGCGTTTATTCTCGGGTTTACAAATTTGATTCCGTGGTTTGGATGCTATCTTGGCGCAATTCCTATTGCTACAATATTGTTTTTTACAACTTCGTCTAAAACGGTTATATGGTTTATGATTATAGTTGTTATAGTTGCAATGATAGATGCAAATTTAATATCTCCACGTCTTTCTGCAAAGAGTATGGGCATAAGTTCGTTTTGGGTTATATTTGCATTAGTACTGGGAGGTAGTCTTTTCGGAATTTTAGGATTTTTATTATCTGTTCCGGTTTTTGTTGTAATTTACAGTTCATTTAAAGAATATGTTGAAAATAGATTAATCAAAAAGGGATTTTCACCTAAAGACGGATTATTTAGAAGTGATGAAAGAGGAGAATAATTATGTTGGATATTAAAAGAATAAGAGCAAATAAAGAAGAAGTTATTGAGAGATTAAATTCAAGATTTGGAGATTATAATTTAGATAAAGTTATTGAATTGGATGAAAAGAGAAGAAATGTAATATTTGATGTTGAAACAAAAAAAGCAAGACAAAATGAAGTTTCAAAACAAGTTCCTAAATTGAAAAAAGAAGGAGTTGATGTTTCAGAGCTTTTTAAAGAAATGAAAACTCTGTCAGATGAAATTAAGGAATTGGATATAGTTGTAAAAGATTTAGATGAACAAATAAAAATTTCTTTGTTGAGTATTCCTAACACTCCTAATAAAGATATTCCTATCGGCAAAAGTGATGAAGACAATGTTGAAATAAGAAAATTTATGGAACCTAAAAAATTTGATTTTGAAGTAAAAGCACATTGGGATTTGGGAGTTGATTTGGACATTTTAGACTTTGAAAGAGCAGTAAAAATTTCAGGTTCAAGATTTTCAGTCTTTAAAGGACTTGGAGCAAGACTTGAAAGAGCAATAACTAACTTTATGTTGGACTTGCACGTTGAGCAAGGTTACAAGGAAGTTGCAGTTCCTGTTTTGATAAATAGAAATTCTATGTATGGAACCGGACAATTACCTAAGTTTGAAGATGATATGTTCTATGTTCCGTCAAAGGATATGTTTTTGGCTCCGACTGCAGAAGTACCTGTTACAAATCTTTTGTCAAATGAAATTTTAAATATTGAAGATATTCCTACTTACTATACAGCATACACTTATTGTTTCAGACAAGAAGCGGGTTCTGCAGGAAGAGATACAAGAGGACTTATAAGAAATCATCAATTTGATAAGGTTGAAATGGTAAAATTTACCAATCCGAATAACAGCTATGATGAGCTTGAAAAATTAACTTCAGATGCAGAAGAAGTTTTAAAACTTTTAAAAATTCCTTACAGAGTTGTTTGTCTTTGTACAGGAGATATTGGTTTTTCAAGTGCCAAAACTTATGACATAGAGGTTTGGATGCCAAGTTACAACAGATATGTTGAAATATCTTCATGTTCAAATTTTGAAGATTTTCAGGCAAGGCGTGCAAATATAAGATTTAGAGATGTTGACGGTAAAGTAAAATTTGTTCATACATTAAATGGTTCAGGACTTGCAGTAGGAAGAACTTTTGCGGCAATTTTGGAAAATTATCAAAGAAGTGACGGAAGTATAGAAATTCCTGAAGTTTTAAGAAAATATATGAATGTAGATGAAATAGTAAAATAGGAGGGATTATGAAGTTAAAAAGAATATTATTCAGTTTTTCTTTAATATTTTCAATGTTGTTTGTGGGATATACTAAGAGCTATGCCATTTTTGGTATTGAAAATAAAACAAAAGCATCACTTATAGGTGATGTACAAAGCGGTGGATTGTTTTTAAGCGAAAATATTGAAGAACAACTTTCTATAGCAAGTATTTCAAAACTTATGAACTATTTTGTTGTTAGAGATGCAATCGAAGAAGGGAAAATTAAAAGAGAAGATGTTGTTACAATCTCGAAAGCATCTGCGAGCGAAGAAGGTTCAAGTTTAGATTTGCTTGAAGGCGAAAAAATAACTATAAATGATTTGCTTGACGGTCTTATGGTAGTTTCGGGAAATGATGCCGCTCATGCGCTTGCAGAGGCGGTTTCGGGAAGTGAAGAAGAATTTGTAAAACTTATGAACAATAAGGCAAAAGAAATAGGACTTGAAGCTGCGGAGTTTACAAATGCATCGGGACTTACGAAAAACTCTGCAGATAATAAAATGTCGACAAAAGATATTTTTACAATGTCAAAAGCACTTATTGAAAAATATCCTGAAGTATTGGAATATTCAAAAAAAACTGTTCTTGAACAACCTAACAGAAACTACAAACGTGAAAGTACAATTCCTTTAGTAGGTGAAGTAAACGGAGTGGACGGACTTAAGACAGGTTATACCGAAGAAGCCGGTTATTGTTTGGTTTCTACTATGAAAATTACAAAAGGACAATCCGAGTTTAGAGTTATTGCCATTTTGATGGGAGTAAATACAAAAGAAGAAAGAGCTCAATATATGAAAGATATGTTGAATTATGTAAAAGAAAATATCTCAACAAAAAAATTAGTTGACTCATCTACTTTTGTAAAAAGAGTTACTATAAATTCAAGCACAAAAGGTTATGTTGATATTGTTCCTGAAAAAGATGTCGAAAGAATAACTTTAAAAAATATAAATTATGAATTTGAAACTGAAATTTCAAAAATAAAATTACCTTTGAAAAAGGGAGATAAAGTAGGAGAAATTCGTGTTAAAAATTCCGAAAAAATTGTTGAAACTGTAAATTTGATTGCAAGTGACAATTATGAAAAAACAGGATTTTTAAAAAGAGTCGGAAGATTTTTTATGGAAATTTTAAAAACGGTTGAAACAATATTACCATAAAGTTGAGTAAAATTACTCAACTTTTTTTGTGTAAATTTGATAATTTTTTAAATTGATTTTGTAAAATCAAAGTGATATAATAAATCTGAAAATTAATTTATTGGAGGTAATTTATGAATATAGTGGAAAGGTTTGTTGAATATGCTAAAATTGACACTCAATCAGATTCTAAGTCAATGACAGTTCCTTCAACCGAGAAACAAAAAAATTTAGGAAATTTATTAGTTAAACAATTAAGAGATATGGGAATTGAAAATGCTCATATTGATGATAAGGGTTATGTTTATGCAAAACTTGAATCAAATACTGCCAATATTTCAAAACGAGTGGGTTTTATTGCACATATGGATACAGCCACTGAACTAACCGGAGCCAATGTTAATCCTCAATTTGTTGAATACAAAGGCGGAGATATAAAATTAAATGATGAATATACTATGACAGTTAAAGAATTTCCTTGTTTAAATGATGTTGTCGGAGAAACTTTAATTACTACAGACGGAAATACTTTACTTGGTGCTGATGACAAATCAGGTATAGCAATAATTATGGATGCTGTTGAAAGAATTATTACAAATAATTTACCTCACGGAGATATTTCTATAGGATTTACTCCTGATGAAGAAATAGGAAGAGGAGCCAACCACTTTGACGTTGAAAAATTTGCAGCAGATTTTGCATATACGATTGACGGTGGAGAAGTTGGAGAACTTGAGTATGAAAGTTTTAATGCTTGCAGTGCTTATGTTGATATAAAGGGGAAAAATGTTCATCCGGGATCAGCAAAAGATATAATGAGAAATTCATTGATCGTAGGTCATAATCTTTTAGCAATGCTACCTCAAAATGAAAGACCGGAACATACAGAGCATTATGACGGATTTTACCATTTATTGGAAATGAAAGGTGATACTGAAAATACTCATATGGAGTTTATAATCAGAGATTTTGACAGAGAAAAGTTTGAAAATAAAAAATCATATTTTAAAGGAATTGTTGATTTGTTAAATCAAAGATATGATAATTCAATTACTTTAAAATTGGAAGATTCTTATTATAATATGAAAGAAAAACTTGAAGACAGAAAGGATATTATTGACCTTGCGTACAATTCAATGCTTGAAGTTGGAATTACTCCGAAAATAACTGCAATAAGAGGCGGAACTGACGGTTCAAGACTTTCATTTATGGGATTACCTTGTCCGAACATTTTTGCGGGAGGTTATAATTTTCATGGAAGATTTGAATTTATCCCTGTTTCAGCTTTAGAAAAAGGTTCGAATTTACTTTTAAAAATTGTAGAAAATATTGTTAAAGGAGAATAGAATGAATTTAAAACCTGAAAGAGTATTTCATTATTTTAGAGAAATTTCCGATATTCCTCGTGGTTCGTACAATGAGAAAAATGTTTCGGACTATATTTATAATTTCGGGAAAAAATTGGGTCTTGTTACAATACAAGATGAGCTTTTGAATGTATATATAAGAAAACCTGCAAGTAAGGGGTTTGAAAATAAGCCCGGAATAATTCTTCAAGGTCATATGGATATGGTTTGTGAAAAATCAACTACTTCTAAACATAATTTTGAAACTGATAAAATCGAGTGGGTTATCAAAGATGATTTACTTTTTGCAAATGAAACCACACTTGGCGCCGATGATGGAATTGCTGTGGCAATGGCAATGGCAATATTTGAAGACGAAACTATTGTTCATCCTGAACTTGAGATGATTATTACAGTTGCAGAAGAAGTTGAAATGGATGGAGCATTAGGACTTTCAAAGGATTTGTTAAAAGGAAAATATCTTTTTAATATTGATTCTGAGGAAGAAGGAATTTTAACACTTGGTTCAGCCGGAGGGATTTTGTTTAAAACTCAGATTGAAACAGAATATTCAGAAGAAAAAGAGCTTATAAAATTACATTTTGACGGATATTTTGGCGGACATTCAGGAATGGAAATAGATAAAAACAGAAGAAATATGATTAAAACCATTACCGAATTTATAAGAGAAAGCGGACTTTCTTTAGCATCTTTTAATTCGGGAAGTAAAGATAACGCAATTCCTCGAACAGGAGAAATTGTTATAGAAAACTCTCCTTTAATTGATGATTTAATTCGAAAATTTACTGAAAAGTACAATGGTAATGAACAATTAACAATAGAAAAATGTGAAATTTTTAAAGGGAAAGTTTTGAAAGATAATGTAAAGAATACTTTACTTTGTGTTTTAGAAAAATTACCGACGGGAGTTAGAGCTAAAGATGAAACAGGAGTTTTATCTTCATCAAATTTAGCGATAGTAGAAAGTGTCGAAAACTGTATTTTGATTAGAAATTCAATAAGGTCTTCTGTTTTAAGTACTCTTTTGGAAATGAAAACCGAATTTGCAAAAATTTCTGACGATTTAAGTTTAAAATATGAATTTTCCGGAGAATATCCTTCTTGGGAGAAAAAAGAAAATTCTACTTTACAAAAAATCGCCAATAAAGTTTATAGAGAAATTACAAATAAAGACTTTGAAAATATTGTTGTCCATGCGGGACTTGAGTGTGGTGCGATTTATGAAAAATATCCAAACCTTGAACTTATTTCATTTGGCCCGGATATAAGAGGAGCACATACACCAAAAGAAAATATTTCTATTTCATCAACTCAAAGAGTTTATGATTTTACTATTAAATTGATAGAAGAAATAGCGAAAAATTAAAATAAAAAAATTATAAAAAATATTAAAAAAACTCATTTTGAATTGATTTGGAATGAGTTTTTTTTATGGGATATATTGTAAAATTGCTTTTAAAAAACTTGTAAAAATTAGTAGTTTAGAGTATAATTAAATGAAAAATACTTTACAAGATATTTTTCGAATATCAATTTTAAAATTATTTTTAATATAATAAAGATATACTGTATTTTTGCTTAATCTAAATTTTTTAAGTTTAAATGCAGTAAAATTAATTTTTTTATAAATTTAGGAGTATTTATGGATAAGATAGTTTATTTTGATAACTCTGCTACGACAGAGTTAAACGACGAAGTTTTCGACAGTATGAAAGAATTTTTGATTAAAAATTATTCAAATCCATCTTCTATTTATGAGTTTTCACAAAAATCTAAAGTTGCAATAGAAAAATCAAGAGAAAATATCTCCGAGTATATTAATGCGAATAAAAATGAAGTTTTTTTTACATCTTCAGGAACAGAATCTGATAATTGGGCGTTGGTAGGTTCTACTGTCAGGAAACGAAAAGTTGGGCATATTATAACTTCAGCGTTTGAACATTCAGCTGTTTTGGAAACTGTGAAATTTCTTGAAACAATGGGTTTTGAAGTAAGCTATGTTTTTCCGAATTCCGACGGATTTATTTCTTCAAAAGATGTTGTTGACTGTGTAAGAGATGATACTGTTTTAGTTTCAATTATGTATGTAAATAATGAGGTTGGAACAGTACAGAATATTAAACAGATATGTGAGGCGGTAAAAGAAAAAAATTCTTCTGTTATTTTTCATACTGATGCTGTTCAGGCTCTTTCAGAGCTTAAAATAGACGTAAAAAATTTAGATGTTGATCTTCTTACTGTTTCTGCTCATAAAGTGCATGGTCCAAAGGGAGTGGGGGCATTGTATATAAAGTCAGGTGTTGAAATAGAAAATTTTATTTTTGGAGGATCTCAAGAGAGAAACAGAAGAGGCGGAACTGAAAATGTAGCGGGGATTGTAGGTTTTTCTAAAGCGATAGATATTTTAAGAAAAGAACGGGTAGAAAATGTTGAAAAGAGGTTGGCTCTTAGAAAATATTTTATCGGGAAATTAGAAAAATGCGGATACAAATATAAAATAAACGGTTCTATGGAAAATAGACATTCAAGTAATATTAATGTTTCATTTTTGGGTTTTGAAAAAGAGATGATGATAATGAATTTAGATTTTTTGGGTATTTGTGTTTCATCAGGCTCTGCCTGCAGTAGCGGTTCAATTCAAAATTCACATGTACTTGAATCTATGAATTTACCTTATGAACAAAAAAATACTGCAATCAGAATAAGTTTAAGTGAAAATAATACTTTTTCAGAGATAGATTATTTTTTTGAAATGTTGAAATCTGTACTTAATTAGGGGGAATAATGTTAGATAATTTGTTTGGTATAAATATGATTTTAAATAATGTTATAAAAATTTTGATTATAGGTTTATTGTCGTGGGGACTTTATGTTTTCTTTAAATTTTCGAATAAAAAATTGGAAGAAAAAGATAAAATACATATAAATAAGCTGAAACTTTTAAGAATAGCAATATATGTTTTAATTTGCATAGGAGCAATTGCGTTGTTTAAGAGTTTTTCAATACTTAGAATAACCTTAGCCACATTTGTCGTTTCTATAATTTTTTCATATATTTTAAATCCTTTGGTAAATTATTTTGAAAAGAAGAATATAAAGAGAATATATTCCATATTTCTCGTATATCTTATAATTTTTCTGTCTTTGGCTATTTTAATTATCGGAATCTTTCCGGGAACAATTAAGCAGTTTAAGAATCTTTTCATTTCTTTGCCGGATTTAGTTAAGAACTTTGTAGAATATACAAATGATTTGAGAGACAAATTATTTACAAATGTTCCTGTTGTAAATAATTTAATAAATAACTTTAATGAACAAATTATGAAGTTGGTAAGTTTATTAACACAAGGTATTCTTTCTCGAATTTCAGGAATGGTTGCGGGTGTTAGCGGATTAATTGCCGTATTTATTCAACTTATACTGATACCTGTAATTTCATTTTATTTGTTACTTGAAAAAGATAAAATTTTCAATAAAATAGGAAAGACCGTACCTGACAGATATAAAAAGTTTTCAATCGACTTGTGGAAAGAAGTTGATAATTCCCTTTCTATGTTCGTTAGAGGAAGAATTGTTATGGCGATATTTGTAGGTGTTGCTACAATGATTTATTTGGCGATTATGGGAATAGATTTTGCACTTGTTATTGGTATAATAACTTGTATTGCCGATATTATTCCATATATCGGACCGTTTTTGGGTTTTGTTCCGGCAGTGTTATTAGCATTATTTAAAGGTCCTATAACAGCTTTTTGGGTTGCTGTTTGTTTCTGTTTAATTCAGTGGGTTGAAAATAATATTTTGGGACCTAAAATATTGGGTGACAGTACAGGAATGCATCCTTTGACAGTTTTGATATTGTTAATAGTCGGAGGAGGTATGTTTGGAGTTGCCGGAATGATTTTATCCGTTCCGATAGTTGCTGCTTTAAAGATTGTGTATAAGCACACAAAACCTTATATAATAAAATATTTATATAATGATAAATTAAAAAATGATTAAGAGGTATTTATGAAAAAATTAGGGTTGAATGAAATTAGAAAAGAATATTTGGATTTTTTTGAGAGTAAAGGGCATTTGGTTTTAAAAAGTTATCCTTTAATTCCAAATAATGATAAGAGTTTATTACTTATAAATGCAGGTATGGCTCCTTTAAAGGATTATTTTACGGGAGTAAAAAAGATGAGTAAAAACAGGGCAACGTCAAGTCAAAAGTGTATTAGAACTGCTGATATTGATAATGTAGGAAAAACTCATAGACATGGAACATTCTTTGAAATGCTTGGGAATTTTTCTTTTGGAGATTATTTTAAAAGAGAAGCTATTCATTGGGCATGGGAATTTTTAACAGAGAGATTAGAACTTGATAAAGAACTTTTATCTGTTACAGTATATGAAGAAGATGATGAAGCCTATGCTATTTGGAGAAATGAAATAGGGTTGCCGGAAAATAAAATTCAAAGATTGGGAAAAGAAGATAATTTTTGGGAATTAGAAGTCGGACCTTGCGGACCTTGTTCTGAAATTATGTATGACAGAGGTGCAAAATATGAAAATCCTGATGATAGATTTATGGAAATTTGGAATTTAGTTTTTACTCAATTCAACAAAGATAAAAACGGAAATTATGAAAGATTATCCAATCCTAATATTGATACAGGTATGGGACTTGAAAGACTGACTTTAGTTTTAGAAGAAAAAGACAATATTTTTGAAATAGGCTTGGTTGATACTATCATTAAGAAAATAGAAGAAATTTCAAAAGTCAATTACAAATCAAATGAAATTTCAGATATTTCAATAAGAGTAATTGCAGACCATGCAAGAGCTATGACATTTTTGATTTATGACGGAGTTATCCCAAGTAATGAACAAAGAGGATATGTTTTAAGAAGATTGATAAGAAGAGCTGCAAGACATGGAAAACTTTTGGGAATAAAAGAAAATTTCTTAACCGAAGTTTCTAAGACGGTTATGGAAGTTTATAAATCAGAGTATCCTGAACTGTTAAATGACAGCGAAAGAATATTTAAGATATTGAATTCTGAAGAATCAAAATTTCAAGAAACAATAGAACAAGGTCTTGGAATTTTAAATTCTTACATTGAAAATGAAAAAGAAAAAGAGTCTGCTGTGTTAAGTGGAGATAAAGCATTTAAACTATATGATACTTATGGTTTTCCATTAGATTTAACAAAAGAAATACTTGAAGAACATAATATGAGTGTTGATGAAGTTGAATTTAATAAACTTATGGAAAATCAAAAAATAAGAGCAAGAGAAGGCAGGAACACAGACTCTGCGGGTTGGAGCGAAAAAAATACGGATTATTTGAAATCTTTGGAAAGTACAGAATTTTTAGGTTACACAAGTAACGAATGTGTAGCAAAAACTATTAAAATTTTTAAAGATGAAAAAGAGGTTAAGTCATTAGAAAAGGGTGACAGAGCTATTTTAATCTCCGATAAGACAGTTTTTTACGGAGAAGGCGGAGGACAGGTAGGAGATATCGGAGTTATTGAAAGTTCAACTTGTAAGATGAAAGTTGTTGATACAAAGAAAAATAAAAACAACGCTATATTTCATCACGTTGAAGTTTTAGATGGAACGATTAATTTAGGAGATGAGCTTAACTTTAAAATTGATATAAATAACAGACGTGACATTATGAAAAATCACTCTGCAACACATCTTTTACACCAAGCATTAATTGAAGTTTTGGGCAGTCATATAAACCAAGCCGGATCTTTAGTTGATGCAAATAAACTCAGATTTGATATAACTCATTTTGAAGCTATAAGTGAGGAAGATTTAAAAAAAGTTGAAAGTATTGTAAATGAAAAAATAGCTTTGAATTTAGATACTGTAATAAATGAAATGTCACTTGAAGAATCTGCTAAAATGGGAGCAATCGGACTTTTTGAAGATAAATATAAAGATGTAGTAAGAGTAGTTTCGTTTGGGGGGTGGTCAGTTGAACTTTGTGGCGGAACCCATGTTAAAAATGTAAGTGAAATACAAATGTTAAAAATTATTTCAGAATCAGGTGTTGCAGCCGGTGTCAGAAGAATTGAAGCGATTACCGGAAGAAAAGTTTATGATTACTTAAATAAAAAAGAAAATCAAATTTCTGATTTGTCTTCAATTTTAAAAGTTAATAAATCCGATTTAGTTAATAAAGTTTTAAATTTAACAGAAGAAATTAAAATTTTGGAAAAAGAATTAAAAGATATAAAATCAAAAATGACTTTGGACAGTTTGGGAAATTATATTTCAAGAAAGATAATGATTGATGATATTTCATTCATTGCAGAAAAAGTTGAATTTGAAAATCAAAATGAAATTAGAGATTTAATTGATAAATTACGTGATAAATTGGGTACAAGTGTAATAGTACTTGCAAATATTTTCGATGGGAAATTGACATTTACAGTGGGTGTCAGTAAAGATTTGAATGCAAGAAAGATTAATGCAGGAAATCTTGTAAAAGAAATAGCAAAACTTGTCGGTGGAAACGGTGGAGGAAGACCGGATATAGCATCTGCAGGAGGAAAAGAAATAGATAAGGTTGATTATGCTCTTGAAAAAGCACAAGATATTTTAAAATCACAATTATAAAATAGGAGGGGATTATATGTCTAATGAATTTAATCAAACAATGAGAATTGAAATGCCAAATGAAAAGAAAAGTATTAATGAAATAATTAAAGTAGTGTATTCGGCACTTGAAGCTAAGGGGTATAATCCTAAGAGCCAAATTATCGGTTATATTCTTTCAGGAGATCCTACTTACATTACGAATTATAATAATGCCAGAGGTCTTATAAGACAAGTCAGCAGAGATGAGATTCTTGAAGAATTTTTAAATGTTTATATGGAAAAATAATACTCTAAAGAAATAATTTATTTGTAATTTTAAAATGGAAAGGGAGTATTTATGAATAGGTATATGGCTTTGGATGTCGGTGACAGAACAATAGGGATAGCTATAAGTGATCCCTTGTTTATCATGGCGTCAGGACACAGTACGATATTTAGAGAAGATTTGGAAAAAGATTTAAATAATTTAAAGAAAATTATTATAGATGAAAAAATTATTAAGACTATAATCGGATTTCCGAAAAATCTTAATAATACTGTAGGTCCTCAGGGAGAAAAAGTCTTAAATTTTGTTGAGAATTTTAAAAACTTTTTAAAAGACGAAAATATTGAAATGGAGATAATAATGCAAGATGAAAGACTTACTACTGTCAGTGCTGAACGTATTTTGATTGAAGGCAATATGAGTAGAAAAAAAAGAAAAAAGGTAATAGATAAAGTTGCGGCGACTTATATTTTGCAATCTTATTTGGACAGAAAGTAGTGGTGTTAATGGAACGTTTTGAAGCAATAGATGAAAATGGAAAGAAAATATTTTTTGAATTGGTTGATACTTTTGGAATGAATGAAAGCGAGTATGCCGTTTTAAATTCAAAAGATGATATAAATACGTATATATTAAAAATTATATATGACAAGCAAGGAAATATGACTTTGGAGGGCATTGATGACGAGGAGTTACAAGATGCCATAGAAGTTTATGAAGAACTCAAGGAGGAAAGAAAAGATTATGGATTTGAAAGAGATGAGAAAACTATTAGTGGATAATAGTTACAAAATTACTAAACAAAGAGAAATAATTTTCAATGTTCTAAATGAAAATCAAGGAAATCATTTAAGCCCTGAAGATTTGCACGAATTGGCAAGTAAGTATGATAAAGAGATAGGAATAGCAACAGTTTATCGTACTTTAGTAATTTTTGATAAATTAAATATTGTACACAAACTGGATTTTGATGACAATAGGTACAGATATGAAATTATAAGGGAAGATGATTATCATCAACATCATCATCTTTTATGCAAAAATTGCGGAAAGATAATAGAAGTTGAAGAAGATTATCTTGAAGATCTTGAAAAAATTATAGAAGAAAAATATTTATTCAAAGTTTCAAATCATGATTTAAAATTCTATGGTGAATGTTCTGAGTGCTCCAAACTTAGTAAATAAACAATAGAAGGAGAAATGAATTGAAAAAATTTAAGAAAAAAAACCTAAAGATGATACCTTTGGGTGGTGTTGGAGAAATCGGGAAAAATATGTCCATTTTGGAATATGACGATGAAATTATCGTTTTAGATTGCGGTATGACTTTCCCTGATGACGATATGCCCGGAATTGACATTGTCATTCCGGATATTAGTTATTTGATGAGAAATATTGAGAAAGTCAAAGCTATTTTTCTAACACATGGGCATGAGGATCATATCGGTTCTGTGCCATATATTATGAAAAAAATAAATGTTCCCGTTTATGGAACAAAGTTGACTTTGGGTCTTGTTGAAACAAAGTTACAGGAACACAATATAAGTAAGGAAAATCTGCATTTAGTAAATGCAGGCGAAACTGTAAAAACAAAACACTTTTCAGTGGAATATATAAGAGCTTGTCATAGTATCCCTGACAGTGTAAGTTTTGGTATAAAAACTCCTGTCGGAAATATAATATTTACAGGAGATTTTAAAATTGATTATACTCCGATAGACGGAGATAAAATGGATCTTCATCGAATTGCTCAATGGGGTGTAGAAGGTGTAATGCTTTTGTGCGCAGACAGTACGAATGTTGAAAGACCGGGTTATACTATGAGCGAAAGTTCTGTTGGAGATACATTTGTAGAATTGTTTGGTAAAGCGGAAGGAAGAATAATCGTTGCAACTTTTGCATCAAATTTACACAGAGTGCAACAGATAATAAAAGCTGCTGAAAAATTTAACAGAAAAGTTGCGATTTCAGGTCGGTCTATGGTAAATGTTATAAAAGTCGCAACTGAACTTAATAAGTTAGACATAGAAAAGGGTACTTTAATTGACTTGAAAGATATCAATAGGTATGACGAATCTCAAATTGTTTTACTTATGACAGGAAGTCAAGGAGAACCTATGAGTGCATTGAACAGGATGGCTTATGGAGAACATAGAAAATTGGTTTTAACAGAAAGTGATACAGTTATCATTTCTGCATCTCCGATACCCGGAAATGAGAAAATATTTTTTGGGCTGGTAAATAGGTTAATAGAGATGGGCGTAAAAGTTATTCACTCTTCACTTGCCGATGTTCACGTTTCGGGTCACGCTTGTCAAGAAGAATTAAAATTAATCCATACATTAGTAAAACCGAAATATTTTATTCCTGTACATGGAGAGGTACGACATCTGAAAAGACACTCGAAATTAGCAATGGAGCTTGGACTTGCAGAAGAAAATATATTAATCGGAAGAAACGGAACTGTCTTTGAATTTACCCCTAAACAAGAGGGATTTATTTCCGGTACTGTTGAATCCGGAAATATTTTAGTTGACGGTCTTGGAGTCGGTGATGTCGGAAGTGCGGTTCTCAGAGATAGAAAACATTTATCCGAAGACGGAATAATAATTGTAATGGTAGTAATTGAAAAGGCTACAAGGGAAATAATTTCAGGTCCGGAAATAGTTTCAAGGGGATTTATATATGTTAAAGAAAATTTGGACTTAGTTTCCGAAATGAGAAAAGTAGTTGAAAATACTTTGACTATTTGCAGAGAAGATTCCATAACAGATATAGGAACTATGAGATATAATATAAGAAAGGATTTAAACTCTTATATATATCATGAAATAAAAAGAGGTCCTATGATTATTCCTATAATTACAGAACTTTAGGAGGCATTATGAATATTTATAACAGCATTTTGACTTTTTCAAATGATTTTAAAAATTGTGATGAGGTTAAAGAGTATAAAGATTTGAAGAAAAAAGTTGATGAAAATCCCGAAAACAAAAATATTATAGATGATTTTCATAAGAAATTGTATGATTTCCAACTTGCTAAAGCAAACGGAGAAGATGTTTCAGAAAAAGAAAAACAACTTAATGAATTAAATCAAATATTGATGAACAATTCCGAAATTGCTAAGTTTATGGCAGCGGAGGTTCGAATTTCCACAATTATGAATGATATTATAAAAATGTTAGAGGATACAATCAAAGATTAATGGAAATAGTTGCAGGTTATGTTTCTGAATATATTAGAAACTTAGAAAAAAGTAAAGATCCTATTTTACTTGAAATGGAGTTTTATGCACAGCAAAATGCCGTACCTATAATTGAAGTTGAGGTTGCAAGATTTTTGGAATTTTTAGTTATGTTAAAAAAACCTAAAAGAATTTTGGAAATAGGAACCGCAATAGGATATTCTGCACTGATTATGAATAAAGCATATCCGAAATGTAAAATAACGACTATAGAAATTGATGAAAAAAATTTTTTGAAAGCAAAAGAATTTGTTCGTTTAGCGGGTTGTGAAAAAAATATAGACATTATATATGCAGATGCAAATGATGCTTTGGATTTTATTTCTAAAAAGTATGATATGATATTTATGGATGCTGCCAAAGGTCAGTATATAAGTTTTTTTGAGAAATCTATTGAAAAACTAAATAAAGACGGAATTTTAGTTTCTGATAACATTTTGTTTAGAGGGCTTGTTGCCAAAGAAAAAAATGATATAAGAAGAAAAAGTACAATAGTTAGAAGACTTAGGGAATTTTTAACTATGATTACAAATGATGAAAAATTCACAACAACGATAGTTCCGATTGATGACGGAATGGCTATAAGTTATAAAAAATATTAAAAGTCGGGTTAATCCGACTTTTTTATCGTTATTTAAATTAAATAAAAATGTAATAATGATTTTTTAAATATTTTAAGGGTAGACTATAATGGACTTAGAATATTTTGTGTTACAGTTAGGAGATGTTATGAAAGAAGTTGAGTTATTAGCACCCGCAGGGGATATGGAAAAATTAAAAATGGCAATTATGTACGGAGCAGATGCGGTTTATCTTGCCGGAGAAGTTTTCGGACTTAGAAAGGCATCAAAAAATTTTGATGAAAACGGACTTAAAGAAGCTACGGATTTTGTACATTCGAAAGGTAAGAAGATTTATATAACTTTAAATATAATTCCTCATAATGATGATCTTATCGGTTTGGAAGATTATGTTAAGCTTTTGGTTGATATAGGAGTAGATGCTTTAATAGTTGCCGATGCCGGAGTTTATACAGCAGTTCGTTCTGTAAGTAAAGACATTGAAGTTCATATGAGTACGCAGGCGAGTGTTACAAATTACAGAACAGTTAAATTTTGGAGCGATTTAGGTATAAAAAGAATAGTTATGGCAAGAGAATTGTCTTTGGAAGAAATCAATTTAATTCATAATGAAGTTCCAAATGTTGACATTGAAGCATTTGTTCATGGTGCGATGTGTATTTCATATTCCGGAAGATGTTTGTTGAGTAACTATATGTGTGGAAGAGATGCAAATAAAGGAGATTGTGCTCATGCTTGCAGGTGGAAATATAATTTAGTTGAAGAAAGAAGACCGGGAGAGTATTATCCGATAGAAGAAACGGAACAAGGAACTTTTATATATAACAGTAAAGATTTGTGTATGTTGGATTCACTTGAGGATATAATTAATTCAGGTGTTCATAGTTTGAAAATTGAGGGAAGGGTAAAAACTCAATACTACGTCGCTACAGTTATAAGAAGTTACAGACTTGCACTTGATGCAATAAAAAATGGAACTTACACAAAAGAAATGGCTAAAAGGCTTTTAGCGGAAATAAAAAAGGCAAGTCACAGAGATTTTACAAAGGGTTTTTACTACAAAAAACCGGATGAAAATGACCAACTTTACAACTCAAGTTCATATATAAGAACTTATGATTTTGTAGGACTTGTTTTAGACTACGACAAAGAAACAAAAATTGCGACAATAGAGCAAAGAAATAGAATTTTTGTTGGAGATGAAGTTGAATTTTTCGGTCCGAGAGACGGTTTTGAAACTTTTAAAATAGAGAAAATGTATGACGATAAAGGCGAAGAAATTGACGTAGCACCCCGTGCAAAACAAATTATAAAAATGCCTTTACCGTTTGAAGTAAAACCTTGGGATATAATGAGAAAAAAATTAGAAGAAATTGAATAATAAAGTTTAAAATTGTAATCAAAAGTTGAGTAATCAGATTAGAGATTTTATTGTAAAATTTAATTAGTTAACCTTTTTATATATTGTATATTAAATTTTAAAATTATTAAATACAAAAAAGTTTGAATTAGTTATAAAATTTCAAAAAATGTAAATATGTATTGAAAAAAATATTTTTTTATGATATTATATAGTAAAATATGTAAGAAAGGGTTGCGTGCTATGAAAAGTTTTGATATAATCTTTAGACAGACAGACAGACAGACAGACAGACAGACAGACAGACAGACAGACAGACAGACAGAGTAATAGGCGTGTCTACTTTGATTAGATATTTATATAACGAGCAATAAAGCATAGGCTATACTGCCTTGTTTTGTTGCATTTTTTTTTAGAAAAATTTATATAAACGGGGAGGTTCGTAATGAAAAAACGAATTAGAATATTTGCTTTTTTTATAGCTGTTATACTTACATTTAGTCAAGTAATTTCAGGTACATTTATTTATGCAGCAGAAAAAGTAAATATTGATCTTGCACTTAAAAGAACAGTTAATTCTGTAAAGTCTGGACAAAGTGCGGTATTTGAACTCGATTTAAAAGTATCGGGAGCAAATGAAGAAGTAAACAAAGAGATAGGAAAGGATAGTAAATTAACTATAAAATTTCCTATAGAAAAAACTCAGTACTATAATATGGAGACACCATTAGAAGAACTTGCTATTAACGGAGTTGTACCTGCATATGATAAGACTCAAGGGTCATTGACTTATGTTTTTCCGGAAATGTTGACAGGGTTCTCTGCCAGAAAGTATATATCCATATCTACCACAAACGGTGTAACTCCGGATGGAACTGAACTTGCTGTAAATGCAAAATACGAGTATAATAATTCAACTTTGTCTGTAGAGGATAAAGATTCTATAAATGTTACGGCAAATGTATCACCTACTGTACATAAAGAATTAGTTAAGATTGTAGATGATGAAACAGCAAATGCGGCAAGACCCGGCTATGATGTTATATATAGATTAGATGCATCAGTTGCTGTGCCAAACAGTGATCATCAAGGTTCTTTGTATTTAGAACCTAATTCAGATATTTTGGTAAAGGATACACTTGATTCAAGACTTAGCTATGTGGCATCCGGAACTTCTGTTGATAATTTAACAGAAGCAGGAGAAGGTCTAAATCTTACAAAAAACGGACAAAATTTGACATGGGGTTTTAAGTCTGATACTTTAGAAAGACAAAAAACTCAAAAAGTTAATATCTTTGAAAGTCATATTTTTGTAAAAGTTCACGTTTCAGATGATATAAAAGAAGATACTCGTATAGATAATACTGCAACTATGACTGCAACCGGTCTTGGAGGAGTTAAAATATCTACAAGTACGTCTAACAAAGTTACTGTACCGGTGCTATTACCAAAGGGTGCTACTCTTGATGGTAATAATATTGCTGTAAGAGCAACTTACGGTCCCGGTGCTGACTCTACAGGACAAAACCCTAATAAGGGTAGAACTGCTGAAAATGGAGTAGACTTTTTAGATGTATATACAGGTGCAGCATCAAGTCATGAATATATAGTAAAAGACGGAACCTCAGAAGAATATAAATGGAATAATGCTCGTATAATGGCTGAAGGTTATAAAGAGCTTGTAGCTTACTATACTCCAAGTGACAATATAAACCTAAGAAGTATTCATATATTATTACCATTTGCTTTTAAAAATGGAGGGGGATTTAAAGAATTAACTAAAGTTCCTACAGTTACAGCAACTTTTACATTAGAAGACGGTTCTACAAAACAACATGTTTTCGACTACAGTGCAGTGTCCAAGACCTTTGCACCGGGACAACCGGGAGGTTTAGACCTTGCTTATGAAGCATTGGGGTTAAAAAAGGATGATAAGGTAAAATCAATCAAAATTAACTATAAAAATGCTGATGGTTCTTTAGTAGACGGTGAGTTTGCTATACAAGCTGCTTTAAGATATGATATTATGCCTGGAACTGCTGTTGGTAGTAAGCTTGAACAAAAAGTTGAATTTGTTGCTACATTAAAAGATGGCACAGTAGTAAGAAGAGGACCTAAGCAAGCACCAAATCAATATGAAGGTCTTGTAGCGGAGAGATATGATACACTTATTGCACCACAAGAGGTACCTCCTACAGTAGAACAGGTAGCTACATTTATGAATGTAATTGGAAGTGAAGTAAAATCCGGTGATAATAGAGTATATGTTGCTCTTTCGAATTATCAATCAGCTTCAGAGCTTACTGAGTATCCTCACTCTATAGTAGTTCTTCCTTTAGGAGTGAAAATAAAAGAAAATCATACTGATACAGATAAATATTATATAAGAAGTCAAAGAGCTTACACTTATACAGTAAATATTCCACCGGGGGAAATAAGTATTTTCTCAGATGATTATATGGGGACAGGTCACCAAGCAATTATGGTAAAATGGAATCAAGAAACTCTTAAAACAAAAGAAAGACTTGTTGCAGAGTTTGATGTTACTATAGATAAATATGCTCCGGATGATTTATCGTTACAATCATTTGGTTTTGCCAAAACTTTAACAGATAAAATGCTTAAAAGAAAAGACACAAGTCCTATCATAACAGAAACTACTGATTTAAACGGAGATGGTATAACAGGTAGAGATATAGCTACAAGTAATACTCTTTATGTAAAAAATACAGACCATGATTTAAAGATTGAAAAGTTTGTAAAGGGAAGCAGAGATACAGAATTTTCTAAATTTGGTTACACTACTCCCGGTGGAAGTATAGACTACAAACTAAAAATAACAAATAATACCGGAGAAAACATCTACAAACTTGGTTTCTTAGATATACTTCCTACAGTAGGAGATCTTGAAGTGATAAAGAACTCTCCGAGAAATAGTGCATTTACACCTCTTTTGACAGGACCAATTGTTCTTCCTGCTGAGTGGATTGATAAAGTAGTTGTATATTATAGTACAGAAACTAATCCTACAAGAACAGACATACTTTATGAAAAAGTAAAATATCCAACGAATGCCTACAAGCATGAGGAAGCTTTGGGTGCGGTTGCTCCTACTTGGTTAAAGGAATCTGATGTGACTGACTGGAAAACTATCAGAAGTTTTAAGATTGAACTTAATAACGGAGATATCTGGGCAAAAGGACAAGATATAGAGATTACTTTCAAAATGGTGGCGCCAGAATCTACTGATGCTGATTATGTAATTAAGGAAAAAGTAACCGGTAACTTAGCAGATAAATATCCAAGACTTGCCTATGCTAAAAATGCAGCTTGGAACTCATTTGCTATGACTACAAACGGAATTTTACCAACAGAACCTGAAAGAGTAGGGGTAATTGTCCTAGATCTCAGAGGTTCTGTAAGAGCTGAATACTATATAGTAAATACAGATACCAAGTTGCAAGACGATAAACAAGTAAAAGATGTAGGAACGCCTGTAGACGAACTTTATAGTGATGTACCTCCTGAAGAAATAACAAGTAAGAATGGAAAAATTTATAGACTTGTAAAAACTGAAGAGAATACTCCGCTTTTGAAGAATGGTTCAGATTCCCCTAGTGGAGTTGTAACTAATGTGGAAAAAGTAATCAAGTATCAATACGAGCTTGTATCAGGCGGACAAGTATCGGTAAAATATATAATAGAAGGAACAGAAATTACATTAGAAAATCCTGTGCTTAAGGAAAAGGATGAAAACGGAAACTATGTAGTTAAGAAAGAAAATACAGAAATAGGGACAGAATATGATACAACTACACCAGATTTTATGCCAAAGACATTGGTAAAAGACGGAAAGACTTATGTATTAACCGAAAGAAAGACAGATCCGAAAACAGATCCTGTAACGGGAAAAGTAATAGAAGAACCTCAATTGATAATTTATGAATATAAATTACAATCGGAACCTGTGATACCGGAAGATCCAAATCCAAATATTCCGGATAATCCAAATCCGAATATTCCGGATAATCCAAATCCGAATATTCCGGATAATCCAAGTCCAAATATTCCGGATAATCCAAATCCAAATATTCCGGATAATCCAAATCCGAATAT
>JALEHY010000028.1 GCA_022770425.1 Parvimonas sp. | reverse complement strand
CAGGAATCATAAGTTGTGTTGCATTTCTTCTTAATCCTTTGTAGAATTTTTCTCCTACTTGGTCATTGTCTATCGCATAACCCATAGCTTGACGCAATCTTACATCCGCCATTTTTGCATTAGGGTCCATTACAACTTCTTTTTTATCTTTATCCCATTTACCGAGTTTAAATCCGATGTAAGTATAGGACAATTCGTCTTTAACCGCAACTTTTAAATTATTCAACGCTTTTACTTTTTCGTAAAGGTCTGAATTTAATCCAACAGTCAAGTCATATTCGCCTGCTTGTAAAGCGGCAACAATTTGTGCTGACGGTACAACTTTCCATACAACAGTTTTAATTTTCGGAGCTCCTTTGTAGTAATAAGGATTTGCTTCAAAAACAACTTGTTGACCGGGTACTATTTCTTTTATGTAGTAAGGTCCCGGTGACAATGGAGTCTTTCTCGTAGCGTCGTGTGACTCTTGTTCTTTTACAGGAATGCTTTCGTAAATGTGAGCAGGAACCGGTTCAAACGGAATTCCGCCTCCCCAAAGGATACTTGGAGTAAACTTTTTAAATGTAAGCTCAAATTTTTTATCACTTATAACTTTAAAGCCTTCTATTTCCTTTGCTTCTCCCTTTTGATACTCTTCAATACCTACTACATTTCTCATATCATCGTCAAATCTAACGCCTTCATAATCTTTATCGGCAATTGTCTTATAGTATTGCAAAAAGTCTTTTGCAGTTACAGGAACTCCGTCGTTCCAAGTGTATTTATCATTAATTGTTATAATTGCTTTCTTTTCTTCAGGTTTAAACTCTACGTCGGCTCCCCCTCCGTTTTTCAGTTTGTAATCTGCATCAACTAAAAAAGTACCGTTTGTTGAATAATTCAATATTTCTATATCAGGATTTCCTGATGCGAATGCTTGATGGAAAATTCCCGTAAACGGTGAATCTGAAATATATGCAACTTTAAGTGTTGCATTGTCAACAGCAGTCCCTTCGTTTTCAACTACTAAATTATCTTGAACTCCTACCTTTTTTTCTTCGGTTTTTTCTGAAGTTTTTTTGTCTGTCGGCTTTGCACAAGCAGAAAGTGCTACAAGACTTGCTAATGCAAGAGCCGAAAATTTTAATTTTTTCATAATTCTCACTCCTCAAATAAAAATTAAGGTAAGTGATTAACAGTTAAAATATGAAAATAGGCAATTCACAACAACTTAACTGTACCACTTTATCTAACTACCCTTTAGTGTATTATATCACACCGTTTTTAAAAAATAAAGACTTTAAAACGTTAAGTTAAAGAATTGACAATTTTCTGTAATTTTCATAAAAAAGATGTTAAATTTTAGTGCATTAAAACTTTTATTTGTTCTTCAAAAGTTCAGTGTTTGCAACGTTTTCATCGAATCGAGACTTTCTATTTTTAAAATTTTAAATTTATTAATTTTTCTTAATATTTGAAATTTTATTTTATATATTACTGAAAATTAGCTTATTTAAGATTTATAAATCATTTTAAACATCTATTCCATTTTAATAATATATTTCAATACTTTTACCGATTTGTTAAAAAAATAAAAATTGTTTTCTTAAAAATTTAAAAATAAATTCTGTATTTTAAAAAATTCAATAAATTTTTGTACTGTTCTCAAAATAATTTATATAGCCGTACATATTTAGAATATAAAAAAGACTCAGCTTTTTTGCCAAGTCTTTATTAAAAGTTAATTTTTTCATTTTGCAAACAAAATTTTTATTTAGCAGGGTTTTCAGATGTAAGTTCTACATCCCACAATCCAAAGTTTGAACCAGGAGTTATATCATATTTTTTAACTCTGTTGTTTACCGCTGTTATTCCTTTTCTGAAAAGTGTAGGAATTACAGGTGCATTTTCAAACATATAATTTCCGAATTCTTTGTATGCTTTAGCTCTGAAATCATCTTTTACTGCCTCGAAAGATGAAATCTTTCCAAGTATTGTATCAAGTTCAGGTGATGTGAATCTTGAGAAGTTATATAATGCTTTTTTGCCATATAATCCTGTAGGATCCGGATTTGTACCTGTTGACCA
>JALEHY010000015.1 GCA_022770425.1 Parvimonas sp. | reverse complement strand
TGGTCGAGTAGGTCGAGGATATTACTATCCCTTTCCCCTCTAAGAACCGTGCATGAGAGTTTCCCCTCACACGGCTCAAGTTTTTATAAGCCCTAATTAAAGAGCCAGCGTGTTTATTTGTCATTTATATGCAATTTTCTATGACACCAAGGGTGTACTAAAGTTTTAAGGGTAATGTTATTTTGAATTGTTTGATGTACTCTAAAGTCTGTATCCATAGTTATTTTCTCTCCACAAACAGGGCATATTCCATTTTGCGTTTTATACAGTCTATTTATAACTGTACGTCCTTTAAGTTCGTTTCGTATTTTTAACTCTTCTCTTTCTTCAAAGTATATTTGCCAATTTTCATCAAATGGATTTGCTTCAGCTTGTATCTTGGTAAATCTTTTAATATCAGTGTCTGTAGCATATTTAAGACGAAGATAGTATTTCTCGCCATTTTCCATTCTGTCACCAGTTGCTACACTGAAAGTCCAGATTCTATTTCCAATGGTATGGAAGTATTTCTTAGCTATCCATTTTCTACCTTTCTTTGGGTGTCTACGAACGCACCAGGTCCACAAGCTTTTATATATTTCATAATCAAGTTTTTCAAAGGCTTTAGATGAAACATTATATTTCTGATAGTTTACCCAACCTATAATGATTGGATTTAATTTTCTAATCAAAATTTCTTGTTTCATTGACGGATTATCTTTTATGATTCGTCTGATTTTATCGACAATAGCCTTGAAGTTCTTATCAGATGGTTTTGTAAGCAACTTATCTTTATACATCCTAATATTAACTCCAAGAAAATCAAAACCGTCATTTATGTGTGTTATGAGTGTCTTTTCCTCTGATAATTCTAAACCTCTTTCAGCCAAGAATTTTACAATGATTGGCTTTACACCATTTTCAAGCAATTCTGCACTTTCCCCTGTAACGATGAAATCATCTGCATATCTAACAAAGTTAACCTTTGGGAAATATGTTTTCTTATTTACTGTTCTTCTATGGTATTTCTCTTTGATTGCTTTTTCTAGACCATCTAATACCATATTAGAAATAATAGGTGATATTGGCGAGCCTTGGGGACTTCCTGTTTCTGTTGGAAATAGTTTTTGTTTTTCTATATATCCGCACTCAAGCCAAAGTTTTAATATTTTCTTGTTCATCGGGATATTATTTAATATCCATTCATGACTTATATTATCAAAACAACCTTTTATATCTCCCTCAAGTACCCATTTTGCAGATTTCTTTTTATTAAGTGATGTAAAACACTGCTCTATAGCATCTTGTGTACATCTTTTTGCCCTAAATCCATAAGAATTAGGGTCAGCAGTAGTTTCTGCTATAGGTTCAAGTGCAAATTTATATAGGGTTTGCATTGCTCTATCTGTCATTGTAGGAATGCTGAGAGGTCTTTTCTTCCCATTTTTCTTTGGTATATACACTCTTTTAAGAGGTTTAGGTTTATATCCTCTTAAATTTAACTTTTCTATCGCCTTATACTTTGCCTGTGGTGTTAGCCATAATTCGCCATCTACACCACTTGTTTTCTTGCCTTGATTTTCAGTTACCCTCTTAATAGCCAAGGCTTTTGCATAAAATGAAGTTGTGAGTAAATGTTGTAAAGATTTTACCTTTCCATATTTACTCATTTTCCACGCTTTCACAATACGCATTTGTAGTTTTTTAACATAGCTTTCTGCTAGAGAAAAATCTATACTTTCCCAGTTTTTAGCTCTGTTAGTAGTAGCACACATTTTACTGTTCATTTGCTTTCTCCTTTCAAAAATTCTACAAGTTCTCTTGTGATTAAAAACCAAATGGAAGTCTGCACTCTTTCAAGTTAGGGCAAATTTTGAACCCCTATCCATCTCATTACAAGATGGCATTCGCTTTTTCCATTCTCCTTTACCTGCACCATTATCAGCATTTCTTACGATTTGCCTTGCCTTATGGCAATAGTACAGGCTTACCATGTTTCACTTAATTAACATTGATAACTTAGGCTCTACCTCTCTGCCAGTAGTCTTTTTGTCCGTGTAATCCCACTGTGGAAAGGATTATCCGACTACACACCATTTTGGTTCAGGCTTATCAGCAACTTTAGCCTGTTCGCCTTAACGACATTTATCGGTAGTTCACATATGTTAGCCATATTACCAAGCCTCGCTCCCTAACCACCTTGTTGCTGGCAGTTTCGGTATTTCCTTACGGTTCAACCTCAAGTAGGGTTACTTTAATATCGGCTTACCACACCTAAGTGCAGTCGATACTCGGCTCAACTAACGGAATAGTTGGTTTGGTCATCATGCCAAACAGTTAAATTAAGCGACTTCATGTCGCACCCATAAGTAACTGTCAAAAGTATTTTCGGTAACATAACGATAAATCTCAACTTCTTTATTGCTATTTCCTTGTCTTACAATTCTCCCTCCTCTTTGTTCAAGGTCGGATGGTCGGTCGAGTAGGTCAGGGATATTACTATCCCTTTCCCCTCTAAGAACCGTGCATGAGAGTTTCCCCTCACACGGCTCAAGCAATTCAAAACATCTGCCAATACAGATGTCGGCTAGTCAACTAACGATTTTGTTTGTAGCATTTATCGTGTACAAGACAACGGACTATTTGCCCATTTTCTCTTTGTTCTCGTACATTCCATTGAGTGTCAGCAGTTATCTTTTCATTGCAAAGTGGACATTTATGGTCTTGCTTGTTCCACATATACAAGAGTGATTTTCTTCCTTTTAGTGACAAGAGCATTTTATAGGTCATTCTTTCTTCAAAGTATGATTTCCATTCTATATCAAATGGATTCGCTTCACTTTTTATTTTCTTGTGTCTGATGATTTTTGTATCAAACATAAATTTTAGTGGAAATATATCTACTTTTCCATTCTTGATGGACTTTACTAAGAATGTCCAACGTCTAGTCTTATAGAAATGAAAATACTTATTAGCAATCCAACGTTTCCCTTTTTTAGGGTGTCGTCTTTTCGCCCATTGCCATAGCTTTTGGAAAATTTGGTTGTCTACTTTTTGAAATGTCCTTGATGAAGCTCCACATCTATAGTAGTTTGCCCAACCGATTATTTTAGGGTTTAACAGCCTTATTAGAGTTTCTTGTTTGCAAGACTTATTGCTATCGATTACATATCTAATGCTATCTAAGAACTTCTTTACACTCTTTTTAGACGGCTGTGTAAGTAGTACACCTTTAAATTTCCTAATATTAAATCCAAGAAAATCAAATCCATCATCAATATGTGTAATTAAAGTCTTTTCTTCTGATAATTCTAATCCTCGCTCACTTAAAAACTCGACTAACATTGGTTTGATGTCTTCCAATGTCTCTTTTGTTCTACCTGTGATTATGAAGTCATCAGCATAACGCACCATATTAACCATTGGAGAGTATTTCTCATATTTTCGATTTACTCTCTTGTTTTTAGTAGCTAATAATTTACTAAGTCCATCCAATGTCATGTTAGCAAGTGTTGGTGAAATAATTCCGCCTTGCATTGTTCCCTCATCAGTTGTGAACAATTCTCCTTTAAAGATAACTCCACATTTCAACCATTTCTTTAATATTTTGGTATCCATAGGAATATTATTGAGTAACCATTCATGACTAATGTGGTCAAAACAACCTTTTATATCGCCCTCTAATACCCATTTTGGAGAGTTTTGGCGACATAAGATTGTATGACATTGTTGTATTGCATCTTGTGGGCATCTTTCTTTCCTAAATCCATAAGAGTGAGGGTCTGCCGTCATTTCTGCAATTGGCTCAAGTGCTAATAGATATAGTGCTTGCATTGCTCTGTCTTTCATTGTAGGTATCCCAAGCGGGCGTAATTTCCCATTCGCTTTTTTAATATATACTCTGCGTAATGGCTGTGGCTTGTATCCATTTCTTTTTAAGCTTAAAATAGCCTCATACTTTGCTTTGTCCGTAGACCATAATACTTTGTCTACTCCTGCTGTTTTCTTACCTTCGTTAGTTGTCACTCTTTTTACTGCGATTGCTTTTGCAGCAAAAGAGTGTGTTAGTGTCCATTGCAAGGATTTTACCTTGCCGTGTCTACCTTCTTTTCTAGCCTTTACAATACGTTCTTGTAGTTTTTTAACCTGTGCTTCGCATTTTTTCCAGTCAATGGATTTCCATGCAAAGCTAGGGTCAGTAGTTGCACACGTCTTTTTATTAACGTTCATTTGCTTTACTCCTTTCAAAAGTTCTATAAGCTTCTTGTAAAGAATTACCTTACGTAGAAGTCTGCACCCTTTCGGGTTAGGGCAAATTTTGAACCCCTATTCATTTCATTACAAAATGACATTCGCTTTTTCTACAATCCTATACCTGCACCTCTATCGGTATTTCTTACGAAAATACTTTCCTAAATTCTTAGGAGAGATACAGGCTTACCTTGTTCCACATAGATAACAAGAATAGGTTAGGCTCTGTCTCATTCGCCGGCGGTACTTATATCCGTGTAATCCTACCATGGAGAGGATTATCTGACCGCTTCCCATTTTGGGCTAGAGCCTGTCAGCAACTTTGGCTCGTTGGATGTTACGACGTTTAAATGACAGTTCACTTATGTTAGCCATACTACTCAAGCCTAGCTCCCTAACCGCATTGTTGCTAGCAGATTCGCCTTAGCCTCACGGCTTCGACTTTACCACTTTCGTGGAGGGCTACATTGTCATACCAGCTTCCAAACATTATCATTGCTGATAAAGCAGGTGGTATTAGGCTACCTCTAACGGAATAGAGGGTTTAATCTTCATTTAGTTAAACAATTATCTATGCGACTTTCAAGTCACACCCACGGAACATCTAAATCATGTAAAGCTATTAACTTATCTTGAATATTTGTTCCTGCTCCACATTTTGATGTCGAACCTATAAATACTCTAATTTTACCCTCTCTAACTTTACTGAAAATTTCTTCTCTGTGCTTTTCATTTTTAGCATCATGAATAAAAGCTATTTCATCTTTAGGAACTCCTTTTTTTATAAGTTTATTTTTTATATCATCATAGATATTAAAATAACCCTCGCCTTTAGGTGTTGACATGTCGCAAAATATTATTTGTGATAGAGATTTTTCTTTTGTTTTCTCCCAAATTGAAAAAACATTTTTTACACAAATATTAACTTTAGAATTTTCATCATCAGGCAAAAACTCATTTATCAATCTTTGGTCGAGGGCAAGTTTTTTACCGTCATTGGTAATTTTTAGCATATTATCTTCACTTGGGTCAACGTTATTAGCTCTAACATTTTCAGCTCTTTCTGATAAAGTTTTTAATACTTCTTTTTGTTCAATGGTAGGTTTAGAAATTACCGTTTCAAACTTCACTTTTGGAACGTCTAAATCAAGCATATCAGCAGTCTTTATATCAGCAACATCTTTAAACATATTCATAAGTTCAGGTAGTCCATGAAATTTTGAAAAACGAGTTTTCATTCTATATCCTGTGCCTTCAGGAGATAATTCCAAAGCCGTTTGAGTTTCTCCAAAGGTACTTGCCCAAGCGTCAAAGTTTTGTAAATCTCTTTTTTTAAGTTCATCATATTGCAAATATCTCTGCATAGTATAAAGCTCCGTCATTGAATTAGATATAGGGGTACCTGTTGCAAAAACAACTCCTTTATTATTTGTAACCCCGCCCATGTAACGACATTTCATAAACATATCTGAAGATTTTATGGCTTCTGTTTGAGAAATACCTGCTACATTTTTCATCTTTGTATAAAGATATAAATTTTTAAAAGAATGTGCTTCGTCTACAAAAAGTTTATCTACTCCAAGTTCTTCAAAACAAATTACATCATCTTTTCTATCATCATCTATTAATTTTTCCAACCTTGCTTCTAATTTCTTTTTAGTTTTCTGTAGGTCTTTAACTGTAAACTTTTGGTCATTGTTAAACTTATATTCTTCAATATAATCTACTATCTCCGAAATCTGTTCTCTTATATGTTCTTCTTGATATTCTTTAGACATTGGAATTTTTTCAAATTGACTGTGTCCAATAATAACTGCATCATATTCTCCTGTTGCAATCTTTCCTACAAATCTCTTTCTATTTTTCGGTTCAAAATCTTTTTTTGTTGCAACTAAAATATTTGCACCAGGATAAAGAGCCATAAATTCACGTCCCATCTGTTCTGTTAAATGATTAGGTACTACAAATAAAGATTTAGTACAAAGTCCGAGCCTTTTACTTTCCATAGAACTTGCAACCATTTCAAAAGTTTTGCCAGCTCCAACAACATGAGCTAATAAAGTATTACCTCCAAACAAAGTTCTTGCTATGGCATTTTTTTGATGAGGCTTTAATTTAATTTCAGGATTTATCCCTGAAAAATTTAATTTTTCCCCATCATACTCACGATTTACTGTTGAATTAAATTTTTCGTTATATATTTTTTCGAGCTTAAGACGTCGAGTTGTATCTTTAAAAATCCAATTTTTAAATTCTTCATTTAATAAACTTTGTTTTTGCATTGCAAGTAAAGTTTCTTTTTGATTTAAAACTTCTCTTTCATTACCTCCAACATCTTTAACTTTATCAAAAACTTTTGTATCTTTTAAATTAAGAGAATTTTCTATTAATTTATAAGCATTAACTCTGTTAGTACCAAAGGTTAAATTAGCCAAATCGTTGTATGAATCATAGTTTTTACCATCGATATGATATTCAGAACTAAAAGGTGAATATGATATTTTTATATTATTTTTTGCCCAATAAGAAGTCTTTAAAGTTTCAAAAATAAAATCTTTATAGTTTTCCAGAGGTATCCAAGTAGTACCAAGCCTTACATTTATATCACTTGCTGTTAAGTCTTTAGGCATTACATCTAACAACTCTTGTTTTTGGAAATTTAACATCTTAAGTTCTTTTTCAAAATCAGTGCCTTTTTCTAAAGATTTTTTTTCGACATTTTCAATATACAAATTAAGTACCTTTAGTTTCTCTCTAATATTACCACTTAAATATTCATCTTTTGAAATATATTCAAAATCATCAAAAAAGTTTTTATAACCGTCTATATATTCGTCAATATTTAAAAATATATCTCCTCTTAATTCTTCTATCAATTCTAATCTGCTTTTATCAGTCAATTTTTGCATAAAATCAAAATCAACGCAAGTTTTTTCATTAATGGATAAAATCAAAGCATCTTTTGAATTTTCTACTTTATCAGGAATTTCTGCTTTTGATATAGTTCTTTTAAAGAAAATATCGGCTTTCTTTTCAAAATCATCATTTTTCAAAATTTCTATTGAAGATACTAAAGGATATCTGCTGTCAATATTTAAAAGTTTTCTGTTCAACTTATGATTTAAGAAATCATAGTTTTTAAAAAATTCATCATAAATTAAATTAAGTTCCTTTCTACTTTCTGAAATTTCTTCTTCAGTAAAATTTCCCTTTTGCAAATCTATTATTTCCTTTACTTTATCAGCTAATTTCATATAATCTATAAGTTTTTTTCTGTCTTTTTCTTTAAAGTTACATTCTGTCATTACAGAATTTTCTCTATAAAAAATCTTACCATCCATTAAAGTATATGAAAAGTTTTTTACATTGTCAAAAGCCGGTACTACATTCATATTAGGATCTTCAAATTCTATTTCAACCTCATCTACTTTACCTTTAATATTTAAACTTGCAATATTTAAAAGTTCTTTTAAACTTTCATTTTCTTTTAAAACACAAGTTAAAGTATTTCCAAACCTTCCTGACACTTCTTCCATAGAACCAATTACCATATTAGGATTATCAACAAAATATTTATTGTAAGTAAATCCTTTTTCATCTTTAGAAAGATGAAGCCAATCCGATTCTATTTCACGTATTCCTTCTTTTTTCTTTAAAAATATTATATCTGAGGTTACTTCAGTTCCTGCAACGCCTTTAAAGGTACTATTTGGAAGCCTTATAGCTCCTAAAAACTCAGCTCTTGCATTTATATATTTTCTTATGCTTTCGTCTTTTTTATCCATCGTTCCACTTGATGTGATAAAGGCAATAATCCCTCCGTTTCTTACCTTATCAATGGATTTTGCAAAGAAATAATCATGAATTAGAAAATTGTTTTTATTATATTTCTTATCATTTATCTTGAAATCTCCGAAAGGAACATTTCCTATTGCTACGTCAAAAAAATTACTTGAAAAGGAAGTTTTTTCAAAACCTTTAACTTGTATATTACTTTTTGGATAAAGAAGTTTTGCAATTCTACCACTAACAGAGTCAAGCTCTACACCGTAAAATTTTGATTTGTTCATTTTATCGGGAATATTTCCTATAAAATTTCCAATTCCCATTGATGGCTCAAGTATATTTCCTTTTTCAAAACCTAAATTATCTAAAATACTATAAATACTATCTATAACTGCTTTAGGGGTATAAAATGCTGTTAGGGTTGATTCTTTTGCAGCTTCATATTCTGTTGTAGATAAATTTTCTTTTAAAAAATTTCTTGCAACTTCCCACTGTCCTTCTCTGCTTTCGTCAAAAACTTCGGAAAGTCCGCCCCAGCCTACATACTTTGCTAAAACTTCCTGAGCTGTACTGTCAAGCTCTCTTTGTCCACTCTCTACTCTGTTAAGCATAGAAATTGCTTCAATATTGTTATTTAATCTTTCACTTGGAGTTAGTTTTTCGACTTGAATTTCTTTTGTAATTTTAAAATTATAAATTTTAGTATTATCCTCCATTTTAGGTAATGAAGCAGCAATGGTGACTAAATTCTCTTTTTGGTCAACTTGACCAAAATTATTTTCTATTTCAAAATTATCAAATAAACTTTTTTGGGTTAGATTTTCTTCCAAATTAAAAGAAGTAGATTTCTCTACTTCTAACCTGTCATCATTTCTTTTATTTTCCTTACCATTCCAATCATCATTTTGAAGATTAAACTTATTATTAAGATTGGAATGGTCCACATTAATCTCTTTACTATCTTGTAAAGAATTTCTGAAATTATCATCTTCTTTTTCTCCTATATCATCTAAGCGTAAACGTACATTTCCATCACTTCTCTCTCTGCTTGAAGAATTTCTGTGTATCTCACTTTCCTCCAAAAGTCCTCTAACGTTTCCCCTTTTCTTTCCATTTCCTCTATTTTTTTCGGAGTTAGTTCTTTCCCCCAACTTCTCTCTGCCCATTCCATTCGGCGATTGTAAAACTCGTCTATCCTTTCCACCATCTCTATCAAGTGTTTCATCATCGTCCCATCGCAGTACATATCCACTATCATGTCGTACTTCCTTTTGTTCGTGTGGTGTAGGAGATATTGTATTCTGTACATTGCTGCATTCTTGCTTAATGGAGTTTGTCCTTGGCATTTCGGCTCCGCCTTTATCTTCTCCAAAATGAAATACTCCAGAACTTCCACGACGTCTTTCCTCATGTAAAAGTTTATCGTCTTTTTCACTCCAGTTTCTATGTCCTCTAAGTCCTCGACCATCACTCTGTGTTGCATGATTTTTACCTCCTATATTTTTATCTATTTCCTTTTCTTTTATTATACCGCCACTTTTTTCATTTGTCAGCACTTTTTTTCTATTTTTTTCAATTTCTGATAATTTTATTTTTCCCAAAAATTCTTTATTAAAATAATGAATTATATTCATAAGGTCTAATTTTTCTTTGTAACTAAATTTTTTAAGTCCGCTCTTTATCAGCTTTTTATTTATTCCATAACTTTGTTTAAGTTTACTTAAAGAACTTATTTTTAAAGCTTCATATAAAAACTTTTCCTTTTCTATATCTTCTTTCAAAAATTTAAAATTTTTATTCATATAATCATTTACTATAAGTCTAAATTTATCATCTATACTTTGATTATTTTTCAAAGTTAAAAAATTATTCTTTAAATATCTATTTATATTTAAAAAATTTCTTTCTTTAATTTCTCCCCAATGGTAAAATGTATCTTCTTCTCCATCGATAAGTTTAGTATCTTTTATATCATAAATAATTTCAAAAGAATTTCCCTTTAAAACCTCTATTTCTTTTGCATTATCTTTTATATTTCTATTAAAAAATTTTTCCCAATTTTCTTTTGTAGTACAAGCTGTTGCTGTCGGATACATAACGGATATAAAAAGTTGATTATTATAACTTTGTTTATGATTATTTCCCATTACCTTCAAAAAATCAATAAACTTATTCTCATCATATAAAATTTCCTTTTCAATTTCATTTCTATATTCTTTTAAATCAAAAAAATTATCGGAAATAAGTTGCTTTTCTATATCTTTTTCGTCTTTAAAACTTTTAAAATGTATATCTTTTAAATCATTACTTTGAAGCAAAGCATTTACATCTTTATATCCTTCATATTGAAAAGACATATCCATAATTTTATATTTATCTTTATATTTTTCATTCATATTTTCAAAAGTTTCTCTACCTTTAATATCATTGTCAAGCATAAAAACAATGGTATCAACATTTTTATTGTTTTCTAAAAAATTTTCAAGAGCCAAAGGACTTAATCCACCAAGTGAAAGATATGAATAATCTCTGTCTTTTCCCTTTGACTTTAAAATAGTTTTTGCTGATAATAAATCTATTGGAGATTCAAAAACTAAAACTTTTTTACTATATTTATTTTCAAATCTAAATCCATATCTTTTATCACTGTTTTTAACTTCTCCTTTGTATTTAACTTCTGATAAAGTCCCTGATAAAGTACAATACTTAGGATTTTGTTTTTCATCAAAGCCGATAAACAACACATTATGATTTATATCTTCTCTTATACTTTTATTTTTTATAAATTCATTTACAACTTCTTTCGAAATCTTTCTTGTATTTACCAGATATGAATATGATCTTTTGATATTGTTATTTAATTTAGGTAGATGAAAATTTTCTTTTTCTTCCGTAATTTTTTCTTTTTGGTCAATTTGACTAAAATTTTTAGAACTTGTACTTCTTTCAATTTCTCCAAGCAAAAATTTCATCGCTTCCTTAAAATCTAAATTTGAAAAATTTCTTACAAAATTGATTGTATTTCCCGATTCTCCTGTTGCAAAACGATAATATGTATTTGAAATAGGATATATTTTCAAACTATCGTGTTCCTTAGTCGAATATATAGAGCCCTGTTTAACTAAATGAAAACCAAGTCTTTGTGCAACATCTAAAATACTAATACTTTTTGCTCTTTCTATATCTTCATCCGTAAAGAATATATTATCTTTTTTACTCATTTTATTGCTCCTTTTCAATAATTTCTTTTAAAATACCGATAAGAACATCAACTACTATACTGTTTCCAGCAAGTTTATATAATGTTGAAGATAGCTTACCTTCAGTCTTAAATTCATTTTCTAACTTTTTAAAATCTTCATCAGAAAATCCCATAAGTCTAAAACATTCTTTTTCTGTTAAATATCTATATCTTTCATCTTTTAACTTTACAAAACCTGCATTAGGTAATCGCACCTGCTTCGTAGAAATTGTATAACAATAATCTTTTATGACTTTCGCTCTTTTTTTATTCATAGACTTGTTAAAAATTTTCTTTTCTAATATCTTTAAAATTGATTTTTGTTTTACTACATATTCATTCGATACTTCTTTTTCTAAAAAATTTTCTATAGGCTCTAACCTTCTTTTATCTAACTTTTCAAAATCAAATTTATTTTCTCCTAAAAAACTTATAACAAAAACCCTTTCTCGATTCTGTGGTAAACCAAAATCTTTTGCATTTAAAATTTTAAATTTACTTTCATATCCAAGCCTTTTTAGTTCTTCTATATAAAAAGAAAAGGTGTCTTTAAACTTTTCATTTAATACACCTTTTACATTTTCCCAAATTATCCATTTAGGTTTTTCTTTCATTTCTTCAATTATTCTAATTGTTTCAAATAATAAGCTACTCCTTGTTCCACTTCCTTTTTCTCCACCTTGTTTTTTTCCTATAATACTAAAGTCTTGACAAGGACTACCGTGAATTAATATATCTATTTGTTTTTCAGTTTCAATCTGATATCTTACAACTGAATTTTCTATATAATCTTCATCATATAGCAGATTATATGCTCTAACTGCATTTTTATCAACTTCAACATAATCTAAAACTTCAAACTCAACTCTCAAATTTATTAAAGCTTTTCTGATTGCTCCTATTCCTCCAAAAAGTTCCAAAATATTCAACTTTTTTATTTTTACCACTCCTATCTTAATATTTTAGCGTATTTTTAGATTTTATTTATTTTTGATATCAATATATTGCTCATATAGAAAATTTTAAAAATATGTGCTATTTTTTAATGCATTATTTTTAAAATTATAAAAAAATAAAAGGGGACTTATCCGTCCCCTAATTTATTTTTCAGTTCTTTTTTTATAAAAAAGAATACATCCCAAAATTCCTGACACGAGTAAAAGTGATGAGAAAATCACTGTTCCATTTTTTATGTTAGTTTGTGGTATTGTTTTTTTAGATTTTGGAGGAGTCTTAGGTTTAGGTTCATCTTTTTCATTTATAACTTTAATTTCTTGTTCTACTCCGTCTTTTCTAACTATGAACTCAATGTCTTTTGCTTTTTTATATCCGTCTATCGCCTTTTTTTCTCTTAAGATATATTTTTTCCCGGCTTTTAAAACTCCGTTTATTTCTTCAGGAGTTGATTTTGTAGTAAATGAATAAACTACTTTTTCTTTTGTTTTTTCTTCTAATTCTTTTTCTTTCTTTTCTGCTTTCTCTTTTTCTTCTGCTTTTATTTCTACAACTTGATTTTTCTTATCTTCTTGTTTATCTGCAAAACTATTACCGTTTATTAAAAGAAAAGAAACTAAAAGACTTAATAAAAAGCTTTTAAACCTTTTTAGTATTTTCATATTTTAACCTCTGTCAACTATTAATTGTTATTTTCTTCAACTTCAATTATATCAAAATCACAACCCTCAAGTTGTTTTGTTTCATCATCTGAGCCAACTTTCACAACTTTTACTTTTGTTGTATCATCTTTCATAACTACTTTTTGTACTTCTCCAGTTTCTTTTACTTCAAAATCAACCGCAGTCGCAATTGTGTATCCATCTGGAGCTTGTTCTTCGATTAAACGATAAAAACCTGGTTCCATTTTATCAATTCTATGTGATTTATCTCCGCTTGTCCAGCTTTCAATTTCTTCGCCCTCTTTTTTATCTTCAGTTAGTTTTACAACTTTAAGTTTTGCTCCCGATATTTCTTTTTCTCCGGTAATATCTGTTTTTGAAAAGTCAACTTTTGTAAAGTCATTTACAACCTTTATCTCTTGTTCTTTTGAATCTGCATTTACTGTAAACTCAATGTCTTTACTTCTTACATATCCTTTAGCTGCCTTTTTTTCTCTTAAGATATATTTTTTTCCTGCTTTTAATTTTCCTACAATTTTTTCTGCTTCTGCTTGCGTTTTAAAAGAATAAACTACCTTTTCTTCAGTTTTAACTTCAGCTTTTTCTTCATTATCAGCAAATGCTCTAAATCCTCCGTAATATCCTCCTACCACTAAACTTAAAGCTAATACTCCTGCTATAATTGCTTTTTTAAAATTTTTCATAAATTTACTCTCCTTATACTAATATATTTTCAGCTTTTTCTTCTGATTCTTCTCTTTTGAATATATCTAAAGTTACATTAAAGTTATTTAAACTTGCCCCTTGTTTTTCTTTTGTTTCTTTAGTTTCCTCTACTTCTATGATTTCAAATTCACAATCTTCAACTTGTTCATCGTTTGTATCTGTCCCTGTTTTATGCACTATTACTGTAGTTGGTGAGTTTTCAACTGTTTCCATTGTGATTTTTTCATCATCTTTTACCCTTATGATTCTTTCTTCAGCATCTAAAATATATCCTGTTTTTGTTTCTGTTTCAACTAAGATATATTCTCCGACTTCAAGATTTTCAAAAGTTACACTTCCTTCTTTATTTGTTTTCTTTGTTGCTACCTCTGTTCTTTTACTGTTATTTGCTAAAAGTTTAAAAGTGACTCCTTCAAGTTTTATTTCATTGTTATTTTTATCAACCTTTAAAATTTGAATTGCCCCGCGTTTTAATTTGTTTATTATTGTCTTTGTAGCTACTTTTTCTTTAGATAAATCTACATCATGAGTTTTTTCATCTTTTCTATATCCACTTGAATTATCCAACTCTTTTACATAGTATTTTCCTTTTATGGTATTTTTAAATTCTTTTGTGGAATTTTCTTTGTCAAACTCTAAAACTTCAAGTAGAGTGTCTTTTTCAAGTCCATTTTGTTTTTCTTTGGTGAAAAGTCCGAAAACCGCCCAAGTTTCCTTTTTAAACATTCCTTTTTCAAAAGATTTTGTTAAATTTAATTTTACTTTTTCTCTTTCGTTTTTAACCTCTAAGTTTTTAGTTATAGTGGCTTCTTTTCCGATTAAGTTAACATCATAAACTTTGTCTGCCTTTATATATCCTGCAGGAGCCTCTTTTTCCTCCACCTGATACTTTCCAAGAGGTAGCTCTACTTCTACAAAGTCTTTTTTACTTATAACTGTTTTAATTACTTTACCATTTTGTTTTATATCAAATTTTGCACCGGGTATATAAGCATTTTTAAAAATCGGAGTTTTTACTGTGTATGTTTTATCTTTAACCATAACTTTTTCGTCTTTATACTTATCTAAAACTTCTCCGACTTTCGCAAGTCTCAATTTTGCTCTTTGCTTTTTGTTTACAAAAGTTATAGTGTGTGTCTTTCCAGGTTCTACTACAAAAGTTTTAACTTCATCAGACTTAATATACGGTGCAGGTACGCTCTTTTCTCTTACGTACACAGTTTTTCCCATAACATTCCATGTATCAAATTCTGTATATCCGTTTTTGTCTGTTGTGTACTCCCAAGTCTGCTTAGGTTCAAAATTTTTCGTATAACTCATTTGAAATGTCGCATCTTTTACACCCTCTTTTTCATCTCCTACCTTGTGTACTCTTGCACGTGTAGGTTCCTTTTGTACTTCAAGATTTATGTTGTATACAGGAGGGTCAACACTTAACTTTATTTTTCCAACTTTTTGACTTCCTGCTTTTTGATATAACAAAGTTATACCTTGACTTAATTCGTTATTTAAGATTTTCTTTTCAAATTTTATTAAACCATTTTTTGAATTAGATGTAATTCCTATCTTAACTTTTCCTCCCTCAAGTTTTACATCACATCCTCGATAGTCTCTAATATAGTAGGTATAATCTAATTTTCCCTCACCATCTAAAATTATTGTCTGTCCTACTTTTCCAGTTATTGTAGAGCCATTCCAACTCGGAACTGACATTAAGCTACTAATTTTACCATTAACATCAGATAGCCAACTTTCGTATTCATCTCGTTTGTCATTAGCCCCTGTTGATGATCCTATTGTTACATAACCGCCTACAATTTCCCAAATAGCAACTTGTGTAAAAGCACGATTTGTATCTCCTTTGCCTTTTAAAATGTATCCAAAGTGATGAATTAATTCTATCTTATTTTTTTGATTTTCACTCAATATACTTGAAACATCTCCTTGACTATATCCACTTCCTGAATTAAAAACTTTTCCCGGTTCAAGACAAAAAACATCTTCTCCATCAATTTTAAGTCTTGTCATCTGCCCATAAGTTCCCCCACTTGCTTTGTAGTAAAAGCCGGGTATCCACTCACTGCTTCCCGTTGCTGCTTTTAAACTTGGTGCAATTGCTAAAAAGCTAAGTAAAAAAGCTAAAGCAAAAGATCCTACTCTTTTTAACTCGCTTGAAATTCCGAAAAACTTCAAGAATTTTTCTTTGATTTTTTTCATAAAAAATCTCCTTTCTTTTTTTATATAAAAAAATGAGAAGTCATTTTTTTAACTTCTCATTAATCTATTTATTATGAATTTTAAAGAATTTTCTCTTTTTGTTTTTTAATCAAATCTAACAGTCCATTCAACTTTTCCTCGTTCGTCTGTTTGACCGTAAGTATATCTACTTGCCCAATCTGGAAAATTCTCACGTACCCAAGCCTCTAACTCTGATACAGAATTGAAATAAACGCCAGTGTTTCCTTTTCCTTTAAAAGTATACACTGTATCTTCTTCAACTTCAAAAGTGTTATTATTTTTATTTGAATTGTTGTTATTACTATTATTGTTACTATTATTGTTACTGTTATTATTGCTATTTGAATTGTTATTGCTTGAATTATTTTTGTTGGTATTAGTATTGGAACTGTTGTTTGATGTTGTCTTGTTATTTACAACTTTATTTTCACTTTGTCCGTTATAACCTTTACTTTCTCTTTCGTCTACTTCAGCTTTTCCGCTTTCTTTCTCTTTTTCTTCTTTTTCCTTTTCTGCCTTTTCTTTTTCTTCTTGTTCTTTCTTGGCTTTTTCTTCAGCTAATTTCTTTTCTTCAAGCTCTTTTGCTTTCTTTTCTTCTTCAACTTTTGCAAGTTGTTCTTCTATTTCCTTTTCTTCCTTAGCCTTTTCTTCCGCTATTCTTAACTCCTCTTGTCTTTTAGCCTGCAACTGTGAATTTACAAAAATTCCCCCGCCAACGAGCAACACCAAAGCAAAAGCTCCAACTCCTAAGTAAATTTTTCCATTTTTACCAAAAAATTTACCAAAATCCATCTTCATAAAAAATCTCCTTTCTAAATATTGGTTATTTCGTTTTAAGTATGACATTTATATTTTATTTAAATTTATTATACTGCACTTTATATTATTTGTCAGCACTTTTTTTAAAAAATTCTACTCTTTTTGTTTTTGGTCAATTTGACCAAAATTTAAAAAGTTATAATTCATCATCATCTTTCATTTCTTCATCAATTATATCTTCTTCTATTTCTTCATCTTCCACTGAGCTTCTTTTTTTCTTTTTATAAAAAAAGAAAACTACACCAGCTGCAACTACCACATACGGAAGATAAGGCATCAAGCTGCTTGAATTAGTAGTTTTATTGTTTTGATTTTTTTCTGTTTTCTTTAAATCTTTTATTTCATTTTCCAATTCTTCCTTAATTTTTGCCATATCTTCTTTTACTTTTCCTTCTGAAGTATCATCTTTAATTCCGTTAGAATTTTTGTTGGATTTGATTATATTTAAAAGCTCTGTTTCATCTATTTCAGAAAGAAATTTTATTTGTTCGGAATCTTCTGTATAATCTATTATCAAGTGATATTCTTTCCCGTCTTTTGTTGTAAATGTTAAAAATTGTCTGTTCTCATGTCTTTTATCTCCGTTATATACTTTGTTTTCACTTGATACATTTTCTTTTATTGTTCCTTTTGAATTAGTGTTTTTGCTTTTATCTTTGCTTTCATCTTTTTGTAAGTTTGTTGTAGTTTTTTCTTTTTGTTTTTCTTTAGCTTCTATTTCATTCTTTTTTGTTTCTTCTTCGTCTGTTTCTATTTCCTCAAGTTCTATTTCTTTCCCACCTGAATCTTTCCCTTGAGCAAAAACCGAATTTTTCAAAAAAATTAAGCTTAAAAACACAAGTAAAAATATTCTAATTTTTTTCGTTTTCATCATTTCCTCCTATAAAATCTAAAAATTCATCTAAACTTAATTCACTTTTAGTGTAAACTTCATAAAGTTTATCTATCTCCTTTTTCTTTATTTTTAAAGAAATTATCTCTAATTCCTCTGTATCTTTTATGATTACTTGTTCTATTTTTTCTAATTTTTTTTGAAGTTCTTCTTTTGAGCTTTTATTTTTTTCTAATCTCTTTAAAATAATTTGTTGCTTTTTTTCATCTTTATTCATAAAATTATTTTTATTTTCTCCTTTCAAAATTAGGGTCATATTTTTTAATCTCTTCCTCAAGTTGTTTTATAAGTTCTGGGTTTGCAGGTTCATCTAAATTACTTAAAGTAATAAAATGAGTTATTTCTTGCCCCCAAAAGCTCATACCGCTTGGAACACCTTCCATATGTGAGCCTGTTGTTCTATATCCTCCGTCAAAACCTAAAAACATTTCAATGTGATGTTGTTGATTTAATATTGCGTCTCCCGGTTTTAATTCTGATTTTGAAATTGACTTTACATATCTGTTTGGCATATAAAAAGTTGCATAAACTCTATCTATATTTCCCCCACAAAGTCCCCAAGCGTTACAAACAAAACTTGAACAGTCAAGTTCTCCTCCGTAAGCTCCAAAAGGAACTCCATGTCCTGCTCCAAGTCTATAAGGAATTCCCTCGTGAGTTGCAGCCCACATTAAAACAGCTTGCCTTATACTTCCGGGTATTACAAGTGGAGAATTTATATATTTTTCCATTGCCGGTTGATAGCCTACTGCAGGTTTGTATATTTTTCTATCTCCAAGAATTTCTACTTTTTCAAATTCTCGAAATTCTTCTTCCATATTTCCTTTAGTTTCAAGAAGAGTTTCAAAATGTTCTAAATTTTCTTTTTTTGATGAAAATTCTTTTTTTGCTATATCTTTTAATTCTGTTTTTCTGATATGAATTGTTAATTGTTTTAGTTTCTTTTTTGATAAAGTTCCATTATTATCAATATCTTTTTGAACTATTGCATTTGAGTAAGTTACTTTATACATTTTTTCAAAGATTATTTTTAAATTTCCTTCAAAGTCTTTTGAATTTTCTATCTTACCAAATTTAGCAGTAATATATGATAGAAGATGATGAACATCATGTCCTATATCATCTGCATCAATTTTAAATAAGTCATAATTTAAATGATATTTTTGTGGATTATATATTTCATCCAATAACCTTTCTTCTTTTTTTCTAAGAGATTTTTCAATTTCCTTTAAAGTATCTACATCCGAAAGATAGCTTGTATATACAACTGTTTCAGAAACTTGATGTGTAAACATTCTAAAAATTGAAGTAAAAGGAACTGTTGTTACATATATAAGCAAAATTGTTCCTCCAAAAATTAAAGATAATCTAACTAAATGTCTTACTATAAATTTAAAAATTTTAATTAATATTTTCTTTAGTTTTTCTTTTATATTTATTAATCTTTGTTTGTTTGTTCTAAAGAAAGTATAATTATATTTCTTCTTTATAGCTCTTTTCCTTTTATATTTTTGAAATTTACTTGATTTTTTATAATCGATTTTTCTGCTTAATTTTTGTAAGTCCTTTTTATAGGCAGTTCTTTTTTCAAGCTTTTGAATTTTCTTTTCTAATTTTGTAGCCTTTTTTTGAAGACGCATAGGCTTTCTTCTATTTCTTCTGCTTCTGTGATTTAAAATTTTTTTTGAATTTTTAGATATACTATTTACAGTTTTTATCCCTGTTTCATCTTCTTTATATTTTTTTGTTGACTCAGCTGTTACTCTAAAAGGAGTACTTACAGCTTTATATAAAAAAGATTTTATTTTGTATCTTTTTCTTGAAATTTTATTTATTTTTTTTACTGCTTTTCTTTTTTTTCTTATTGTTCTAAAATTTTTTTGTTTTATATCAAACTTTCTAAGTTTTCTTGAAAAAGGAACTTTACCTTTTGTAATTTGTCTTGTGTTTTTAGGCACTTTTCTTTTATACTTACTCTTAGAATTATTTAATTTTGATGAAACTTTTTCTTTGAATTTATATTTCCTTTTTTTGTATTTACTTTTAGATTTTTGTTTTTGGTCATTTTGACCGAAATTTTTAAATCCATTTGATTTTCTTTTCCAACTTGTAGTTTTTGAGCTATTAGATTTGGTCGAAATTTTCTTTTTAAATTTGCAATCTCTTCTTTTATATTTATTTTTATAATTATTATTTTGGTCATTTTGACCAAAATTTTTAAAATGATTTGTAGTTTTCCATCTTCCAATTATATCTTTTTGTTTCATAAATATACCTAATTTTTACTTTTAAAACTTGATTGTAGTAATTTATAAAGTTTTGTATTTTTTGGAAAATCATCTTCAAAAGGTATTATATGCTTCCCAAATTTTATTAGACCATAACCAATGTCAGACTCAGTAATGTAACTTTCTTGTTTTTCTGATAATTGAAGTAAATCACAAAGTATAGCTCTATCTTTTGGTGCTTGCTTTAGCATTAAAATAAACTCTGAATTTTCAAAGATATCTTCTACTCCTTCATAAGCTAAAACATTCTTTATATTTTGTGTTATTCCTGTAGGAACCCCTCCCCATTTACGAAATCTTTTATATGTTTCAGTAAAAAAAGAAGCTGTTAAGTTATCTTGTAAAAATAAGTGAAACTCATCTGCGTAGTACCTTGTAAGTATATTCCTATTTCTATTTATTGTAACTCTGTTCCATACCTGGTCTTGTATTATTTGCATCCCAAGTTTTTTAAGTTTCTTTCCAAGTTGTTTTATATTATAACTACAAATTCTATTTGTTATATCCACATTCGTATGATGATTAAAAATATTTAAAGAACCTTTTACATAAAATTCTAAACTTTCTGCTAAATCTCTTGATTTAGAGTCTCCATAACTTAATAAAACATTATATAAATCCTCTAAAATTGGAATTTTTTCAGAAATCGGATTTTTAAGATAGGGTTCATATATTGTTTTTAAAGCTCTGTCAACTATTGTGTTTTCTCTGGAATCAAGCGGTCTTTCTATTATAAGTTCAAAAAATGATAACATAAAATCAATTTTAAAACCTATAGCATCTGAATCATCTCCATAATTTAGATTTATATCAAGTGGATTTATATAATTTTTGGAATTAGAAGATATTTCTATCGCTTCTCCACCTAAAGCTTTTACTAAATTTGTGTATTCATCTTCCGGATCAAGTATTAATATTTCATCATTGGATAAAAGGAAAGAAAGTGATATTTCTTTTTTTGCCGCAAAAGATTTACCGGAACCTGATGAACCTAATATAAGTCCATTTGGAGTTTTTAATTTTAATCTGTCACATATTAAAAGATTTTTTGTAAGTGGATTAACCCCGTAATATATCCCCGATGGATAAATTATTTCTTTTGATTTAAAAGGCATAAATATACTTGTTGCAGAAGTTGTTAAAAGCCTTTTATTTTCTAACTGATTAAGTCCAAAAGGAAGAGATGAAATTAAAGCTTGTTCTTGTATAAGATCTAATTGTTTTAAAAAACAGCTATGTTTTTTTGATAAATTTTTCAATCTTTCTATTAAATTTTTAAGATTATTAAATTTTTCATTAATACTTGTAAAAATTATAGATACATAAAAAAGATTTTCGTTTTTACCACGAACATCATCTAAAAGTTCTGTTGTGTTTTCTATGGCTTCTTTTAAATTTTCAGAAATTATATCCATATCATAACCTGCTCTAATAGCTTTTTTTTGTTCTTCAATTTTCATTTTATTTAAGTTAGTCAAGGTTCTTTTTACAAGTTTTATGCCTTTTTCTTGTTCAAGAGGCGTTATATGAAAATTTATATATAATTCTTCATTTAATTCCAAAAAATCTTGTAATGTTTCATCTGATATTTCTGTTCCAATAATTTCCAAAAGAAAAGATGTTCCAATGTTTTTTTCTATTTTAAAAAATTTTTCATCGGAAAAATTGAAACTATCAGGTGCTATATATTTCTTTGAATCTTTACTTTTTTCATAACTTTCCAAATCAAAATCTTTATTATAATTTAGAAGTTCAAAAATCAATTTTGCTCTTTCATCTCCGTTTAAGAAATGTATTTCTGAATCAATTTTAGAAAAGTTTTTAATTAATTCCTTTTCTATTAAAGAAAATTTAGATATAGAATCCTTTAAATTTTCTGCTTTTAAAGTAATAGTTAAATATTTTTCTTTTCTAAAATTATCATTTAAAGATAGTTTTTTTCTTAAAATTTTATTATATTCTTCTCTGTAAATATTACAATTATCATCTTTGTTTTTTATTTTCAAACTTTCAATTAAATCGATGTCTCTGTTTTTTTGATTATAGTAACTAAATTGTAAATTCATAGATGAATCGAAATAATTTAAAATATCTGAAAATTTAGAAAAAACAAACTCTTTCTTTTCTTCATCTAAAATATCATAATTAGTATCTGTAAATTTTAATGTTTTACTATATTTTTTATCTCCCAAAAACAAAGTTCCGTTTTTATAAAGTTTTTTGTAAGTTAGTGTATCTTCACTTGTTACTAACTTAGTCTTAGCATTTTTATAAAAAAATGTGTTAAAATTTTCTAAAAATTCTTTTTGCTTATCTTTAAAATTAAATTTTTCCTTTTGCTTTTTTAATTGTTTTTCCTGAAATTTCAATTTCTTCAATTGTTCCTTTTGAATTTTTTTATTATCTTCTTTTTTCATAAATTAAACCTTCTTCCTTACTTTCTTTATTAATTTGAAATTTAATTTATAAAATAAATGTTTTTCAAAAGGCAATCCATTTTTTTCATAAAAAGCAAAGAAGAAAAATATAAATGAAACAGTCATCATAAAAAACATTGACAACTCATTTCCAACTAATTGTCTAACATATAAATAGAACGGAATACAAGTAATTCCAGCAAGTACAAAACATAGAATTTGTCTTAGTGTAAGTCCAAAGATTATTTTATTTTTTACACGTTCTATATTATATGGAATTTTTACATAATTCATTATCTTCTCCTTCCTGTAATGTATTTAGTTTAATATACTTTTCGCAAGTGAACCTGTCTTTATCATTGTAAAAATGAGCAAAATACCATATCCAAATATTGACCATATAGCGTATACTGCTTTGGTATAATCTATGGTTTTTATTAAAACAGAAAAAATGCTTATACAAACAAGCATTAGGAAACCTTGAAGTGCTAAAGCTCCTGCTATTTTTAAATAATTTACTCCAAAATTCAAATTTTGTCTCATTCCAATTGTTGCGAATGGAATTGGTGCAACTGTTCCTACTAAATATATCTCTATCATTCTTCCATAAATTATCACTTCTATTGTTATGGCTATAATCCATATAAATAACTTTAAAATTTGGAGTTCTAACATTAAAATCAAGAGTTGTCCTATACCAGCATTTTGTTTTAATGTATCTATAATTGTATTTACCTGAGACTCATCTAAAGTAGACGTTTTATTTAAAAGCGGAAGTGATTTTTCTATTATACTTTGAATTATTTTGAAAGCTATCATAAAAAATTTTAAAGAATTCGTTACTACAACTCCAGTTATATATAATTTTATAAATAATTTAAAAAATGATGATAATTCTACATCTTGTAAATTATTTTTTTCTAACATCATTTGAATTAATTCAATGCAAAAAAATGCAGCCAAAACAAGTCCTGCAACTGGTAAAACTACTGTTTCAGAAATATTTTTCATAAATGTAAATATCCCCTCATTCCATTTATCAGGACTCGTAGCTAAAGTGTCGGCTGCTCCTAAAAGCTTATCATTAAGTAATGAAAACATATCTTTTAAAATGTATTCAACTCCATTTAAAAGTACATCTTTAAAAGCTTTTTGTAATTTTTCAACTATATTAAACACAAATATTACAGAGTATAATTTAACTCCTAACATTCTTATCACCTATGAAAAAAAGTTCTTTAAAATAGGTACTAATTTCCAACCTATAAGCATAATTCCCCCACCTGCAAGTAAACCTTTAATTCCTTGTGTTTTTGCTGCTGGGTTTTCATTTTGAAAAGCTTCAAATAAATTCATTCCTCCAAAAAGCGAAACTCCAAATCCTGCTGCCAATACTATTTTTTGTAAAATATCTACTACTTGTGTAAATTCTTGCATTTTTCTTTTCTCCTTAATAATTATTTTTTATAAAAAAAGAACTTAAAAATAAATTTAAGTTCTGTAACATTTTTGGTCAAATTGACCAAAATTCATAATTAAATTTTTTGTTATTAACTTATTTTTTCCAGTTCATATATCTGTATAATGGTTTCATCATCCAAAACAACATCACCCCTTTCTTTACATAAAAATTTATTTATGTCAAATTTATTCTTTTTATTAAAATCGGATAAATACTTATAATATTTATGTTTTGTTATATCATATTTTTTTGAAAAAAACGGTCTAACTCCTCTTAAAAAAAGGATACATCTATCTCCATCCATAGTCATTATCTCATCTTTAGTCATAAGTTCCCTTCCTGTTATTTGAAAATTAACACCATGACTTGGATGCATTCCTCGACTATCATTTGTATTTATCATATCTATAGTTTCTTTCCCTAAATCTTCAGATAAATTTTTTATAGTTTCTCCTGCTTGCCCACCTAAAAAAATGTAACTATCACAGTTTTCTATGATTGTATCTGTGTGGTCTTTGTAAATAGCTTTTAACTGAGCTTTCGATTGTAAAAATATTGCTACACTCATCTCTCTTGAACGTATTACAGATATTATATTTTCAAAATTTGGAACTTTTCCACTGTTTACAAATTCATCTAACAAAAATCTTATATGAATCGGAAGTCTTCCCCCATACTCATCATCTGCTTTTTTTATTAAACTATTAAACATTTGAGTATACATAATACTTGCTAAAAAGTTATAAGTCTTATGAGTATCTGGCAAAATTATATAAGTAACAGTCTTTCTGTCTCCGATTTTATCAATTTCCATTTCATCATAATTTGTAAGTTCTCTAACTCCTTTTATTGAAAAAACCGCAAGTCTCGCTAAACAACTTATTACTATTGATTGTTTAGTTTCTGTAGCTCCTGATATATATGAATTGTATTGTAAAACCGCAAAATGTTTTTCATTTTTTTCTTCTAATTCATAAAAAAGTTCATCCAAAGCATTTGCTCCATTTTGTGATTTTCTTCCTAATTGTAAAATATCAACCATACTTTCGAAAGTCCATTCACTCTCATCTAATTCATAAAAAATATATCCAACTATTGCCATTAAAAGCATTTTTTCTGCTTTTATCCAAAAGTCTTGTTCTGCACCAGAGCCTTCTCCTTTAGTGTTTTCGATTAAAGTTTCAATAAAAAGTAGAATATCATCTTCTGTTTTTATGTAAACAAAAGGATTGTATTTCATTGACTTTTGAAAATTTACAAGATTAAAAATTTTTACTTTATATTTTAATTTTTTAAAAAGTTCTCCAGTTTCAAGTAAAACTGTTCCTTTTGAATCTGCAACAACATAACTTGAATGTGCTTGCATTAAATTAGGTTTTAGTATATATCTTGTCTTTCCTGTTCCGGAACCTCCAATTATTAACATATTTTTATTTCTTGCATATTTTGAATTTTTAGTCCTACTTTCCATAGTTAAAAATTCAGTTTGGGTTAGAATAATATTTTTGCTGAAAATCGGATTTATAAAGGGCTTTATGTCATCTTTTGTTCCCCATCTTGCTGAGCCATACTCTATTCTTTGTCTATAATTCTTTTTATTCTTCTTTCTTGATTTAAAATACAAATTAAAAATAACTATAACTACAATAGCATATATAAAGCTCTCTAAAATACTTGTTTTTGGAAAAAATGATATATTTTCAATTTTTAAAATCGCACTTATTAATTTTTTAAAAAAATCTCCTTTAAATGTTTCACAAAAAGAAAAAAAATTAAAAAAGAACCAAAATATCATAAAATTTATAATAAAAAATACTATATTTTTAAAACTTAAATTTTTAATATTGTATTTTAAAATTTTAATATTTTTCTTCCTCATAATTTTCTTCCCAAAGGTTCTTTATCAAATACCTTTTCTTTTACTTTTTCTTCAAATCTTTCTTTTGATTTTTTAATTTTTTCTTTTAATGTACTCTTGAGTTTATGAGTTTTGCTTTCTTCCCGTTTTTTAAGTTTTTTTAAAACTTTATCAAAAGTTAAATTCAAAATTTCAATATCCTTTGCTTGAAAATATATATAATTTTTCTTTGTATCTTTATCAAAATATATACTGAAACTAACTCCGTCTTTTTTTAGTTCTTTTTTTATATATTTTAAATCTTTATCTGAAATTTCTATTTTTTCAAGTTTTGAATTTGTTTTTACAAGGTCTTTTAGTTTAACTTCTCCACTCTCTAAGTTCTTTATTCCACTATTTCCAGGTTTACTGTAAGACATAAATCTAATTATATCAAATACAAGTTTTGCTTGAGATTTTGCATTAGAAACAACACCTTGTGTAATTTGTTCATTAATCAAGAAAAATACCCCCTATTTTGAATTTTTATTATGTTTTAATATTTTTATACTATAAAAATTATATACCTTTTATTTTTAGATATTTTTGCTTTGTAAGATAATTTAAAATTTCATCAAAAATATCTTTAGAAATCCTCCCATCAAAATTTTTATAAATCTCATCAAAATAAATTTTTTCATCTTTAACTTTTTCTTTTTGGTACAATTCCTTATATATTTCATCAACTTTATCATAAGTTATTTCAGATTCAAAAATTAATCTTTGTATAAACTTAGCTTTTAATTTTTTAAAAGAAATTTCATTTATATAGAAATAATTACAAAGAACTTCTTGTTCTTCTTTATTTAATTTTGAAACTTCAAGATATACAACCTGTGTTATATCTCCAACATCTACTGCTTTTATCAAAGCTTTATTAAGCTCAGTTATTTTAACAATTCTTCTGACTTTCTTTTCAGAAAAATTTGTATCTTTACTAACTTCTTCCCATACATTAAATCCTTTCTCATCTGACTTTCTCATATGTTTTAAAACTTTAGATTTTATCAAAAAAGAAAAAGCCAATTCGCTTGGTAACATATTTAATCTTTGATTTAAATTTGCATTTATCATTGCTATAACTGCTTCATCATCATCTTTATCAGTTACTATACAAGGAATTTCTTTACTGTTTAATAACTTAAAAGCTAAGTATCTATGTCTTCCTGATATAATTTCAAATTTATTTTCTTTTTTTCTAACTAATAAAGGACTATATAAACCATTTGATTTTATATCTTCAGCTAAAGCATTTATATATTCATCAGATTGCAAATGAAAAGGTTGATTTTCTACAATAACTAAGTCGTAAATATTTATATATACAATTTGTTGCTTTTCATTATCTAAAAATAAGCTTTGTATATTCCCATCGCTCCTAAGTTCAGAATCAAAACTAAAATTTTTTAATAAACTCATAATTTACTTCTCCATAATTTCTTTTCCAAGTTCCAAATATTGTTCTCCTAATTTACAATTTATATTTACTAATGATTTTTTTATTGCTGTACTTTCACTTGCCATAACAGATTTACTTATTTTTGTTTTTAACAAATCTTTTGAATATTCTTTTTCAAGATGCTCTGTAACTACTCTTGTCATCACAGTATTTTCAACCATAGTACAAAGAATACCTAAAATATTTATATCTTTATTTAAATATTTTTTTACTTGAGAAATTGTATTATATACAAGTCTTAAACTTTCTATCGTAAAAAATTGTGATTGCACGGGTATTATTACATCTGTTGAAACTGTAAAAGCATTTGTCATAAGAATTGAAATTGAAGGTGACGTATCTATCAAAATATAGTCATATTTTTCAAAATATTCATTTTCTAAAATCTCTTTTAAAATGTATTCTCTTGCAAGTCTTGTTTCCATATTCTTTTCAATGTTCGCAAGTGCAGGATTGCTTGCTATATATTCTATTTCATCATTTTTTGAAATTTTTATATATTTAGATATATCTTTTAACTCATTAAAAAGAAATTTATAAATTAAATTATCTATTGTATTTCTATCTGCGACATCGTGATTGAGATATATTGACAAACTACTCTGTGGATCAAAATCTATAAGCAAGACCTTATTTCCTAACTTTTTTAAAGCTACTCCTAAATTCATCGTTGTTGTAGTTTTCCCAACACCACCTTTTTGATTTCCTATTGTTATTATTCTCATTTTTATCTCCTTTTATCACTATTTATCAATTTAAATCTTTCCTTTAACCCCACCGTTTAAAATCTTTTATCAACAGGTATTTTGTAAACTTTCGAATCACATTCACAACAGTAGTACCAAACACTATTTAATGTATGTTCGGCATGATCATACATTCCTAAGTTATAATCAGTTGCGTTACCTTCATTGTCAACTACATAATTACAAGTGCCTTTATATTTTTCCTTTTCATAGAAAAGTTCTGTATTGCCACACTTTTTACATTTTAGTTTCATCATTTTACTCCTTACTATACTGTTTCTATAAAACAAAATCCATAAACTAAAAGTTAAATATTTAACCTACAGTTTAATACTATTTCCTGATATTTCATTGTATATTTCAATATCAACTGTTGAATATGAATTGTACAAACAAGTTATTAAATAACTTCTTATATTTTTTGCTTTTTTACTATAGTTAGCAATTGATTTTAAAACATATTCTATATGCTTAAATTCAAGACTTAAAAATCTTTTCACAATCAAACTTTTTGGCAGCTTTTGTTTATTTACAAAAACATCATCATTGGATATAATTACATCTAACATTAATTCAACAATTTCATCAATTTCTTTTAAATAACTATTATCTAAACTAATTTTTAACAAATCATAATTTAAATTTTTTAAAATTATATTTTTATATTTTTTATAATCTTCAATCAATTCATCTTCATCTATGATAGATTGATTGATATTAGTATGATTATAATCAGTATGATTATGATTAGTATGATTAGGGTGTAAAATTTCCACTTCTGGAAGTGTATTTTTTACACTTACTGAGGTGTACTTTTTCCACTTCTTGAAGTGTATTTTCTTCACTTCCAGAAGTGTATTTTTTACACTTCTTGTATTTTTAGCCATTTCTTCAAGAAATGTATAATTCGGCTTTAAAACATATAACCTATTTGCAAGTCCAAGTCCCATTCTTCTTTCATAAAGTAACTCAAACTCAACTAACTCCTTTTTATATTTTATTACTGTTTTCTTTGAAAGATGTAAAACTTCTTCTAAATTTTCAATTGTATAAATTAAAAATATTTTACCATTTTCATCTGTATACTTATCTTTGTTTTTTAAAGATAAACTCTGTCTATCTGCTAAAATAGAGTATAACATTTTTGCTCCTAATGATAAATTTTTGTAAAATTCATTAGTTATCAAAACAGATGGAGTTTTTATAAATTGATATTCTTGATAATATGATTCTTTTGTATACATAAAATCTTGAAATTTTGCTAAATCTTTTTCACTCACCTAATCACCCCTTAACTAAATCAACTACATTCCACAAGGTTTTAACAAATAATATAGACTTGGTCTATTTTTAAATTTGTTCTTAACTTTTAATAAATTATTTTCAATTAATGATGTCCTACAATTAATCAGTGTAGACTTTGAAATTTTGTTATTAAAAAATTTTACTATATCATCTAATTTCACAACTACATATAAATAACCCTCATCGTCTCTTAAAACATCTTCTGATAGTAATTTATCTAATAAAAATCCATATAATGCTATTGAATTGATATTTAATTTTTTATATTTTTCATGTTCAAAAAGAGCCTTTGGAATATATAAACTATTATATTCATCTATTTTCATAACTTTAGGAATTTCCTTGAACATTTTTTTATCTAACTTTACCATCTACTTCTCCTTTTCAATTTTATAAATGAATTAATGTCAACATTTTGAAAATAAATATTGACATTAATTCAAATACAAAAAGAGAGAATATTTCATCTCTCTTTAGTATTCTATAATTATATTCTTAATTTTATACTTTAATATTTTTGGTCAATTTGACCATTTTTTGAATTGTTGATAACTGAATTATTTAAAATTCACATAGCTTTTTTCAGCTCTCCGAAGTTCTTCCCGAGCAGCCCCCGTTATACAGCCAGACTGAAGTATCTTTAATTGTTTTTAGCAACAACATTTCTATACATTTAACTATAAAAATTATAGTGATAGAAAATAATATTGACTTGTCAAGTTCCATTTATAAATATTTGTCAATATCTATATCTATTATTTCTATCACTTTAAATTATATAAGTAGCTTTTAAAACCCTTTTTAGATAAAAAAAAATAGATATAAATATTGATTTTTCAATATCCATATCTATTATTCACATCTTTTGAGAACCTACATATTTTTTAATTCATAATTCATTTTTTATAATTTTTTTGCTATAATATCAATGAGGTGATAAAAATGTGCACAACTTTCTCATTTTCGAGAAATAATGACGTAGTTCTCGGAAGAACAATGGATTTACCAAAAACTCACAAATACAGTTTTATGTATTTCCCCAAAAATTGTCATTTTGATAGCGATGTGTTAGGAAATAAATTATATACAAAATATAAAATTATGGGAACAACCTTTGAAGGCTATGAACATTTACTTGACGGAATAAATGAAACGGGACTACTCGGTTGTACGAACTCTTTTAGAAATGTAATGTCTTTTCCTAAAATTATAAAAAAAGAAAAACTAAATATAACGTCAACCAAATTACTTAATTTTTTTCTTACAAATTGTAAAAGTTTAGAAGAAATCAAAAAACTTTCAAAAGAAGTATTTATAGTTGAAAAATCATCGGTTGACGATAAAAACTTTTCCAGACATTATCACTATATGTTTACAGATAAATACAATAAAAGTTTAATTTTAGAAATAGATAACGGAGAAATAAAAGTAAAAGAAAATCCTTACAATATTATGACAAACAGTCCTAAATTTGAAACTCATATAAAAAATTTACATAAATATCTTGAAAAAAAAGAATTAAAAGGAAATATGATAACACCTACAAAAAGATTTTTAAGAGCATTTGATGAATTAAATGAAATAAATAAGATCGATGAAGATATTTCAAATTTAAAACTTATGCTAAAAATTTTAAAGAAATTTACCATAAGTGAAGAAATGTTCGAGAAAGAACTTTTAAAACTTCCGAGTATAACATTATATTACTCAGCCATAACTCAAAAAGATAAAAAATACTATTTAAATTATGTAAATTCAAATTACATAAATGAGTTTTCGTTTAATGATTTTAAAAACTTTGAAACAAAACAAATATTAAAATTAAAAAAATAAAAGTGGCAGTAGAAAAGTGTAATTATTCTATACCTTCTACTGTCACTTTTTTATTTTTTCGACATTTCCATTATTTTCTTAAATCTGTGATTTACTCCTGATTTACTGATTTTTAAAATATCTGCTAACTGTTGCAGGGAATAACTCGGATTTTTAATTCTAAGCTCGCAAAGTTCTAACAAAGACTTATCCAAATTAGATTTTCCGTACTTTTCATAAACCAACTTTATTGCATCAATTTGGCTAAACGCAGTATTCATAGTCTTTTCAAAATTTGCAGTTTCACAGTTGGTAACTCTATTTGCCTTGTTTTTAATTTCTTTTATCATTCTTATATCTTCAAACTTAAACAGAGTATTTACCGCTCCTATCAGGGAAAGAAAATCCGAAATCATCTCACTGTCTTTAACATAAACTATAATTTGACCTTTTTTTTCAATACTCTTTGCTTTAATCTTAAAAATCTTCAGACATTTGATTACAAAATCAGAAAGTTCTGTCGAATTTAATGTAAATTCAAGATGATAATTTTTATCCGGATTTGAAATAGAACCCGATCCTAAGAAAACTCCACGCAAAAATTCTTTTGCAAAAGATTTACCAACAACAACTCTTTCATACAAATCATCTTTTAAAAAAAGACTGTCAAAATCTGAAAAATAAACATCACTTAAAAATTTTTCGGATACTTTTGCATCTTCAATAATCATTTTATAAACATTGTTCCGTCTTAAGTTTGAAATCTTTGAAATAATAATTTTTCCGTCATAATCATAAAGAAACTTAAAAAGTTTAAAAATTCGCCTAATAATTGCGTTATTAGTAGTTTCAAAACGCAAATTAAAAGAAAAATTACTTATAACAACCGTTCCGTTCGTTCTGATAAATGCAGAAAGTTCAGAAACAGAATCAAAAACATCAACTATTTCTACCCTTGCCAATTCATTTTTTAATTCAGTTGAAAATACCATATCTATTTCTTCTTATCGTAAAAATACTTTGCACTCTTTAACATATTTTTCTCTGCATCATGTTTTACGAGTTTTATCGCCTTTTCATAAGGCAAAAATATTGCCTCAACAAAACCCTCTTCTCTTTGAGGATTTAATTTTATTTCATCAGGTTTCATATAAAAATAATGAACAGTCTTTTTGACTTTTTCACCGTCATTGTGTTGATAATCATATTTTACAAAACCCAAATATCGCACTATACTTGCGTCTATTCCGGACTCTTCCTTAACTTCTCTAATTGCAGCAATTTCCAAAGTTTCATCACTTTCAAGTCTTCCTTTGGGTAATACCCATTCATTACTGAATTTTTTTAACAAGAGAAATTGTCCATCGTGTATAACAACACCACCAGCACTAATTTCTAACATAAATCCCCCTATATTAATCACAAACTAATTGTTATTATAACACAAATACACTTTATATTCAAATTAACTTACACAAGTATATTGCTTTTACATTTCAAAATACATTAAATAAAAATTGAAAGAATTTTATTGTACATTTTTAAAAAATAATTTTATACCGATAATTTGCTTTTAATAATATAATTTCATTTCAGATAAAAAAGCTGAGATTTTTATTTCTCAGCTTTAAAATAATTTATACAAAAGTAAATTATTCAACTTTTCCTCCTGTATAACTTCCCGTATCATAGTTTTTATTCAACTCAATCACATCGCCATTAAAATTATTTTTTTTCAATTTTTTTATTATTTTTCTCTTATTATTATTTCTTTCAAACGGATTTGCAGTTTGAACTATTCCTTCAACTACCTCATACCAATATTTCCAAGCCATTCCTATTCCTAATTCGTCAGGATGCCAATTTGCTACAAGTCTTGTTCCGGGACAAAGAAAAGTTACATTTATTCCTTCCGTTTCATAAGGTAATGTAGTTATATCATGACAAACAGCTTGTAGACCGACACTTTTAAATGTCGGAGAATAACCATAAAAATATGAATACCCATGAACAACTCTCATTATATTATATGCTTTTGAAATTATTACAACAACATCGGGATTTTCTTTAAAATTTTCAAGCGGCATAACTGCCATACCATATATTTGATCTCCTTTTAAAAATACCATTTCATCTGAAACACTTTTAGAAATCTCCAAATCATTATAAATATTTTTACTTAATCTTCCCTTACCTGATGCAATAGGTTCAGGTACAGGGTTAAATCCAAAAGCGGTTTTTCCGTTAGGACAACCTTGATGTGCTTTTCTTATCTTTATACTTTCTCCTTTTGATGCCAAATTGACAGAGTTACAATAAGTCACTTTTGTTTCTCTTTCAGGTACTTCAAATTTTCGATAACTTTCTTCGTCTTTAAAGAATTTTATTCCTACGGGACGGCGTTCCAAATCTAAATATGATTCAAATAATTTCACACTTTCTCGAATGTTCATAAAACCTCCTAAATTTTCCTAATATAATAAGACTATAATTAAATTTAGAGCGGTATTTAATATGTAACTTTAGTATTATGTACTTCCACTCTATAAATTAAATAATTTACATATACTTAAATTTTAAATTGTTCTTTACACTGTAATAATACAGTTAATTAAAATTATTATTTTTCATTTGAAAACAGCAATTTCATATAGCCTATAAATACATATAAAACAAATATCACAGCTATAATTTCTTCGAAATTTACTAAAACTTTCAAAATATAATTTACACTTCCATTCAACTTTATAAGATATCCATTAAAAAGTTTAGTAGCTAACGCAGTTATTACCAAAGGAAATGTAAATGCCGAAAATCCCGGTGAAAATTTTAATTTCAACAACTTCGGAATATTTACAAGGACAATTAAATAAAAAACTGTCGAAAATATAAATAATAAAACAGACATAGCCAAACTTTTCGTTGCAAATGAGTTCATATATCCGGCAAGCAACAGTGAAGCGGGTGCACAGAGAATTACAAATGTAGGTTTTGCAGGTTCGGGAACTTCTTTGACTTTAAATACCCTATAACATATAAACGGTAATAAAATAATATAAGATATAAACGCAAACCAAAACGCATATTGTCCTAATACTGTTTGTTGAACCGCAGGAGCAGTCACACTCGCAGTCGCAATTCCAACATAAACTATGTACCAAGACGGAAAAACTTTTTTTATTGAAAAATTAGCTAAAAACTTCATACTAAACCAAATTATCAATAAAGAATGTCCTATAAATCCAAAAAACCAAATTATATTCGCACAAATTTGTGAATAAGGCTTTAAATATGTCGAGATTAACATAGTCGCCATAGTTATAGTTAAAAATACACTTGCTATAATCGGGTTATTAAATTGCTCTTTTAATTTTACATTTAACACCATTACTTTAAGTACATAAATAACATAGAGCACTCCAGCTATAGCTCCTATACACAATCTTATAGTTAAACTGTAAGACTGTAACAAATTTCCAAGAGCAAACATTGATAATATCAAACCTGCTATAGGTATTGGTAATTTTTTTAAAAAAGCCATAAAAAATCCTCCTAATAAAATTTTTATTTTTCAATTAACGCAGATCCCAAAGCTCCCGCAAATCTACCAAGCTCATGAGTTTTTACTTCTTTCCCCAACAATTTACTTAATAAATCTACCATGTAAGGAGTATTTGAAAATCCTCCGGTCAAAAAGTAAATATCAGATTTATTTCTAAATCTTCTGGTCTGTCCCACAACTTTATTTGCAATGGAATTTACAACTCCACTTGCGATATCCTCTTTTGATGCTCCTTGTCCCATAAGAGAAATAACTTCAGACTCTGCAAAAACCGTACAAGTTGAACTTATAGAAACAGGTTTTCCTAATTTTGAAAATTCAAACATTTCCTCAAGTGTAAGTCCTAAACGATTACTCATAACTTCCAAAAATTTACCTGTTCCTGCAGAACACTTATCATTCATAATAAAATCACTGACTACTCCGTTTGTTATATTTATTATTTTTGTATCTTGCCCTCCAATATCTATAACATCACAATCTGATTTTAAAAGATACATTGCACCTTTCGCATGAGTTGTAATTTCTGTAACAACTCTATTTGCATAAGGAACCGAAACTCTTCCGTAACCTGTTGCGACAACATAAGAATTGTCAACGTCAATGCCTTCTAAAATTAATTTTTTATAAATTTCAGACGAAGTTTCTTTACTGTTCCAACCGGTAGGCATCAATATCTTATAAACAATTTCATCTTTTTCTTTATCATATACCACAACTTTCGATGCAGTAGAACCAATATCTATTCCTATATTCATTAAATCATCTCCAAAAATGCTTCAATTCTCGTTGAAACTTGTCCGATATCATTCATAGAGTAATCGGATTCTATGTACATATAAGGTTTCCCCTTTTTTTCAGTAACAAATTTTTTTACTTTTGTAGACTCAACTGCAAATGTATGACAGGCTTGAAGAACAATCTCAATAACTGCATCAACTTCGTATTCATCAATCAATTTATCTAAATCATCAAATCTTTTATTATTCGGAGACATTACAGAACAACTAATATTCAAATATTTTTTTGCAATTGCTTCAATAGGGTTATCCATAGTTTCATCAATAAGAGTAAGTTTTTCTCTGACTCCGGAACAATTTTCATAAACAACAATATCAGCACCCGCTTTTTCTATTGTAGTAAGTATTTTTTCCCTAACTCCTCCTACAGGACAACCTGTTATTAAAATTCTCGGCCTGCTACTCTCTTTACCTTTGTATTCACGTTCCCAAAAATCATAGATTTCCATAGTTTTTTCAACAATTTCTTTGTTTTTCTTTTCTCTGTCAAATTCAAAACCGAAACCGTCCTGAGTTGAACTCATAGTAACTCCGCTTAACGGCGAAGGATTTAATTTACCAAGTTCAAAAAATTTTCTTAAATTTTTTCTTTCTTGATTTCCGAATTTTATCGCTTCCCAAAGTTTTTCATCAGTAATTTCAACATTAAAAGTTTCTTCCAATTTTCTTTTTAACTTATACATTTCATTTGTCCAAAGTTTCAGTGATAACTCATCAAGATTGTTTTGAGGAAGTTGCATAATATGAACATTCTTAAACTCTCCCATAAGTTCATACATTTTTTTCTTTCCGTCACAAGTAGTTTCTCCGATAATAATATCAGAAAAATAAAAATAAGGACAAGTATCACTAACAGCAAACCCGTAACTTGACCTAATCAACGGACATAAATTCTTAGGTAAATCCGCCTCAGAATATTTTATTGAATCTTCGGTTGTAGCACACAAACTAACAGGTATCATTCCTGCCGCATAAATTATTTCCATCGGAGTATATGTACAAAAAACTCCTGCTACTTTTTTTCCGCTTTCTTTAAGGTCTTTCATTTTTAAAAAACCGATTTTTCTTGCATCTGCAAATTCTTCAAATTTGCTTGGCAATTTTATTTTAGAAATCTCCTTCTCTATCATAAAGTCACCCTCCTTGTATGAATAATTATATTATAAAAGAGTTAAAAAGTTAAATATTTATTTTTTATCAATAAATAAAATTTATTAAAGTTCAAAAAATTTTACATATAAACAAGTAAAAAAATTAATATTCCTCTTGATTTATAATACACAATATGTTATAATATGCAAAGTGATTAAATCTACAACTTTTAAGCGAGGTGAAAACAATGAAAAAAGGGATACATCCAGAATACAATAAAGTAGTTTTTATGGACACAACAAGCGGATATAAATTCATCTGCGGTTCAACTAAAACTTCAAATGAAACAATAGAAATGGAAGATGGAAACACATACCCATTAATCAAAGTTGAAATAAGTTCTGACTCTCACCCATTCTACACAGGTCGTCAAAGATTTGTTGAAAAAGGTGGTAGAATTGAAAAATTCAAAAAAAGATACAACAGAGATTAGTAAAAAGCAGGTTTACCTGCTTTTTTTATTCTAAAATATTTTTCTAAATTTCCGTAATCATCAGGACCTTAAGACTGTGCATCTTCTATCTGCTATCCATAAATGGCTCTCTTATTTTTTATGTATTCATATTTAACACTCTTTTTCTTTTGATATTCATTTAAGTCGAATTTTTCATCAGAAAAGTCTTGACATAGGTTATAATTCTCAACAAACAGATAACATCCTATATTAATTTTTAAAAATCAAATATTCAAAAGGATATTAGATTTGTATTTATTCTATTTATCATAAAAAGATTTTTATTAACAAAACACCGGAGGTCAAACTCTACTTTCACTTTATATGAAGGAAAATTTAACCACTTTGGTTACCGAAGTATTAAATTTCTCCATTAATTTTTTCAAAGTATCAAGAATCTTGTTTTTTCTCTTAATTAAATCTGAATGTATAATACTTTTTCCTTTTGCTTCGAAGTAACTGTTTCATCATTAAAATATATCCTTTCGATAAATACTTTTAATGTTCTTTTTCCTGTTTCTACTTGTCAAAGACTTTCTAATCATTTTTATCACTTTTTTGATGTTTTTCACTCTCCATTTCTATAAGCATTATACGTTTTAATTTATCTTGCATTGTTTTAGTTGCATTTTCATTAAAGTGGACAACAACCTCATAAGTTACTTTCCCAATTTTCTTTACAGTCTTTATTCCTATATTATGTTCATTGTTATTTTCGTACATATATCCTTCCTGTTTATTACAACCAAAAAACGACCGGATTTTTCTGGCCGTTTAACTTTGTTCTTTTAATCTTACAAATTATTACCCTGAATATTAAATTTCGTTTTTTAATTAGCCAGATATCCTCTGTTCAATTGACTATCTTAATTTTTTGTCTTTTTCTTTATCTGCATAACCTAACAATGTTTTAATGATTTTTAATTTCCATCAAAAAATGTTAAGCAGCTTTTTTTAATACTTAACCTTTCATCGTTTTTTAGATTTTATCTTCTAAAAGTTTTCTTAAACCTCTATCGCTTTTCCCCTAACATAGAGGTAATATTTTCTATTTTCCAAAATATTGTTCTCCTTTTTTTATATGATTTTGGTTTTTGAGAATAAAAAAGGAGGACTTCTGCACTTTA
>JALEHY010000005.1 GCA_022770425.1 Parvimonas sp. | reverse complement strand
TTCATCATTTGCCAAATGTAAATTACCGAGAAATTTAAAGTTTTTAAATTCATCAATTTTAATATTTTTCATTTCAGCCTCCTCAATATTAATTTTACAACTTGATTATACTACAAAAAAAGAAAATAAAAAAGAGATAAATAAAAAATGCTTAATAAAAAAAATCTTTTAAAAATTTTATTTTTAATAATTCATTCTTGCAATTTAACGATTTCCTATGATATAATGGTTATGATAAAATCTATCAAAAATGAGGGAGGTGTTTAAAAATGAAGTATTACATAAATCTTCAAAGATATAAAAACGGAGATTGAAAAATTTTTTAAGTTTAATTTCAATATATGATTAAAACAATTTTGTAATAAAATTTAAAAAATTTTTTAAATAAATAGGGAGGAAAAATGAATAAGTTTAAAAAAATTTTAAGAATTTTCTTAACATTGAGTTTAATATTGTCGGTAATGAGTAATTCTTTGTATGCAAAGGATTTTACTGTTGAGTCGGGAAAATTATTTAATGAAAACAATAAAATTGTAAAAAGAGTAGTTGAAGAAAATAATATTGAAAGGATAGTAGAAAGTAAAGAGCCGAGCTACACAGTCATAATAATGGATATGTCGGGAACTATGGACGGAAAGCCCGAAAAAGAGCAAAGAAAGACTGTAAAAAATTTTTATAAATCCGTTGTAAAAGCAAATAGTGAAAATAAAGTCGCACTCATATCAATAGATAGTGTCTTCGTGCTAAATACCAGTAGAGTACTGTGTGATTTTACAAATGATTTAGAAGAATTGAACAAAGGTATGGAAGAAAATACCGTACCTCTTGGAAAATCGTATTTTGATTATGGCTTGAATAAATCAGAAGCATTATTTAAAGAAGTAGAAGAGCAAAAAAATAAAAAAGTTATTAAAAATATAGTGATATGTTCTGACGGAATACCATCCGGTGGGCTAGAAGAGACAGAGAAAGGTATGTATTCAAAGTCAGATCACGAAAACTATAAAATTGCAAATGAAGTATATAACATTACAAAAAAGCTGAAAGAAAATGGAATAACAATATATACTGTCGGATTTTTCCAAAATTTGGAAGGAAAAGAATTAGCCTTTGGAGAACGTTTTATGAAAGACATAGCGGGGAAAGGAGAATACAAAGAAGATAATGCTGACAGTAACAAAGGAAATAACAAAGATAACGAGAATAAAAGAAATGAAAACAACAGAAATGATTACGGTCATAATAATAAAAACAATGGCAACAACAAAAGAGATGACGTAAACCCTGATAAGGACAAGAAAGATCCTGACAGCGGTAAGTCCGAGCCGAATATTGACAATTTTCCCGAATATGAATCAGAAGATAAAGATCCGATTATAATAATTCCGGGAATTATGGGAAGCAGATTGTTCATAAGCGAAGATTATAGCGACAATACAAAAGCTTGGGATCCTGAGGCAAGACTGTTAAATAATGTCATAATGCTAAGGGAACGGTTAAAACCAAATAATCATTTATATGTACGTCCGTGTGAAAATCAACAAAAATATAGTGAAGGTGATAAAGACAGTTACGGACGTGAATACGGAACAAAAGGAGCGTATAAAACATTAGTTGACAGTATTTGTAAAAGATTTCCGAAAAGAGAAGTCTATGTATTTAGCTATGACTGGAGAAAAAGTAATTCTGTCAGTGCAGAAAAACTTAATGAGGAAATCAAAAAGATTTTAAAACAAACAGGTAAAGAGAGCGTTGATATAGTTGCACATTCTATGGGAGGGCTTGTGGCTTCATCATACTACTCCAAATACGGCAGTGAAAAAGTCGATAAGATAATTACCTGTGGAACACCTTATGAAGGAGCTCCCTTACTTATTAATTCGATTATGAACTGGGACATTTTGTCGAAACCTCAGGATCCTATTGGCTGGAATGATCTTGATGATTGGGCACTTGGGTTTATAGGAGGAGTACAAAGAAAACTTAAGGTTTCATTTAACGGAGTGGCTGAACTTATGCCTACTAAAAATTACGTAAGTAAATTTCCGATGAAACAGGACTCTTGGAAACCGCTTAACAAAGGAGATTATGATTTAAACTATGAAGATTATGTAACAAAGCATTGTAACAGAATTTTCGGAAAGGAAAATTATTCCTCTGCTCTAAATTTTCAAAACAGTATTTTAGAAAACGGATACAATAAATTACTTAATCATTACAGATCATATTTTCTCATAGGAACAAATCAAAAGACTGTTACTTCGATAAAATTCC
>JALEHY010000061.1 GCA_022770425.1 Parvimonas sp. | reverse complement strand
GGAGTTGCTTCTCTTACTTCGTTTGCAGCTCTCGTTTCAACTTTCGGAGCTGTAAAAGCTTTAGGTTTTTCTTCTTGTTTTTCAACGATATTTTCCTTATTCACAGTTAAATCGCTTTTAGGTTTTTCAACAGCAGTTTCAACCTTCGGTTTTTCTGTACTTTCAAGTTTTTCAACTTTGTTTTCAACATTAGTTGATTCATTTTTATTTACTGCTGTAACTTTTTCTGAAGTCAAACCATTCGAGGCAGTAGTTTCTGTAACTTCTTGTGCGAAGTTTATCTTTGAATTAAAGCCTAAAATAATTGCACAAATAAGTAATTTTGAAATTGTACTTTTTTTCATTTTTTTAATCTTTCTCCTTGATTTAATAAATATTCATTTTTTTGTTTTTTTCAGCCGATATATATATATATATATCAGTCATTATTATACTATATTAACATAAATTTTTCAATGTTTTTTCTGAAATTTTATCATTTTTAAGTAAATTTTTTATACTTTCAAAAAAACTGTTTTTATGAAAATTTAACATATTTCATTAAGGCATTTTTTTGAATATTTATACTGGTTTTTTTAATTTTAAAATCAAAAAACACCGATTAGTCATATTTAATTTGATTTTCGGTGTTTTTTATACTATAATACTGCAATTTTTATAATTTAAATTACTATAATATATTAGTTTTTGGTTTTAATTTTTTAAATTTTTTGAAAAATAACAGTTAAAAAAGTTTTTTAAATTCTTCCTGTGCAAGAATCAATTCATGTGTAATCGGCGGATCAAACGAAGTGTGTCCCGCAATTGGAAATATAAGTTTTGAGTTATTTAATTTTTTGTGTAAAAGATATGCTCCAACAGGTCTACAATCCACATCATATCTTCCGTGAATTATAATTGTGGGAATATCTTTTATCTTATATGCATTCTTGAGTATATAATTTTCTTCAAAAAAACAATTATTTACAAAATAATGGCACTCCATCATAGCCATAGAAATATCTTCATCAGTAATTTTATCCGAAATTTGACGAGGGTTTAATGCAACTACTGAGTTTTCAAATACGCTAAAGGATTTTCCGAATTTTTTCTTAATTTCATAATCATTTGACATTAAGTATTTATAGTAACTTTTAACATAATCTTTACTTTCTTCCTCATCAAAGTTTTTCGTAAAAGTTTCAAACGTTTCAGGAAAGAACATTCCGGCTCCACCTTGATACAACCATTTAATATCCTCATCACGTCCAAGAAAAATACCACGTAAAATAAGTCCAACAACTCTTTGAGGATAGTTTTCAGCATAATACAAAGATAAAGTTGTTCCCCAAGAACCTCCATGCACAAGCCATTTTTCAATATTTAAATACTCTCTTATCTTTTCCATATCCTTTGCCAAGTTATCCGTTGTATTATCTTTTAATTCTAAAAACGGTTTACTTCTTCCACAACCTCTTTGATCAATACAAATTATTCTGTAAAAGTTCGGATCCAAAAATCTTCGTGATAAATCTCCACAACCGCAACCGGGTCCTCCATGAACAAAAACTACAGGTGCACCGTTTGGATTTCCTGATTCTTCAAAATAAACTTCATGAATATCATCTACTTTTAAAAGCTCACTGTTATACGGAGAAATCTCCTTGAAAATTGTTTTGTATTCCATACTACCTCCTATTAATTAAAAAATTGTTGAAAAATAACTTCCAAATCTGTTCTGTTTTCTCTTTCATCCAATGCTTCTTTAACATTTTTTATATGGTCCGTTATTATCCCGTCCACATCTGAATTTATAAATCTCTGGATTGATGCATCGGTATTAACTGTCCATACTATTGCTTTTTTCCCCTTTTCTTTTATAAGTTCAATATTGTTTTCAGTTGCCTCTAATTCTTCCATAATCAAATAATCTCCGACCATTTCATCGGTTTGACCTATGGAAAAGAAATATAAAAACCCACTGTCCATCTCCTGATATTTTTCCTCAATGTATTTTATCAAAGAATAGTCTAAAGAAAGTAAAACAACTTCTTTTTCCATATTCCTTTCCTTGACCATTTTAACGACATCATCTACCATTTTAGTATCGGCAGTAGAACCCTTTAACTCAATAAAAAGTCCGATTTTTCCTTTTGCAATTTCGAGCATTTCCTCTAAGGTTGCAACAGGTTGAGGTTCTTTCTCGTTGTCAAACTCATTTTTTACTTTTAAATTTTTTATCTCTTCCAAATTCATATCGGTCGAGGCCTTAGAAACTCCACAAAGTCTTTTAAAAGTTTTATCGTGGTTTATTATATACTTGCCGTCTTTTGTACGTTGTACATCAATTTCACTGTATTTTGCATTTTCTTTTATTGCATTCTTAAGACCTTCTATCGTGTTTTCCGCTCCTAAATCGCCTCCTGCCCTATGTGCAACAAGATCAATTTTTTTACCTTTATCAAAAATATAGTCAAAACTGTAAGTCATCAAACCGGATAACATAATATTAAACGACATTACACATACAAAAACAACAGTAGTGAGAATAACTGTTCGTCTTCTAAATTTTTTACTCTCATTTAAATTTTTTATATCCATTCCATAACCTACACTAACATCAATCCCATCTTTTTTATTATACAAATAAAACAGTTCCGTCAGTCTGTGTATAAGCACCGGAATAGCTAAAAATGTAACCAGTTCAAATATTTCAAAACCCGTTATAAATACAAAAAACAAAATTGACCTTCTTAAAAACACATCCATTTGGTTTATATATACGAAAAATAAAATAATCGCAAAAATTACCCCAAAAATTACAAAAAATAAAATTGTTCTGACTATAATCCATAACAAAAAGTCTTTTAAAAAACTTTTAAAATATCTTTTCACAAGTAAAAATGAATTTTTAAAAGCTTCTTTCCCGTTACATTTTGAAATTATTATATAATGGAAGGAAAAAGCAAAAACTATTCCCAAAATTCCGAACACCAAAAGTATAAAAATATATATGCCGAGATACAATGGGTTTGAATATATAACTGATGTTATAAAATTGGGAATCTGAAAATTTTTCATCGGTGATATTGTAATTCCGACTCCTAAAATAGGAATTATAAGTGTAACATAAAATATCATCAGCAATCCTGAAATGCTAAAAAACGACTTCAATGATTTAATTGCTATATTAATTGTATCTTTTATTTTGAAAACAACTTTATTTTCATAAATTAAAGAACTTAAAATAATAAAAACATTTATATCTATCGCAATCAAAAAACTGATTAAAAACAAGGTTACTATAAGCATTCCTACCCCTTGAAAACTAAACAAAAAAGGTAAAAAATCTCCACTTGAAATATTAACTCTTCCCGTCGATTTTATTAAAAATCTTAAAACAAAAGAATAAATCGGAAAAATCAATAAAGATAACAAAAGTTTTGTAATTAATTGGTACTTCATATACAGAAATATAACTCTGCATGAATTTGATAATCTTTGAAAAAACAAATTAACCTCCTAAAATAAAATCAAATTTTGTTTTTATAAATTGCATAAAAAATTTCAATATACTAACCGAATATCAGTTGTATATAAGATTATATCAAAATTTTCAAATTCTTTCCACAAATTATAAAAGTTTTAAACTTTATTCGTTTTTAAACGGAATAAAATCAAACATTTAAATATTTAAGATACTACGTGAAAATATTTGCACAAATAATCTTTCAAAGAGATTAAAGTATATAAATTATTTTGTTAAAAAAATATTTTCTAAAGAAAACGATTGAAAACATAAAGCGTTTATGATATAATACAAATATCAAATAGTTACATATTATTTGTTAATTATTTGAACATAAATTTGGCTGAAATACTAAAAAAGAGAGTGTGTGCTTAAAAATGCCTACTCTCTTTTCTGTTTTTACTTTAATTTTCAATCTTATAATAAAGAAAAATCTTCCATTTTCCAAATTTCTGTTGCTATATCCGTATAAAAATCTTTTTCGTGAGAAATTAAAAATATTCCTCCCTTATATTCTTTTAAAGCTCGTTTTAATTCTTCTTTTGACTCCGGATCCAAATGGTTTGTCGGTTCATCAAGCATTAAAATATTTGTCTTTTCATTTAATATTTTACAAAGTCTTACCTTTGCCTGTTCTCCACCGCTTAAAACTTTCATTTGTGATTCGATGTGAACTGTCGTCAAAGAACATTTTGCAAGTGCAGCTCTTATTTTAAATTGTTCCCAACTTGGAAATTTTTCCCACATTTCGTCAATAGGAGTTTTGTTGTTATCATAATTTTCCTCTTGTTTAAAATAACCTATTGATAAATTTTGTCCAAAATGTACCGAACCCGAAATTGCTTTAATATTTCCTAAAATAGTGTTTATAAGTGTGGTTTTACCAAGACCGTTCGCCCCCACAATAGCGATTCTGTCGCCTCTTTCCATTCTCAAATTCAGTTCTTTACTGATCGGTTTATCATAACCTATAACTAAATTTTCCGTTTCAAAAATGAGCCTGCTGGTAGAAGGGGCTGTTTCAAAGAAAAATTCAGGTTTTGGTTTTTCACGAACAAGTTCTATTTTTTCCATTTTATCAAGTTTTTTCTGTCTTGACATCGCCATATTTCTTGTGGCAACTCTGGCTTTATTTCTTTGAACAAAGTCTTCAAGTTCTTGAATTTCTTGTTGTTGCTTTTTATAAGCTGCCTCTATCTGTCTCATTTTTAATTCTTTTAAGCGTAAAAACTCATCATAATCTCCCACATACCTGTTTACTTCACAATTTTCAACATGATAAATAAGGTTTATTACAGAATTTAAAAAAGAAATATCATGAGAAATTAAAACAAAAGCATTCTCATAATTTTGTAAATATCTTGTAAGCCAAACAATATGTTCTTCATCTAAGTAATTTGTCGGCTCATCAAGCAGTAAAATGTCGGGTTTTTCTAACAACAGCTTTGCAAGTAAAATTTTTGAACGCTGTCCTCCCGACAAATCAAAAGCTCTTTTATCCAAAATTTCTTTAAGTCCCATATTATGTGCAACTTCATCAACCTTTGCGTCAATCATATAAAAGTCATTCGTTTCCAAAATTTCTTGAAGTTCTGCTGCTTCTTTCATTAAATCATCAAGTTCTCTACCAGAAACTTCCCCCATTTTCATATACATATCATTTAATTCTTTTTCTATATTAAAAAGATATGAAAAAGCAGACTTTAAAACATCTCTAACTGTCATATCGGGTTCTAAAACGGAATGTTGATCCAAATATCCAATCCTTGTACGTTTAGCCCACTCAACAATTCCTTCCTCAGCCTCAAGTTTTCCTGTAATCAAATTTAAAAACGAACTCTTTCCTTCTCCGTTCGGCCCCACAAGTCCAACATGTTCTCCCTTTAACAATCTGAAATTAACATCTTTTAAAATTTGTCTGCCCCCATAACTGTGACTTAAATTTTTAACCGTTAAAATACTCATAAATTCTCCTTAAAATTTTTAAAAATAATATTATATAAATTTTATCATACCATAAAAAAATAATCAAAAAGAGCATACCAAAAAATACGCTCTTACTTAAAATTTTTTAAAAATTATTTTAAAATTTCTATTTTATCTTCACTTTTTATTTTTCCGCCTTTTAGAACTTTTGTAAAAATGCCTTCTCTTGGCATAACACAATCTCCCACTATATGTCTTATTTCACATCCTAAATGACACTCTTTTCCGATCTGTGTAACTTCCAATAAACACTCTCCGATTTTTAACACTGTTCCTATCGGCAATGTATAAAGCGTCAATCCTTCCGTCAAAATATTTTCCGCAAAATCCCCCGCAGATAATGTAGGCAGCTTTTCTTTCATCCTTTCCATACTTTCTTGTGCCAAAAGACTTACTTGTCTGTGCCATTTTCCGGCATGAGCATCTCCATCTATTCCGTAATCTTCTATTAATTTTATGTACTCGACAGGACGTTTTTTTGTCCCCTTTTTTTCACTTATGCTTACAGCTACAACTTTCATCTACATTCCCTCATTTCTTTTAAAATTCCCACTTTTACCGCCTGACTTCTCAAGTAATTTTATATCGGTAATTTCAATATCTCTTTGTAGTGCTTTACACATATCATAAATAGTTAAACTTGCAATACTTACAGCAGAAAGTGCCTCCATTTCAACGCCTGTTTCTCCGACACATTTTGTTGTAGCGATTATTTGTATTTCAAAAAGTTCTTTTTTCAAAATAAATTCTATATCAACTCCGCTTAACATTATAGGATGACACATAGGAATTATGTCAGAGGTGTTTTTTGCTCCCATAATACCCGCAACTTGTGAAACTGCCAAAACATCTCCTTTTTTAATTCCTAAATTTACAACCGAATTAAAAGTTTCTTCATTAAGTTTAACAGTTGCGGTAGCTTTTGCAATTCTTTTTGTTTTATTTTTTTCACTGACGTCAACCATTCTCGCTCTGCCTTGTTCATTTAAATGAGTTAATTTTTTATTCATATTATCCTCCTATTTTGTTCATATTTCTTAAACTTTCACTTTTTGATTTATCAAGATGATGACTTTTAGGCTTTTCATATATCCCAAATTTAAAAATTTTATAAAGTTCTTCACCCTTTAATCCTTTTAAGTCAATTTCATCTTTTGAATGTAAACAAGGCTTTAATTTCCCGTCGCTTGTAATTCTGATTCTGTTACAATCTTGACAAAAACACTTAGAAATAGGACTTATAAGTCCAAACGTGCCCTTAAATCCTTTAACACGATAAGTTCTTGCAACTCCGTCAACTCCTATACTTGCATAATCGGAAATGCGATTTAATACAACGTCATTAGAAATAAATTTTTCTTTACTCCAGTTACTTGTTTCTCCGATTTGCATAAGTTCAATAAATCGCACTTGTATATCGTTATGTTCTGTAAGTTTTACAAAATCCAAAATTTCATCATCATTAAATCCGCCTATTAACACACAATTTATTTTAACTCTAAATCCCAATTTTATCGCAGTAGATATACTGTCTAAAACTTTTTCAAGACTTCCTCCTCTTGTTATTTCTCGATATTTTTCGCTATTCAATGTATCAAGACTGAAATTTATTCTTTTTACTTTGCAACTTAACAAATCTTTTGCAAAGTCTGAAAAAAAAGTCCCGTTTGTTGTTATACAAATTTCTTTGATTTTTTCAAGGTTCCCGATTTTCCTGCAAAGCTCGAGAAATCCCCTTCTAACTAAAGGTTCTCCTCCGGTTAATCGTATTTTTTTTATTCCGTTTTCTGATGCGACTTTCACGATGTCAAATATCTCCTCCACAGATAAAATATCATTATGACACAATTTTTCAACACCGCTTTTCGGCATACAGTATTTACATCTTAAATTGCACAAATCTGTAACCGATATTCTCAAATAATCTATATTTCTATTAAATCTGTCTTTCATAAATACTCCAATCAAAAGTCTAAAAACTATTCATTCACAAAAATCAATTTTTCGACATTTAATAAAATATAAAATTTATCATTACCTCTTAACGCTTCCCATTTACTTTTATCTATGTCAATTCTGATTAATGAACTCTTATCGTTTTTAAACTTTACCATTATGATATAAGAAAAAAGATCTTCTACTTCTTTGTAAATTTCCACTTCAAAAGAATTTTTTATCTTATTATCCACAAAATCAATATAATGCGACCTTATAGCAACGACATTATAATTTTCATAAAATTTTTGTTCCGCTTCAAGTTCTATACCCCAATCCTGTGCAAATATCTTATTTTGTGAAATTTTTACAAATTTAGAATAATTTTTACAACCTGACAATAAGCAAGCTGAAAGTGTATTGGGAGATTTAAAAAGCACTTCTTTGGACAAAACTTTTTCACTTACACCTTTATTCATAACGCAAATTTCATCGCAAAAACGGTACATTTCTTCTCTGTTATGCGAAACAAATACAGCAGGTATATCGTACTTTTTCAAAATATCGCTGATTTCAATCTCTATTTTCCACTTCAAAAAATCGTCAAGTGCGGAAAAAGGCTCGTCAAGCAAAATTATATTCGGTTTATTTATAAGCATACGTGAAAGTGCGACACGTTGTTTTTCTCCTCCTGAAATTTCAGAAATACGTTTATATTTCAAATGGTCGATTCTCATCTCTTCCATTTTTGAAAAAATCAACTCTTCTGATTTTTTTTTATTTTTCAAAATTTGTAAATCTCTAATTCCGGCTTTTATATTATCATAAACGTTCATATTCGGAAAAAGTGCATAATCTTGAAATAAATATCCTACATTTCTGTTTTTTGTGGAAATGTCAATATCTTTACTTGAATCAAAAAGAACTTTTCCATTCAACACAATCTTTCCAAAATCAGGCTTTTCTATACCTGCTATACATTTTAAAGTTAGACTCTTACCACTACCCGACGCACCTAAAAGTCCCAAAATTCCGTTTTTAAATTCAAACTCGGTTTTTAAATAAAAACCTTTAAACTTTTTTTCAATATTTACATAAATCATAAATAACCTCTAATTTTTTCTACTGCTTTTTTCTAAAAAGTTTATAATTAAAAGAACAAAAAAAGAAATAAAGACATTTACTAAAACCCATTTATACGCCAAAGTTTCATTTCCGGTTCTCCAAAGTTGATAAACCGTCGTAGATATTGTAGCTGTGTCCTTCGGTGTATAACCCGAAACCATACTTGTAGCTCCATACTCACCAAGAGCTCTTGCAAAACTTAAAACAAGTCCTGCAAGCACTCCTTCTTTACAATTAGGTATAATTATTCTCCAAAAAATCCAACTGTCGCTTTTTCCCAAAGTTTGTGCAGCATACTTTAAATTAATATCAAAATTTTGAAATGCACTTCTTGCTGTTCTGTACATCAAAGGAAATGTTACGATTATTGTTGCAAAAATTGAAGAATACCAAACCATAACTAACTTAACCGAAAAATTTTCTAAAAAGAATTCTCCCACTTTTCCGTTTGGAGATAATAATTTTAAAATAAAAAATCCTATAACAGTCGGTGGCAATACTAAAGGCAATGTCAAAACGACATCTAAAATTCCTCTCCAAACTTTAGAAAATTTTGATATATAATACGCTGCAAAAATCCCGATAAAAAATGTAATTATTGATGATATCAACGCAATTCTAACAGAATTTAAAAGAGGATAAAAATCCATCAAACCACCCTTTCAACTACTTAACTCTTGTAAAACCTACTTTTTCAAAAATCTCTTTGCATTCATCAGTTTGTAAATAATCCAAAAACGCTTTTGCATCTTCCTTATTTTTAGAGTTTTCCAAAACTGCACAAGGATAAATTACAGGAGTTTTTATCATACCGTCTTTTGCTGTATCTACAATCTTAAGTTTAGCAGAATACGCATCCGTAGCATAAACTATTCCACAATCGGCAACTCCTTCTTTTACCCAAGTTGTAACTTCCTTTACATTTGTTCCAAAAGTTATCTTATCTTGAATTTTATCCCAAATATTTATATTTTCCAAAAGTTCTTTTGAGTATTGTCCAACAGGAACATCATCATTACCAAGTGCTATTTTTTGGAGTTTTTCATTCAACAAATCCGAAAAACTCTTTATGTTAGAGTTTGAATCGGAAACTGCAAGTACTACTTTATTTTCTAAAAGATTAATTCTCGTATTCTCATCAATTCGAACTTTCGCATCAGGAGTTTTACTCTTATCAAGTGCATTCATCTGTTTTAAAGCAGCAGAAATAAACAAATCACATTCTGCCCCTTGCTCTATTTGTTTTTTCAAAGTACCTGAGGAATCAAATGTATAAACTATTTCAACATCTTGGTTTTTTTCTTCATAGTTTTTCTTTATTTGTTCCATAGTTTCAGTCATTGATGCAGCGGCAAAAACCGTAATCTTTTTTCTCTCATTTTTTTGTACTGCATCATTTTTTGTATTTTTAGTGGAGCAACCTACAAAAAAAATACATATCATTGTAAAAATCATTAATTTTTTAAAAATTTTATTCATTTTTCCTCCTTAATTAAGTGCATAAAAAAATTGCCTCAGATTAAAAAGGCAACAAAAAGCACCCTTAATCCTTCTCAAACGGAAAGCTATCGGATTTCTCCTTTAACTCTGTGAACAAAGTTCAGGCTGATATTTCATAGATAAAATCCTTAGAAATAAAAGCTCGGATAAGTTAGTAATTAATTTTAACATTTTAATATAACTAAAGTCAAATACTTTACGTTAAATTCTACAAAAAATTTAGTATAAACATTATTTTTTGATAAATTTTTATTTTTTTGATAAAAAAAGAGATGTTTTTACATTTTTTTCAAAACATCTCCAAGTAAAACTTAACATACTTTAAAATAAACTGTATATTATGTAGAAAATATGTGCGGCAATCCCTGCCACTATTCCGCCAATCGTATGACTTACCAACGCTTTTCCTGTTGCTTCTTTAGTTCCGAGAGCATCCATCATTGCGATGTGAGTTGAAACATATCCGCTCCAGCACATACAAATCGCTGTAAAAACAGCAATGTCATTTGCACTTACTCTTCCAACTTCCGCCATTTTACTTACAGTTCCTATTGCCGCCCCTGTTGAACCAAGTGCAGTTATAGGTACTGCTATCGCTTCAGGTGAACTAAATCCGAAAAGAGGATTCAATATAAAACTCAACTTTTCACCTATCCAAGGCAAAACCGCTACTCCTTCATTTGCAGCTCCGGTATATATTCCCTCAGCTCCGGGTCCTTTTGTAAGCATTATAACAAGTGTACAAATAATTACAACTCCTGGAATAATAGATAATCCCATATCAACCCCGACTTTTCCGCCGTCCAAAATTGCCTGAATAAATCTTGAGCCGACACTTCCTTCTCGTATTATTCTTGAATTTTCAGGAATGGAAACAGTTGAATTAACAGATACCATATCATGAGTACCATACATTTTTTTACAAGCTCTTATCATAAGTCTTACAGAAACAATACTTCCCACAACAGCTCCAAGATTTCCAATCAATGCACTGACAACAGCTCCCTTAACATTCATTCCCATCATTGTAGTTGTAGTTATAAGTCCCATTCCAAATGCAGTCCCTAAATTTGTAAGAGCAGGCATTTGATACTTTTTAAAATATCTTCTAAAATTATCATCATACGCTAAAGTTAAAATTGCAGGATTATCTGAAAGATAACAATTTAACATTCCAAGTGATGATGCTCCGGGCAAATCGTAAATCGGTTTCATAACTTTAGACAAAAGTTTATTTATCAAAGCTATAACTCCAAATTCCGAAAACAAGCCCGAAATTGCTCCTGCTAAAACAGCTATCGCCAACAAGTAGAAACAAACATTCATAAGTAAATCATAGCCTGTATTCATCATTGTTTTTACCATATTGATTCCGCCCATTTGTCTGCCTATCAATATAAAGAATGCCAAAAATGCTCCCACGCAAACAAAATTTTCCAAACCAATATCCTTTTTAAATTTTTGTATAGGTTTTTCTTGCAAAATTCTATCCCCCCTTAATGTTATTAAGGATATTATACCATATAAAATTAAGTTTTTATATATCGTTTACAAAATTTATTTTTAGTTTTAGAATTTTTGATTTTAGATGTATTATATTTTAAAAATAAAAAAACTAAAATTTAAAACATATTTTTCAATCAAAAATACAATTTATTTGTTAAATTTAATAAACTTTCTGATAAATTACTTGACTTTTGAAATTATAAGAGTATTATATTATTATAGAAAGTTTACACTTGTGTAGTTAAAAACATATACGTAGGAGGATATAAAAAAATGAAAAGATTTAAACCGATAACAGCATTTTTATTGTCGTTTATTATGATTTTTACAAGTGCTGTGTTTACTCCAAATGTCGGTTATGCTCAAGAAAATATTATCTATCTTGATGCAACTAAGGGAGATGACACAAACGATGGGACTACTGAAGAAAAAGCTGTCAAAACTTTTGACAAGGCAAAAACTCTTGTAGCTGAAAACGGAACCCTAAAAGTAAAAAGTTTTGATAAAACGACAGGAATTGTCTTTGATAAGGCAGGAACTTTGGAAATAACCGAAGATTTGACTCTGTCAAGCACTTCTGCCGGAAAAGGTATCACACTGAAAAACGGAACTCACCTTAAAGTTTCAAACGGAAAAACTCTTACAATGAAAGGTTATCAAACAGCTATTGTTGTAGAAAAAGGTGCAGAAATTAATGACGGTAATTACAAATTTATATTTGATAAAAACGGATTTGCTTTTGATGTTACCGGAAATGTCAAAGGCAGTGAAAAAGGAAAATTGAATATAGACATTTCTAACGGATATTTCAAATTTAACAGTATAGATTCCGTTTTAGAAAATTCTGTTTTACATCAAAAATATGACAATCCAAATTGGCAACTTTATGAATGGAACGGATTTAAAGTTATAAATTCTGAAGTAAAATTGTATAGACTTCCTGTTTATCTTAGAGGTCCTTTATTTCTTGACAATTCAACATTTTCAATTGACGGAGGTAGTAATTTAAACTATCAAACAGGATTGAATATAGACAATTCATGGTCTTTGGGACAATATCATATAACGAACAATTCTTTACTTGAAATTAAAAACTTCAATACTCATTGGCGTTCAAAAGGTATGACTGTTGGATATGATTCTAAGGTTTTGTTTGATAACAACTCAAAATTAAGAGTTATAAATAACGGTACCGGAGGATTAAATGTAAATCAAGGGCAAGTTGTATTCAAAGATGCTACTCTTGAAGCAAAAGATCATACGGGTGCTCATTTTGCTCCTCAAGATAAATTAAATACTTTTATTACATTTTCAGGAAATTCACTTGTAGAAACACCTGCAAAGGATAAAGTCGACAACGGACTTGGACAAACCGGAACAAATTACATTGTTCTTGGAGGTTCTCATCTTGTAAAGTACGACTCTTCCTACTATTCAGGCAAAGCAATTCCTGTAAACGGTAAAGAAAACGCCAATGAAAAATTGTCTTTGTTTACTTTGGCGGACTCATCTGTAAATCAACTTAATGTTTTAAACAAACTTGGAAATACTTATACTTATGATGTTGCAAAAACTTCAAGTGACGGAGAAAAACACGTTTGGGTTCCGGCAGCAAAGGTTACTTTCCAATTAAACGAATTAACAGCAAGTTTTGCGGATGGAACAAGTGATGATAAAAACGTACTTGCTATCAGAGGATGCACACTTTCGTTTGCAAAAGATGTAAATGGAAATAAAATTGATATTCCTAAAAATCCTACTTCTGCATCGGGAAAAACTTTTGACGGTTGGTTCTTTAAAGACAAAGAAGAAGAAAAGCCTTTTGATTTTAACAGTAACATAACAAAAGATTTAACCGTATATGCAAAATGGTCAGGAACAGCTACCAAAAAAGTTATAGCCTATGACTTGAATAACGGAAGTTCTGTAAAACCTACAATAATTGCAAGTGAAGAAACAGAACCTAATAAGGTTAGAGTTCTTTCTTTTGAAGAAGTACAAAAAGTTAATCCTGAATTTAAAAATGTCGGTAAAGATTTTACTTACTGGTCAACAGATAAAGACGGTCAGCAAAAAGTTGAACCAAACAGTTTAATCGACTTAAACGCAAAAGACTCTGTGACTTTATATGCAAACTGGAAAACAAGTAAATATACGATAAAATTCTCAGCTAACGGGGGAAAATTTAGCGAAACAAGTCCTTTTAAAGCAGAAGCAACAAAGGATAAATTCACAATTGAAACTGATGAAAACGAAACGGAAATTGCAACAGTTAAAGAACAAGCAGAGCACGGAAAAACCTTGAGCCAATTTTTAGCATCAATTGGAGTTAATAACATTTCATCTCCAAATAAAGATATTGCTGAAAGAAAATATCATAGCATTTATTTTGAAAAAAGTTGGCTTTGGGGAGATACATACTACTGGTATTTAGATCCGTTCAAAAACGAAAAAGCAATCTCTTCTGCAAAAATAACAGATGATACTACTTACTACCTCAAATGGAAGATAAATGACAATATAGAAAATGTAGAAGCGGATGTTCATATAAAAGGGGACATTTGGAGTCAGTCAAAAGAAAAAAGTTCAAATACGACATTTGTAGAGCTTAATCGTCCGTTTAGTATAACGGGAGCTGTCGAAACAAAAGAAATAAAAGATAAAATGCAGGAAATAGAAAAGTTATATCCTACAAATTCTACAATAAATTTGAGTGAATTAAGTTCAAGTTTTACTGCTACTTTGACAATTCCCGAAGGTATAAACATTCCTGAAAATATAAAAGTAATTTCAGGCGGAATGAATGATGTATTTAAAGTTACAAACACAAAAGTTGATGGCAGAAATATTGTAATTGACTTTGAATTACAAAAGAAAGATATTCAAACTTATTCTGAATTAAAAGAAAAAGTATTTTCAACAGATGAAGATTTAACTGTTAAAATAGACGGTTTTACTCTTGATGATAAAACAATAAATGACAAAGAATTGACAGTTATGGGTGAAGTTACAGGAACTTTTAAATCTTTCGCATCTGTAACTTTAGAAAATAATAATGAGAGTATAAAACTTTTCACTTTTGATTTCATTGCAAAGCAAAACGAAAAGGGTAAAGATGAAAATGCAAAAGACGATTCTACAATTCAACATACCTTTATAGCAAAATTACCTGAAAAAGATACATTGTCAGGCGATATTTTAATAGGTGACGACACTGAACATCATAAGCTATTCCCTGTTGAAAAAGGACAAGTTTTAGACTATACAGGAAGATTGGATGTTAAAAATATTAAAGAAAAGATAAATGTTTTAGCAGGAATGTATGATAAAGATTTGGATAAAATTGATGTAAAAGAAGTTTCATCTGATTTCTATGCAACATTTACAGTACCTAACGGTTTGGAAATTCCAAACGAACTTAAAGCTACTCTTTCAGACAATGAATTATTTGAAATAAAAGACGGCGATATAACAAAAGACGCAAATAAAATTGTTATAAAAATGACTTTGAAGAAAAATTATTCTAAATTTGTCGATTTACAAAAAGATGTAAATTCAGTTTCTGATAAATTAGATTTAACTTTAAAAGGAATTAAGGTTAAAGAGGATAACAACAAAGACACAACTCTTACAGTTTTCGGAGAGGTAAAAGGAACGTTCAGAGGATTTGCGACTTTGAATAACAACACAAAACTTTATCTATTTGAATGGACGGCAATTCAAGACCCTGACGGAAAAGATTTTAATCAAAATAAAGATGATAATTCAACAATTGCTTTTACTGTTTTGGTTAAAGCACCTGAACTTATTTCTTATGAAGGAACCCTAAAAGGTGATATTTTAATCGGAGATGATACGGAACATACCGCATTAAAAGAAGTAAAATCAAATGATTTATTAGAATATACAGGACGATTAAATGTAACAGACATAAAAAATCAAATTACCATGTTGAAAGAAAACTACGCTAAAAACACTGATTCTATTTCTTTAAATAACATAGAAAGTACCTTTATCGCTACATTTACCGTTCCTTATGGTTTAGAAATTCCAAACGAACTTAATGCTACTCTTTCTGATAACAAATTATTTGAAATAAAAGACGGTGACATAATAAAAGACGGAAATAAAATTGTTATAAAAATGACTTTGAAGAAGGAATATTCTAAATTTAATGATTTATATGACGACGTTTTAAGCGTTTCTGACAAGTTAGACTTAAAAATCCCAAACATAAAAGTGACAGATAATTTAGAAAGCGGTACAAAATTAAAGGTTGTAGGAACTGTTGAAGGTTATTTTAAAGGTTTTGCAAAGACAGTAGAAGAAAACAAACAACAATACGATTTTAAATGGACGGCTGTTCAAGATCCTGACGGAAAAGATTTTGACCAAGCAAAAGATGATGATTTAACAATTGCTTTTACAGTTACAGTTAAAAATCCGCAAAAACCAATTGATCCTATTGTTCCGGAACCTAAACCTGA
>JALEHY010000057.1 GCA_022770425.1 Parvimonas sp. | reverse complement strand
GTTTATTTTCTTCCTTGTACTTTTCAATAAAAGTATCTATTTCATTTTTCATCTCGTCAATATATCTTATAAAATCGTCAGGTAAGACATTTTCTGAATATATGTCTTTATCGGAAATATTAATAGATACAAATCTCGGCTTATAAACGGAAAAGATATTTTTTTCTATAAAAGAGGTAAATTCAGGGGTTTTTAAATACTCTACTCCCCCCTCCCCGAGATGAAAGCCTATGTTTTTTTCATCTCCGATTTTTTTTATTATTATATCACAAAACATAGTATACAGAGTTTTACATTTATTTTCAATTTCAGGTGTAATTTCTTTTTTCCAAAAAGAATATAAATCCAATTCAAAACTCCAAAATTTGATTCTGGAAATCCTAACAGAATTGCATAAAATGTCCAAAAATTTTCCTATAATTTTATGAGTACTAAGTAAATACTCGTCATAATCATTTTCTTCTACTCTAAAGACAACATGTGGTCTTATATTCATTTGATCGACAAATTGTATATCTGTAGAAAGTGTACTTTCATTAATAGGATTCCAAGTACTAACTCCATGTCGTATTAAGAAATTATCCTTGCTGATTTTAAGTTCCACCTGTACTTTTCCAAATCCTACTTTTTTTTGTATTTCCTGAATACAACTTATCCAATTTTCTCCTATACTGCTTGCGGCAAACATTGACTTTTCAACATAGTCTTTTCCTTCAATTTTCAAAAATTCTTCATCTGCGGATATTTCATATGCTTTTTTAAGTTTCTTATAATATGACGTACGTTCACTTTCTGTGATATTTTTAAAAGTGTGTGACTTTTCTATTTTATCAAAACATGAGTATACATATCTGTTTTGAGATAGAAAATTTTTCTTTCTGAATAAGTTTGGAGTTTCTCCAATATATTTTTTAAAATTTTCATGAAATGTTTTTGATGAAGAAAATCCGCTGTCAAAAGCTATTTCAAGTATACCTTTGTCAGTCTTTATTAAAAGTTCTATCGCTTTATCTATCTTAGCCATATGACATGCATCAACAAAACTATAACCGAGTATGCTTTTAAAAGCTTTTGACATAAATGAGTTTTTAACATTATACTGTTTGGAAATGTCTTCAAGTTTTAATTGTATTTCAGGAGATGCAAATATCTGTTTCATCTTTTCCATAACTTCGGTTCTTATCCACGTATTTAAAAATTTATTATTTTCATCTTTAAATACAGTTAATTTTTCTATTACTCTATCTACTTCTTTTAAAAACCCTTTAGTTCCTATTTCGTCTCCATAGTAATACATCTGTATAATTCTGTAAATGTCAAGTAAAATTTCTTCTTTTCTTTCCTGTAACACTTCTAAATTCAAGCAATGTTTATCAAATCTGTCAGTGAATTTTTTTTTAATATATTCTTCATCTATATTTAAAACCAGTGCCAAATTATCTATGCTAAGAGGACGAAGTCCATAAACACTTCCGGAATTTATTATAAATATATCTTCTTTAACCAGTTTTTTAATTTTACTATTATCTGTCAATTCTAAAGAACCGTCAATAACTACCCCTAACTTATATTTATCCGCATTAAATTCAAATTTTTGACCGACAAGGCTAACCGCCTCAATGTTAATTTCAAATTCTTGTTCAACAACCTTTGGAGCTATCTCTTTTTTTACTAAATACATAAATTACCTCCCAATACTACAAAAACCAACTGTTTTTCATAGAAAAGTTCTTTTATAAAATCATTTTATCATAATTTTTACATTTTATCCACTGAATTTATTTTTTAAGTTTATTGTATTGGATAAAAATTATCTTACATATTAGCACAAATTTCTATTGTAATTATTTTTTCTTTAAAAATTTTTAAAAATATATTATAATGTAATTAATATATTAAAAAAAAAAATAGTTTCTAAAATTAAATTTAAATAAAAAAAGAAATGTAACAAAAATTATAAAAAACGGAAGTGATAATAATGGAAAAAAACGAAAAAAATACCCCGTCTATGAATATAAACTGGTATCCGGGGCATATGAAAAAAACTATGGATAATATTAGGGCTTCTTTGAAACTTGTTGATATTGTAGGGGAAATTATTGATGCAAGAATCCCTATAAGCAGTAAAAATCCTGTTATTGATGAAGTTTTAAAGGATAAACCGAGAATTATGATTTTAAATAAATCCGATATGGCAAACGATGTTGAAACACAAAAATGGTTGAATTTTTACAGAAACAAAGGTTATGGTGCTGTTGTTATAGATGCTTTGCATTCAAAGGGTTTGGATAAAATTTATTCTATGGCTAAAGAAATGTTAAGTGAAAAATTTAAAAAATTAGAAGAAAAAAATATTTCTTCAAAAACCATAAGAATGATGATTGTAGGTATTCCAAATGTCGGTAAATCAACTTTTATAAATAATATTGCCAAAAGAAAAAGTGCAAAAATAGGAGACAGACCCGGAATTACAAGGCAAGTTCAGTGGATAAAAACAAAACACGATTTAGAACTTTTAGATACACCGGGAGTATTATGGCCTAAGTTTGAAGACGAAAAAACCGGACTTAATTTAGCTTTTACCGGTGCGATTAAAGATGAAATTATGGATATTGAAAATTTGTGTTTCAAATTAATAAATAAATTAAATGAAATGGACAAAAATATTTTGAAAAACAGATATGATCTTTCAGACGAATGTTTCGAGGATACTTTATTTATTATGGACGAAATAGGAAGAAGACGTGGCGCTATTTTGAAAAAAAATGAAATAGACTATTTCAAGGTTTCTACTCTTGTGATTGATGATTTTAGAAAAATAAAACTCGGAAAAATAACCTTAGAAAGTGTCGAAGATATTTTAGAGGACAAAAATGGAAATTAATGAACAATTGGATAACATTTATAAAAATTACAATTTTATTATCGGTGTAGATGAGGTAGGCAGAGGTTGTCTTGCAGGTCCTGTGGTTTCTTGTGCTATCATAATGAAAAAAGAAAGCTGTATTGAAGGTGTTACCGACAGTAAAAAACTCTCAAAGAAAAAAAGATTATCTCTCTATGACAAGATACTTAACGAATGTATTGCTTTCGGAATAGGAATCGTAAATAACGAGATAATTGATGAAATAAACATTAAACAGGCAAGTCGTCTTGCAATGAAAATGGCAATTGAAAATATAAAAGACGAAAACGGTAACAGAATTTTAGGGGACTTTTTAATTACAGATGCCGAAAAAGTTGATGTTGATTTACCACAATTAAACTTAATTCACGGAGATGAATTGTCATATGTGGTATCATGTGCATCAATAATAGCAAAAGAGTTTAGAGATAACTTGTTTGTCGAGTACGATGAACTTTACCCCAACTACAACTTTATAAAAAATGTGGGTTACGGAACAAAAGCTCACTACAAAGGACTTGATGAAAACGGAGTTACTCCGATTCACAGAAAGACCTTTTTAAAAAAATATTTTGAAAAGAAAAAAGAATATGAAAGCTAAAGATATAGGTAACTTAGGCGAAAGTATGGCTTGTGAATTTTTAAAAAATAAGGGTTATGATATAATATGCAGAAATTTTCTAAAGCCTTATGGAGAAATTGATATAATTGCAAAAGACAAAAATTTTTTAGTTTTTATTGAAGTTAAAGCAAGAAAAAACTCAAATTTCGGATATCCGAGAGAATTTGTGAATAATAAGAAAATCAAAAAAATTCAAGAAGTAGCTCAAATGTATATGTTGGAAAACAACATTTCGAATACTGCTTTTCGATTTGATGTTATCGAAATTTTATTTAAAACAAATTCAATTACGCACTTAGAAAATGCTTTTTAGGAGGTATTATGTTTACAGCATTTGTTATTACTGTTTCAGACAAAGGTTCAACAGGAGAAAGAATTGACGAATCAGGAAAAGTTATCGTAGAAATACTGAAAAAAAACGGATATGAGGTTTTAGATAAAATCATCATTCCCGATGAAAGAGAAATTATTGAAGAAAAATTAAAATACGCTTGTGACAGTTTGGGAGCAAATTTAGTTTTGACTACAGGAGGCACCGGATTTAGTAAAAGAGACGTTACTCCTGAAGCAACTTTAAGTGTTGCCACAAAAAATGCTTTCGGTATTTGTGATTCTATAAGACAATATAGTTTGACAATTACAAAAAGGGCTATGCTTTCAAGAGCAGTTTCGGTTATAAGAAACGAAAGCTTGATTATAAATTTACCCGGAAGTCCTAAAGCTGTAAGTGAATCTTTAGAATATATTATCGATTCTGTACAACACGGGCTTGAAATTCTTTTAGGTAAAACGTCTGAATGTGCAAGAAAGTAGGTACAAAATGTATTCAAAAACAAAAACTTGTGTATTAAACGGATTAAACGGTTATGCCGTTGACGTTGAAGCTGATTTGTCAACGGGACTTCAAGCTTTCAACATAGTCGGCCTTGCGGATTTGTCAATAAAAGAATCAAAGGAAAGGGTAAAATCCGCTCTGTCAAATAGTGGCTATGCACTTCCTCCCGGAAGGATTACAATTAATTTAGCTCCTGCAAATCTTAAAAAAGACGGCTCGCAAATAGATTTGTCAATAGCTGTAAGTTTGTTACTCGCAATAGGTGTAATAGAATTTGTTCCTGATGAAAAATGTGTTTTTTTGGGAGAATTGTCACTTGACGGAAGGGTTATTGCATTTGACGGTGCATTACCTATGATTATATCTCTTAAAGAACTCGGTTTTGAAAAATTTTTCATCCCTTATTCAATAAAAGATGAAGTAAATATAATTGACGGCGTAGAGTTATTTGCAATACAACATTTAAAAGATTTAGTTGAACACTTAAATGGAAATCAAATTATAGAAAAAGAAAAAACAGTAACAGTAAATTTAGATAAAAAAATAAAATACGATATTGATTTTTCAGATATAAAAGGTCAGGAAAATTTAAAAAGAGCTATGGAAATTTCCGCAGCAGGCGGACATAATCTTTTAATGGTAGGGCCTCCCGGCAGCGGAAAAACTATGATAGCAAAAAGATTACCGACTATTTTGCCAAAACTTACTTTTGAAGAATGTATTGAATGTACTAAAATTTATTCCGTTGCGGGAGAATTGTCGAACAACAAATTAATAACTCAAAGACCTTTTCGTGCTCCACATCACACAAGCAGTCCCGTATCTCTTGTTGGAGGAGGAAAAATTCCAAAACCCGGAGAGGTTTCTTTAGCACATAACGGAGTTTTATTTTTAGACGAATTTCCTGAATTTTCAAAACAAAGTATTGAAGTTTTACGACAACCTATGGAGGACGGAAAAGTTACGATATCAAGAGTTAATTCATCAATAACTTATTACTCAAACTTTGTAACTGTCTGTGCTTTAAATCCTTGTCCATGCGGAAATTACGGTTCTCCAACAGAAAATTGTACTTGTTCACAACTTCAAATTCAAAAATATTTAGGAAAAATTTCAGGTCCTATACTGGACAGAATTGATATTCATGTTGAAGTCGAACCTGTAAAATTTGATGACCTGTCATCAAAAGAAATTCCCGAAACTTCGGAAACAATCAGAAAACGTGTTGAAAAAGCAAGAGAAATTCAACTTTTAAGATATAAAAACGAAAAAATTTACAATAACGCCTCTCTTTCGGCAAGACAAATAAAAAAATATGTGATACTTGATGAAAAACTTGAAAAAATTATAGAATTTGCTTTTAAAAAATTTAAGTTTTCCGCAAGATCTTTTAATAAGATATTAAAACTTACCAGAACAATCGCAGATTTGGACGGTAGCGAAAAAATCGAAGAAAGGCATTTACTTGAAGCAATAAGGTACAGAAGTTTAAGCAATAAATACTGGAGTTAAGTTATGAAAGAAATAGATGCATTACTGTTTTTAAGTTATTTGAATTTTGATTACAAGATAAAAGAAAATATTTTAAATCATTTCACTTTGGAAAATTTAGATGAAATTTTAAAAATTGATGAAAAATATCTGAAAGAAAGTAAACTTTTGACTAAGAAAAATTTAGAAAAATTACTCGAAATGAGAAAAAAATTTGATGCTGACACTTACATAGAATATCTTGAAAAGAAAAAAATAAAATTCGTAACAATATTAGATGAAGATTACCCCAAAAATTTACAAGATATTGAATATAAACCACAAGTTTTGTATTTTAGAGGAACTTTATTACCTGAAGATGAATTTTCTCTGTCAATAGTAGGCTCGAGAAAACATTCAAGTTACGGACTTTGGGCAACAGAAAACTTTGCAAGAGAAATATCAAATTTTAATATTACGATAACTTCGGGGATGGCACTTGGCATCGACTCTATCGCTCATAAGACAGCCATTAAGAATAAAAAAAGAACTTTAGCTGTTTTAGGCTGTTCCGTTGATGAGATATATCCTCGAACAAATTATAGACTTTATAACGAAATAATACAAAACGGTGCAGTTATAAGCGAATTTCCTGTCGGAACAAAACCTTTTTCTTATAATTTCCCTGTAAGAAACAGAATAATATCGGGACTTTCAAAAGCACTTTTGGTAATTGAAGCACAAGAACGTTCAGGGACGTTGATAAGTGCAAGATTTGCAAATGAACAATCAAAAGAAATTTTTGCAATTCCGGGTAATTTAAACAGCATTTACAGTAAAGGAACAAATTCTTTGATAAAAGACGGAGCCTTAATCGCAACTTCTTATGAAGATATAATTTCAGGAGTTGTCGAATTTTCAAACTTTATAAAGGACACAAAAAAAGAAAAGAAAAATACAGATACTTTGTCTCCTACAGAAATTTTGATATACACTTTGATTGAACAATCTCCAAAAAGCGCAAACAAAATTTCCGAAGATACGGGACTTTCGATTGTTGAAACAAACACAATTTTAACCGCCCTTGAAATGAAAAGTTTTATAAAAGAACTAAACGGCGGAATTTTTTCAGTAGAATAATAAATATAAAACAGGAAGAAATATTTATCTTTTCTTCCTGTTTTTTCGTTCAGATATTCTATTTTTATTTTTTCAATATTTCTTCAATTTTATCATGCACTTTTTCTAAATTTATCTTAGAATCGGAGCTAAAAGGCAAAATTAAATTACTGTCTTTTATATTTAATGTTTCTTTTATTACTTTTATATGCTTGTTCCACTGACCTTTTGAAATCTTGTCTGCCTTTGTGGCTATTACATATCCTGTAAAATCATAATTTAAAAGCCAATTATACATAAGAACATCTTCTTTGCTCGGTGCATGTCTTATATCTACAACAAGAATAACTTCCAACAGATTTTCTCTGTTTGAAAGATAAGTTTCGATTATTGTTCCCCATTTTTCTTTTTCGGTTTTTGAAACTTGTGCATAACCGTATCCCGGCAAATCTACAAGTCTAAATTCATTATTAACCTTATAAAAATTTACAGTTCTTGTTTTTCCAGGTTTAGAACTTGTCCTTGCCAAATTTTTCCTATTTATAAAAGCATTGATAAAACTTGACTTTCCGACATTACTTCTTCCTGCAAATGCAATTTCTTTTAAATCGGAGTTAGGGTATTGAGATATGATTGCGGCTATTTGCTCCAACTCACTTGAAATAATCTTCACATTACACCTCTTTTTCTAAAACCAAATCCAAAACCTGACACACATCAAATACAGGATAAAACGTAATTTTTTCTCTTATTTCTTCAGATATTTCATCAATATCGACTTCATTTTCTTTAGGAATTATTATATTTTTTATTCCGTATCGGTTTGCAGCCAAAACTTTTTCTTTAAGTCCTCCAATCGCAAGAACTCTTCCTCTCAAAGTCACTTCGCCTGTCATTGCAAAATTTCTGTTGACTTTTCTGTTTGTAAGCGCACTTACAATTGCAGTTGTCATAGTTACACCCGCAGAAGGTCCATCTTTAGGAACTGCCCCTTCAGGAACATGAATGTGTATATCTTTTTCTTTGTAAAAATCTTGTTCAATGTTAAATTTCTGAGCTTTACTCCTAACAAAAGAAATGGCAGTCATAGCTGATTCTTTCATTACATCACCAAGTTGTCCCGTAAGTTGAATTTTTCCTGTTCCTTTTACTACATCCGTTTCAATTGTCAAAAGTTCTCCTCCGACTTCTGTCCAAGCTAAGCCGTTTACCAAGCCGACCATATTTTCTTTTTCCAAAGTATCGTCATGATATTTTCTCTTTCCTAAAAATTCGATTAAATTTTTAGAATTTACAGTAACTTTTTTTGCATTTTCAGAAACCAACAACACAGCAGATTTTCTGATTATTTTTTCAATTAATCTCTCTAAATTTCTTACCCCTGCTTCTCTTGTATAGTAATTTATAATATCCTTTACAGCTTCAGGTTTTATTTCCAACATCTTTTTATTTATTGAAAAGTTCTTAAATGCTTTTGGAATTAAATGATTTACGGCAATTTTTTCTTTTTCTTCGTAAGTATAGCTTGAAACAGGTATAACTTCCATTCTGTCAAGAAGAGGTACAGGAATAGTAGAAGTTGTATTTGCTGTTGTTATAAACATTATTTGAGATAAATCAAACGGAATATTTATATAATTGTCCATAAATTTATTATTTTGTTCAGGATCTAAAACCTCAAGTAACGCACTTGAAGGGTCTCCTCTGAAATCATTGGAAACTTTGTCTATTTCATCTAACAACATAACAGGATTTTTAACTTTACATTGTTCAAGTAAATTTAAAATTTTTCCTGGCATCGCTCCTACATAAGTTCTTCTGTGTCCTCTTATCTCACTTTCGTCATGAACTCCTCCAAGTCGCATTGAAACAAATTCTCTGTTTAATGATTTTGCAATTGATTTTGCAATTGAAGTTTTACCCACACCCGGAGGGCCTACCAAACATATTATTGAACCTTTTTGGTTATTGGAAAGTTTCCTTAATGCAATAGATTCAACAATTCTGTCTTTAACATCTTTAAGGCCGTAATGGTCTTTATCCAAAATCTTTCTTGTGTATTCAACATCTAATTTTTCTTTTTTTGTCTTTACCCAAGGAAGAGAAATTATCCTATCCAAATAACTCCTTATAACATTTCCCTCAGGAGATGCGGAAGGTATTTCTGATAATTTTCTTATTTCTTTAAATAACATCTCTTCTGTTGAAGAATCAAACTTACATTTAATTATTTTTTGTGCATAATCATCAAGTTCTGATGAATCCTCTTCTTCTCCTAATTCCTCCTTAATTACATTAAGTTGCTCTCTTAAATAATATTCTCTTTGGTTTTTATTAAGTCTTGAAGAAACTTTTCTTGAAAGTTTATCTTCAAGTCCAAAAAGTTCCAACTCTTTTTTCAAAATTTCATCAAGTTTTAAAAGTTTATCTTCAATATTAAAAGTTTTAAAAATTTCAAAATTTTCCTCATCGGAAAGTTTCATATAACTTGCAACCAAATTTGCAAACTTTTCAGGATTAGAACAAGTCAACACACTAAGCTCTGTTTCATAGTCAATATACTTTCTCTTTGATGCATACTCACTAAAAGATTTCCCAACCAAAGACATAAGCGCATATGTTTCATCAGAGAAATCAATAATTTCATCATCATAGTAATATTCTACAATATCAGCGGTAAAATAGCCGTTTTCATCATATATAACTTTAACTAAACAATTACAAATACCCTCTACCAAAACTCTGGTTATTCCGTTGTTCATTTTAAGAAATTGTTTTACCACAACAACACTGCCTATGTGATACAACTCATCAGAAGTAGGATCATCTGTTCTAAAATCTTTTTGTGTTAATGTAACTAAGATAGAATCTTTTTTTATCGCAGCTTCTATCGCATCTATTGATTTTTTTCTTCCGGCATCAAAATGCACAACAGAATGAGGATAAATCCACAACCCCCTAAGTGCAATAACCGGTCTTTTAAATTTTTCTTCGTTATAAAAATTTATATCAGTCATAAGTATTATTTTTCACCTTTTTCATTATCTTTATTGTAACTTACAATCGGCTTTTCTTTACCCAAAATAACATCTTTTGTAACGATACATTTTGATACATTTTTTTCGGACGGCAATTCAAACATAGTGTCCATAAGAGCATTTTCAAGTACAGCTCTAAGACCTCTTGCCCCTGTTTTTCTTTCCAATGCAATCTTTGCAACTTCAGAAATTGCGTCTTTTTCAAATTCTAACTTTATATTATCCATATCAAAAAGTTCTTTATACTGTTTAATCAAAGCATTTTTGGGTTCTTCTAAAATTCTTATCAAAGAGTTTTCATTTAAACTTTCTAAAGTTACAATCATAGGTATTCTTCCTACAAATTCAGGAATAAGACCGTATTTTAATAAATCTTCGGGTCTTAGATTTTTAATTATCTCAGAAAAATCTTCAAGTTCTGATTTAATTTCCGCTCCAAATCCCATAGATTTTTTTTCCAGTCTGTCTTTTAAAATATTTTCAATTCCTTGAAAAGCACCGCCTACAATAAATAAAATATTTGTAGTATCAACTTGTATATAACTTTGGTCAGGATGCTTTCTTCCTCCTTTTGGAGGAACACTCGCAACCGTTCCTTCAATTATTTTTAACAAAGATTGTTGAACGCCTTCTCCGCTTACATCTCTTGTTATTGAAGGATTCTCACTTTTTCTTGTTATTTTATCAATTTCGTCAATGTATATTATTCCTTTTTCGGCAAGTTCTATATCATAATCTGCCGCTTGAACTAATTTCAAAATTATATTTTCAACATCCTCTCCGACATAACCGGCTTCTGTTAAAGTAGTGGCATCCGCAATGGCAAACGGAACTTCCAAAACTTTTGCCAAAGTTTGTGCCAAAAGAGTTTTTCCGCTACCTGTCGGCCCTACAAGCAAAATGTTTGACTTTTGGATTTCAACATCATTTTTTTGCTCTTGATTTATTCTTTTGTAATGATTATATACGGCAACACTGAGTGCTTTTTTTGCATCATCTTGTTGAATGATGTATTCATCTAAAATTTTTTTTATTTCTGCAGGTTTAGGTAAGTCTTTTAATTTTTCAACATTTTTTACATTTTCCTGATACTCTATCATAGAATGACAAACTTCCACACATTCATTACAAATATTTGCATGTATTCCTGAAATTATTTTATCAACTTCCTTAATTTCTTTACCGCAAAAGGAACATCTTGTTTTTTTTTCTTCCAAAATTAACTCCTTATTTATCAATTACTTCATCAATCAATCCATATTCCTTAGCTTCATAAGCTGTCATATAGAAATCTCTGTCTGTATCTTTTTCAATTTTTTTAAGAGTTTGTCCTGTTCTTTCAGATAAAATTTTATTTAATACAGATCTTACTTTTAAAATCTTTTCTGCTTGAATTTTTATATCTTCCGCTTGACCTTGTGCTCCGCCTAAAGGTTGATGTATCATAATATCCGCATTCGGAAGTGCAAACCTCTTTCCTTTTTCTCCCGATGCAAGCAAAAACGCACCCATACTTGCAGCACGTCCTATACAAATAGTACTTACATTTGGTTTTATATATTGCATTGTATCATAAATCGCAAGCCCTGCACTGACAGACCCTCCCGGACTGTTTATATATATTTGAATATCCTTTTTCGGATCTTCGGATTCTAAAAATAAAAGCTGAGCCACAATCAAATCAGCCATTTGATCATTAACTTCACCGCTTAAAAAAATTATTCTTTCCTTTAAAAGTCTTGAATAAATATCATAAGACCTTTCTCCTCTATTAGTTTGCTCAACCACCATAGGTATAAGTGCCATAATTTCCTCCTATATAAAAATATAGCTTGACAAGGCAAGCTATATTCTCAGTAATTATTCTTCAACAGTTTCTTTTTTAGGTTCTTGGAATTTTACAAGACTTACTAAATGATCAACCGCTTTTCTTCTAATTAAACTTTCAGTAATACCTTCTACACCTTCTGATTCTTTCAATTCCTTTTTAAATTCTTCAAAATCTTGAACCTTCATATTTTTTCCAAACTCATCAATTTCTTTATCAATTTCTTCTTCAGAAACTTCAACTTTTTCTAATTTTGCAAAAGCATCGATAACAAGTTCAGCCTCTGCTCTCTTAGTAGCTTCAGGTCTTAATTGTTCTCTTACCGCTTGTTCTGTTGTATTTAACATTTTAAAATAACTGTCTAATTCTATTCCAAATTGTTTAATTCTTCCTGCAAAATCTCTGAATGCTTTATCAACTTCTTCTTGAACCATAGCTTCAGGTGCTTCTACATTTGAACTTTTTATTAAAGCGTCAATAGCATTATTTTGTTTTTGAACCAAAGCATTCTTTTGTGCAGAATCTAAAAGATTTTTCTTTATATCTTCTTTATACTCAGCCAATGTGTCAAATTCTGAAACATCTTTTGCAAATTCGTCATCTAATGTAGGAAGTTGTTTTTCTTTAATTCCATTGATCTTAACTCTAAATATAGCGTCTTTTCCTCTTAATGCTTCTGCATGATAATCTTCAGGGAAAATAACCTTAACTTCAACATCATCACCAATGTTTTTACCCAATAATTGTTCCTCAAAACCGGGAATGAAAGTATGAGACCCTACAACTAAATCATAATTTTCAGATTTACCGCCTTCAAACCCTACTCCTTCAACACTACCGTCAAAGTCAATATTTACTGTATCCATATCTTTTACAGGTCTGTCTTCAATGCTAACAACTCTTGCGTTATTTTCAAGTTCCTTGTTTAATCTTTCGTCAACCATTGCATCAGTAATTTCCACTTTAACATCGTCTGCTGTCAAATTTTTGTAATCTCCAAGTTCAGGAACCGGTTTTAATTCTTGATCAAATTTAACAACTATAACTTTATTTTTATCAAACTCTTCAATATCAATCTTAGGCATTCCACAAATTACTTTTTTAAGTTCCAATTCTTTAACTGCCTCTTCAAACAAATCAGGTAATAATTCATTAACGGCATCTTCAAAGAAAATTCCTTCTCCGTAATTTAATTCAATAATTTTTCTTGGAGCTTTACCTTTTCTAAAACCCGGAATGTTAAATCTTGATTTCATTTTATTATAAACTTTATTAATTGAAGCGTTAAATGCTTCTGAACTTATTTCTGATGTAAAAACAACTCTTTTATCATCTCTTGATACTAATTTAGTATTCATTTCTTCCTCCTGTATTCGATTTAAAATTTTCAAAACTTTAATTTTAAAATCTTAATGTTATTTATATTTACACACCTAAAAAGTATAACACAAAAGTTTACAATTTTCAATACATATAAAGATATTTTAAATACAAAAGCGAAAAAGCATTCTATTAAAAATAAAATTCTTTTTCGCTTAAATTTTTCTTACTTTTAATTTTTATTTATAAGTGTAACAAACACTTGTGAATCTTTTAATGCTTTAGCATTTATAAAATTTTCTCCGTCAAACTGTAAAACAGTTCCCGGTGTTAAATGGTGTTGTTCACTTTCATTAAGATATACCAAAACTTCTCCTTTTACTACAGTAAAAAGTATATTTTTCCCGCTGTGATTGTGTTTTTCTATCAAACTTCCGGCAGTTAAAACTTTTTTTACGACAAAAAAATTTTTTTCTTTTGCAACGATTCCAACGGAGTTAAGCTCTTTTCCGTACATAAATACCTCCAAATTTATTGTTAAAGTCAAAATATGTTTGAATTAACGTTTTGACTTTAACTAAAGTATATCTAAATTCAAAAGGACGATACATTGCAAATGCAACAAAAATTACATTTTTTGATTTACTCATATAACAACGAAATTTTAAAACATAAAAAGTTTTAAAATCATGACAGATATTCAAAAACAGTTGCCAAAACAGCTGTCATTCCTTTATAAAACTGACTTTCATCTACATCAAATTTACTCGTATGATGCGGATAAATTTCACCGTTTTCATAAACTTTAGGATTTGAAAGCATAAAAAAAGTTCCCGGTGCTTTTTGTAAAAAATAAGCAACGTCTTCTCCGCCCATGCTTGGCTCTTTTATATATTCTATAGCATCTTCCCCTAAAACTTTTTTTGTATTTTCTATAAAGAAATTCGTAAAATTTTCGTCGTTCATAACAACAGGATACATAAAGTGATAATCCAAAACAGTATCACAATTGTATGCATTTGCTATTGATTTTGAAATTTCTCCTATTCTCTTTGCAATAAACTTTCTGACATCTTCGTCTAAAGTTCTTACTGTCCCTTGAATAAAAACAGAATCCGGAATTATATTTTGTGCCGTTCCTCCATTTATTCTTCCAACTGTTAAAACTGCATTTGAAAGCGGATTTATTTCTCTTGAAATAATTTTTTGAAGTCCAAGTACAATTTCACAAGCTACAACTATCGGATCATATGAAATATGAGGCGTTGCTCCATGTGCGCCTTTTCCGTTTACATAAAGCTCAAAGACATCTGCAGATGCCATTATCGCACCACTTTTCACTCCGATTTTACCTTGAGTAATCGGAAGCAAACACCCTTCATGTAATCCTATAACGGCATCTACTTTAGGATTTTCCATACAACCTTCTTCAATCATAGGAAGTGCTCCCCCAGGTGTTTCTTCTCCCGGTTGAAAAAATATTTTTACACAACCTTTTAATTTTTCTTTATTTTCATTTAAAATCATACATGCCCCAAGCGCCATTGCAGTATGCCCGTCATGTCCGCAAGCATGCATATTTCCGTTTTTTGATGCAAAAGAAAGATTGGTTTCCTCACAAATAGGTAGAGCATCACTATCGGCTCTTATAGCAATACACTTTCCGTAATCATTTCCGTTAATCGTAACGACTATTGCATTTCCATTTACAAGTTTTTCATAATCTACACCTATTTCATCTAAAATTTTAGAAATATAATCCATAGTTTTAGGAAGATTTAATCCAAGTTCTGGAATTTGATGCAATTTTCTTCTCATTTCTATAACTTTGTCTTCTTTTTCTTTAACTAACTTTAAAATATCCATAAAATCACCTCTTTGTTAATAAATTATAGCACTATTCAAAGCAAAAAAACAGATATAAATAAAAAAATGCAACTTTAAGTTGCATTAAAAAACTACTTCTTTTTCAAATTTTTTATCATCTGAATTTACATCATCAACTGATTTTCTGTCCAATACATATGTCAACAACGGATACAACATTTTTCTTGAAAATTGAATGAACGGTCCTACAAAAATCGCTATAATTATAGTTCCGACTCCTACACTTCCGCCTATACTCCAACCTATTAAAACTAAAACAAGATCCGAAACCACTCTTACAATCCTGTATGAAGTTTTTACTTTATTACTTATAATTTCAGCAATACTGTCAGTAGCCGCAACTCCAAGATCCGAAAATATATAAACAGTAACACCGATTGAAACTATAAAACATCCGACTAAACAAATCATAACACGAATTAAGTAAGACATTTGAAAAATATTTAATGTACTAAATATATGATTCATAAATTGTGTTGTGTAGCCCGTTACAAAAATTGCTAAAATTGAAGAAATATTTATATATTTTTTATCTACAAAAAATATTATCAAAAGCAAAGCTATATTGTAAACAGCAGCAGCATTCCCGTAACTTGTTCCAAGTTGTTTTGCCAATCCGAGTTGCAAAGAACTTGCAGGATCCGCACCTAAATTACTTTGAATTATAAATGAAACGCCTATTCCCAGTATCATAAGACCGAGAATTGATAATAGCGTCCTAAGCACCAATTTATTTTTTTTCATAACATATCTCCTTTTCCCACAGATTATTTTATATTAAAGAATGTTTCATGTCAATGACTAAAAATACAAGTTTAAAGTAATTTTTACATGAAGAAAATTGAAATTTTATTATCAAACAGTAAATAATTATGATAAAATATTTTCATTTTTTTACATTTGTTTTTAATTTTAGATATGATATAATTATTGTGTAATTTTGTTCGTAATAGAAAATAATTTTACATTAAAAATTTTTCCGAAATGATTTTAGAAAAATTTTTAATATTAATTTTTTGAGGTGAAATTTTGAAACAAGCAATATATAGAGAATTCAGACCAAAGGATTTTACTCACGTTGTAGGTCAGGATCATATCGTTGAAATACTAAAAAATCAAATAAAAACAGGAAATTTAGGTCACGCTTATCTTTTTTCTGGAATTAGAGGAACCGGCAAAACGAGCTGTGCAAAAATCTTTGCAAGAGCCGTAAACTGTTTAAATCCCATTGACGGAAATCCTTGTAACGAATGTGAAAATTGTAAAATGATTCTAAATGACAAGGCTCTTGAGGTTGTAGAAATGGATGCTGCAAGTAACAGGAGAATTGATGATATAAGAGAATTAAAAGAGAAGGTAATTTATCCCCCTCAACTCGTAAAATATAAAGTTTACATAATAGATGAAGCGCATATGATTACAAATGAGGGATTTAATGCACTGTTAAAAATTTTGGAAGAACCGCCGAAACATTTGATTTTCATATTGGCAACAACAGAAATAGACAAATTACCTGACACCATAATTTCACGATGTCAGCGATTTGAATTTAAAAGAATCGAAAACGAAAAGATAATAGAAAATATAAATTATGTTCTCAAATCGTTAAATGTTGAAATCGAAAAAGAAGGTATAAATTTAATTGCAGAGCTTTCCTTCGGTGCGATGAGAGATGCTTTAAGTTTGTTGGACCAAGTAATTTCAACGGGAAAAGAAAAAATTTCTGTTGAAGATATAAATGAATGTCTTGGACTTATAAATTTGAATACTTTGTTTTCTTTTTCAAAGTCAATTGCAGAAAAACAAAGTGTTTCTGCAATCGAAAATTACAGAAATTTGGTAAAAAACGGTAAAACTCCATATAATATCATAACAGATTTAATTAAACATTTCAGAAATATACTTTTAGTTAAAAGTATAGAAAAAAAACTTACAAATTTAAATGAAATTGAGTTCAAAAAATATTTTGAACACGCAGAAATATTTCAAGTTGAAGAATTAATTTTTATTTTGGAAAATTTATTGTCTTCCGAAGAAAAAATGAAAAAAAGCGATATGCAAAATGCTATCGCAGAACTTTCGATAATAAAGATTTGTGCTTACATTAAACAAAAAACGTCTCTTGAATTACGCATTGAAACACTTGAGAATATAATAAAAAACAAATCTTATAAAAATTGTGAAAACATTGAAGTTTCCGAAAATTCAAATCCCGAAAAAAATGAGTTTTTTACATTTGAAGATACCGGTGAAAAGATTTTAACAGATAAAAAATATAGCAAAAATGAAGATTATAAAACTACTTTGGAAAAAGAAAGTGAAAAAGAAAATATCGACACAAAAACCGAACCAAGAGTTGATTTGGATATTGTTACCGAAGTGAAAGACACTAAACTAAATGAAAATATAACTTGTAACAAGATAGATTTAACTTCCTTTAAAGATGTAGTTAAAAATACAATTTTTAAACGTACCATTTCCAAACTTTTTGACGAAAGTGTCAAAAAAATTGAATACTATTCTGTAGATAATTTCTTACAAATCGAATGCAAAGAATATCTTTTCAAATTCGGTTCGTATAACTTAGACGAACATAATAGTTTCGACCTTAACGACATCGAGATGTTAAACGAATTTTTTACAAAAACAAACTTGCCCCAAAAAAATAATTTAAAAGTTTTTGCGCATTTTATCTAAAACAAAATTTAATATGATTATATTTTATTTTGAATACAAAAGGACTTATGTTTTTTATACATAAGTCCTTTTTAATCTCAACTCAAAATTATGCTATATACTTTTTGTTTTTTAAAATTTTAATAACAGGTATTACCATTGTCAAACATAATAGTACAAAATAAATTGTTGCATTTGATTTTATGTTTGTTTTTGGTAATTTTTGTTTCTCTTTTGGAGCATTATCAGTAGGTTCATTAGGTTTTGACGGATTTGGCTCGGTCGGTTCCTTAGGTATTTCATTTGATACTTTTGTATTCATAATTTTTCCGTCTTTATACACTACTTTATATTCTGTTCCGTTTAAAACAACTTTTCCGTCAACTTCACCCTTTTCTTTAACAGAATAAACATTTACTTTCCCACTTTTAATATCGTCTGACACCAAAAGATTTTTAAACTCCCCTTTCCAATTATTTTCTTTATTTAACTTAATTGACTCATCGGTTATTTTCCCGTTTTTCACAAGATATACCGTAATTTCAGGGGCATTTTTCAAATCCTCTTTTATCCACTCTTTGCTTACTTTTAAACTTGTTTTTGAAGGCTCAGTAGGTACCGAAGGTATCATAGGTTTTACTTTTGTATTTGTAATTACAAAACCATTTTCCATATCTCCGTCATAATTTATTTTGAATTTTTCTTTGTCAAATTCAATAAATCCGTTTTCGTCTTTGACTTCTCTTACACTGTAATGATAATTTTCGCTTTCTATAGTTTCAGACACTTTTAAATTTTCAAAAGTTGCCTTCCACCCATTTTCTTTGTTAAGTTCTCTATACTCTCCGGTTGCAACACCGTCTTTATACAATTGAACTTTTATTTTATCTGTCGGAGCATCTGTAATTTTATCTTCATAATCTTTCCAAATTTTTATCACTTCTATATTTCTTGTTTTAGGTAATATCACTTTTTCTTCTTGATTTGTAATAACAAAATTATTTTTAGAGTCTTCACTGTAGGATACAATGTAATTTTTTCATTTAGTCTGATTTTTTGTTTTTCTTCAACCGGATTTCCGTCTTCATCCAACTCTTTTACGGTATATTTATAAATACGCCCTGTATCGTCGGTTAAATCCAACCCTGTCCATTTGTATTCTAATTTTCCTTTTTCTAAAACAACACTTTCTTTTATTTTATTTTCGTCTTGATACAGTCCGACTTTTACAGCAGGATAATTTTCTAAATCTTTTTTATCACTGTCAATCCAAGATTTCTTTACACTTACATCAACCTTTACTTTTTCATTTTCAATAATATACTCTTTCCCACCTGCATCTTGTTCCGATACATTAAATTCATATTTTATAGGATTTGATATATCGAAGTTTATCCATTTTGGAGCTTTACTTTCCTTAACGATATAATCTGTAGCTTTTAATCCTTTAATATTGGCAATTCCATATTCATTTGTAACTAAAGTCAAAGTCTTTCCCTTTGACACATAAACACCGTTTTCTTTTACTTCAATGTTTTGTCCGTCTTTTCTTTCCAAAGTAAATTCAACATTCTCTATAGGTACATTTTTACTTTTTAAAACTTTTACAATTTTCAATTCACCCGGTTTAGTTCCCGTTGCCCAACCTCCTTGACGGAGAATTTTTACAGAACCTTTTGTATCTTTAGGATCAATTTTCCAATTTAAACTTCCCAAATTTACATTAGATTCATTTTCAACAAATTCTATTGACTTATTTAGCATAACATAATCTTTAACTTTGGCTCTGAGCCTTACACTTATGTTATTTCCGTTAAGTGAATCTTCCCAACCGTTCATATATGAATTCATTATCCATCTTGGAATGGAAATTGTCAACTTTGATCCTGTAAAACTTACATTTATTTTCCTTTGCAGTGCAGTATTCAAGTTAATCCAATTTCCGTTAATACTTACAACATAATCCGCTTTGTTGTTATATTCATTGTCCCACTCCATAGTATCAGGTAAAGTATCATAAGCTGTAAAAGTATAATCTAAATTGTCAGTAGATTTTTTTGCCTCATTAAAATTGAAAACCCAATCTACACGATTTCCGTCTGTGTGAGAATCAATCCAAACTCCTCTTTTGCTGTAAACTTCACTTGTGGCATTTCCGCCTTTTTTGTATATAACTTTTATGTTTTTACTTATATTACCGTAATTTATCGTAATACTTCCCTCTGCATCATTATTAAAATCTCCGTTATAATGACCTCTTACATTAAATTCAAAACCGCCTTCTACATCTTCTAATTTTGATGCCTGTTCATTAAATTTAATTATTGCCTTTCCGTTTTCAAACGAAACAGTTCCTAAATTAACATTATTTTTATTATTCAATTGTATACTACCGGAGGGTAAAGTTACATTTACTTTGTCACTTGAAAAAGTAATTTCTTCTGTTTGTCCATTTTCAACTTTTGTATTTGAGCCTCCAAACTTTACACTTACCTTAAAACTTTCGGCATGCCCCATTTCACTTTTATCTACGGTTATTTCTTTTACTATATTTCCCTGAGCATATATAAACGCTCCGTTTAAATTACTAAACACTGCCATACAAATTATGAAGGCTGTTAAAAATGATGATATGACTATTTTAAATTTTTCTTTCAAATTTGTTCTCCTTTATATTTTTTATTTTTGTTCTCTAACTTTAAAAACAGTTAAGAACGCTATTAAACAGTCCGAAAATATACAAATTAAATTTAACTTACATTTTACAAAAAATAATTTTTAATTTTCGATAACAAAAAGTGTATTTTGTTCTGTTTTTTTATTTTCCTTGTCCTTTACATAGACATTTAAAATTACTTTTCTATCCAAAAGTTTAATTATATTATACTTTCGAAATATTTTTATATCGTATTTTGTTGATAATTTATATTGATTTGACTTTATTTATTTTACCCAATAAATACCGTTTTTAAGTTTATTTATAAATTTTTTACACATTTTGTTTCTTGATTGCATTGTAATATCAAAAACGAAATTTATAAGATTAAGAAATTAAATTCTGATTTATTTATAAAAACTCCCTTCATTATTCATTTTGGCACTTGTAAAATAATCTTTTATTTTAAAATATATCAACAATTAGAAAACAATATAAAAAATAACATAATTTCAGAAATAAATTTCTTATTATCCAAACAAAAATCCTCCTTCTGTTACTTTATACTGCTTTTAGACTACAAATTTTAACAGATAAGGAGGATTTTTTCTATTTTGACTATTATATTTTTTATGTTATTTTTTTGTCATAGTATCTTTTTAACAAATTTTATATATTATTTTTATTTTTTATGTTTAAAATTATTTTGAAATTTATAAATTTTATGTCGTTATACCATATGAAACTAATTGATTTACAGATAATTAATTAAAGATATAATTTTTTTATTTCTATAAACGCCATTTCAAAAACATCTAAATTTATATTCTTTTCAAATTCATTAAAAATTTCCACAAACTCAACTTCTAAAGTCGGTCTTATTCTTGCATCTAAATATTCCTTTTCTTCTTCGGTAATATATTTCGGAGATCCCATTTTTTTCCACTCAGTGTAAAAAGTTCCGTCTTTATTGCAAAATTTTCTTGTAATAATTTTATATTTCCCTGATAATCCACTTATTTTAATTGTATATCTTCTGTAGGGAAATGAGTTTGTCTTTTTCAAATCGGAATTTACATATCTTACAGATTCAACAATATCTTGATATAAAAGACACTGATAATCATAAAATGTTCTTGTGATAATAAGTCCGGAGCTTTTATGAATACATTCTTTCCCCATTTTAACCAAATTTTCATTCAAAAAATAGTTCATATTTTTTATTCCGTAATTATCAATATAATTATAATAACTGAAATAATTTAAACTGTTTTTATAAAATTCTTTTTCACTGTCGAACCTTTTATCATAATAAGTTACCGATGCAACAGGGATTTTGGTTTCATACGATAACATAAAACCAAGTATCGAAATCAAAGCATTAAGCGACTCTCTGTATTCTTTCGGCACAGTATTCCAATCATAATATATACACATATTTGATATATAGATATCAGGATAATAAGAATATTCATAAAAATACCTTTCTCTAAATACCTGTAGCTTATTGAAATTACTTGAAATCCTCTTTTTTATAAAAGCAACTCCTATTTCCTTGTCATACAAACACTTATCCACAACACTGAACGAAAAAAATTCAGGAAGTTTATTATTTCTGACAATTTCTTTAAATATACTGTTTGTAAAATCAAAATTTACAGCATCTTTTTCTTCAATATGCAATCCTATTTTTGAAAGAGTAAGTTCAGTTGCGACATACTCATACACATCTGCATAAAATTCATAAACTTCCTCTCTATTATCAGCCTCCAAAAATACATTACTTATATCTATTTCAAAACGCCACTTTTCAAATATTGATACAGGTATAATATTTCTAAGAAAATTAATATAATATTTTATGGTTTCAATTGTAGATTTATAGTAGGATTTTATACTGTTAGTTTTATTTTTGTAACTTTCAATTTCAAACATAACTATGGGTCTGAAATTTACATGAAACAACGATTGGAGCAACTTTAAAAGAAAACTTTCAGAAGATTTTTCCCAAACGGAATTTTCATTTTTTATATACATTTCTTTACCGCTGAATTTAACTTGAAAAACCATATTTTCAAATTTTATATCTCTAATAACAGAGTATATGGAGTCCTGCCAACGCTTACCGAGCATTGTTTTACTGATTATTTTAGAAGCATAGTTTTCAACTGCAAATCCTTTTTTATTAGCATCTACCGAATATGCTATTGCTCTTTCAGAATTTTCACAAGCAGTAAATTCCTTGTCACGATACTCTTTAAGTATAACATACATCGGTTCAGACTGAAGTACAGAATCCAAATTTGAATACTTTCCGTTTTCCAGTAACATACAATTTATTTGTTTTCTAAAGAAAGTCGGAGTATATCCGATATACTTTTTAAAATTTTCATAGAAAGGTTTAGAATTACTAAAACCACAAGCTAATGCAATTTCAAGAATATTCGATTCGGTTTTCAACAAAAGACTTAAAGCTCTCTTTATTTGTGCAAACCTGTACGTTTCAGAAAATCCATATCCGAAAATTTCAGGATATACTTTTGAAACTAAAGAAGAATGCGTCTTTAACCTTTTTGAAATCATATCCAGGCTGTATTTTTCATCAAGATTTTCAAACATTTTTTTCGTAATAATAACCAAATTATCTCTAAGCCAGTCATTATTATTTAAATAATCAACTATAAATTCTCTTTTTAGTATATTTATAATGTCATTTACAATATTGACAAGTATCTGTATAGAAACATCTGTTTCTATTACGTATGTGTACAGAAACTTTTTTAAAAGTTCAACTACCTGTTTATAATGTAAATTTTCAACATCATAATCAAAATCAAATTTATAAAATTTATCAGTTTCTTTGTCATAAAAAAGTTCCCTGTCTAATTCTAAAATCATAAATAAGTTATTTTCAGATTCAACCTTTAATCCATAAACACTATGAGGATTTAATATTCCCGCCATACCTGCATTTAATTTTTTTGAAACCTTAGATGTCATTAACTCTATTACTCCATCAATTACAAAAATTAATTTGTAACTGTTGTTATTAACAGAAAAATCCGACATCCTATAATTTGCAATTATCAATTCAAACGGTTCATATTCATCTTTAAATTTTGAAGGTACAACTTCTCTAAAACCTATCATAAAAACTTTAACCCTCCTTACAAAAAAATCATTAATATTATTATAACATTTTTTTGTTTTTATAACTATATTTACAAAAATGGTATTAAAGTCATATTTTTAATTAAAGGCAAAAAAACAAATATTATTATAAGATTTTAGTCACAAAAAATAGTACCGCAAACATAAACTTCAGTACTAAAAGTTCAATAATACGATACTATTTTTTTATTTTTTGATAAAATTATTTTTTTAGATTAATCACTTTTTTAAATTCGTCTTTGTTTTCCTTTATTTTTTCAGAATTTCCTACAACAACAAAATTATCTTGTAATAAAATTTCATTTAATACTCCTGCTAAAGATTTTATTTCTTCTGTTGTTGCACTTAAAAGTTGTTCTAAATACAACTCCAATTCTTCTTCATCAGAACCTGATATATACAATGACAAAGAAAATTTTCCTTTTTGTTTTGGTGTCATTAGAGGGTCAAACTCCTTAACAACGGAAATTTTAAAACCTTCTAAATCCTCATCTGAAATTTCCAATTCTGAAACATATTTTCCCACATTTAAGAAAGTTTCCTTTGTTGATTTAATATTCGGATCTCTATAACTGAACATTGTAACTTCACTATCTCTTGTAATGCCAAATCCCGCTCCGTAAGCACCTCCTATTGCACGAATATTATTGTGCATATAAGTTGTACTTAAGATTTTTGATAAAAGAGAGAATTTTCCGTCATACTTTATTTTAAGTGCTTTCATATCCGCTGCAAAAGTTACATAATTAACATCGGAAGATGTAGAAATTGCTTCTTTTAAATTCTCATTTTCAAACGTAAAGTTATAAGATTCATCTTCTATAACAGGAAATTCATTTAACAAAGAAATAAAAGTTTCTTCAATTTGCTCAAAATTTTCTTTCAAAGTTGTTATATTCAATATAACTCCGTTTCTCTTTAACATTCTGTTGTAAACAAATTCCATTTTTTCGATTACATTTTCTATTTTTTCATCAAAATTTTCCATCAGATCTTGAAGGAATTTTAAAAATTCAATTCCTCTTACCTTTTCTTCATAACTTGCTTTGTTTGAATAATAAGACCTTGCTCTATTTATCCCAACAGCATGTCCGGCAGTTACAACATCTTGTTCAAGAGAAGTTTTTAGAGAAAGCAAAACTTCTTTTATTCTTTCTTTATCATTATAAATTGTATCTTTTAATAAAACTTTTAAAAGATTCGCCGTATCTTTTAACTTATCAGATAAAAATTTAACACTAACGACAAATTTCGGAACAAATTTTTCCTCATTTTTAGATAAAGTATGAGTTGAGACAGTTGTACTTATTCCACCGGTTTTAAGAAATGTTTCAACAGCAAACTCTTTGTAGTTCATATCTTTTTTACTTAAAGATTTCATCAAAGAATCAACTAATGAAAGGTATAAAATCTCATCTTTTGAAATGTGTTTCAAATCAAAACACAAATCGACATAATTTATCCCCGAAGTAAAGATATCATGCCTTAAAATAGTAATTTCTTCTGATTTTTTTATTTCACAAGGTACTTTTATAGTTTTCTTATCTATATCCGAAATTTTAAGTTTAGGAATAGTTTCTTTTTCTTCATCTGTACTTTCGGTCATTTGATATTCTAAAAGTGATTTTGTATTTTCAATTATTTTTTTAATTTGTATATCATTTAAAGAGTCTTTATATCTTTTTAACCACTCTCTTTGCGCCATATCTTTTTTGTCATTAAGTCCGGCACTTGGGGATAATACAATAAAAGCCTTATGATTATTTTCAAGTATCTTTTCTTGTATAACTTTTTCAAGTAATCTGTTATTTAAAATATCATCTCTAAGCTCAAAAAGAGTTTCATCAAAAATCAAACTGTTCATAGGATTTTTGCCATAAAGCCACGAATCAAATATCCCAATAAAATATTCTATGCCCGCTGTTGTTGAATTTAAAAGCTCTCTTACGGAAAACTCTATTCTGTTAAGTCCTGCAAGCAACTTTTCTTTTTCTATACCGTCTTTAACAACTTTTTCCAATGTTGTATTTATAATTTCTTTAAATTTGTCCAAATTATCTCTTTGTGAATTTATTGCATAAACTCCGAAAGTAGAATACTTTGTGGATTCCATATATATCGGTGCAACATCTTCACAAATTCCCGATTTGACAAGTGCTTCTTCTAAATAAGCTCCTTGCATATCAACCAAAATTTCGTGTAATAATCTGTTTATTATTCCGTCTTTTAAAGTTTCGTTTTCTCCTAAACAAACAGTATAAGCTAAAAAAGTTTTATTTTTTGTATCTTCATCTTTTGAAATTGAATACTCATCAAAAACATTTTTCGGAGTTTTAAAAGGTATTTGATTTCCTTCAAAATTATCAATCTCTTTTCTTTCAAATTTAGATAGATACTCCTTGTCCAAATATTCAAGTCTTTCATTCATATCACAATCACCATACAAATATATATAAGAATTTGACGGATGATAATATGTTGAATGAAATTCACAGAAATTTTCATAACTTAAATTAGGTATTTCATAAGGTACTCCTCCGGATTCAACCGCATATACCGTATCAGGACATAACACTTGATTATTTCTGTAATATAAAGATGTTTCAGGATTTGAATAAGCCCCTTTCATTTCATTATAAACTACACCTTTAATATTTAATTCATCATTTTCATTTTCAAGTTCATAATGCCATCCTTCCTGCATAAAAATACGTCTGTCGGTTTTCATTACAGGATAAAAAACGGCATCTAAGTAAACATCCATTAAATTTTCAAAATCTTTTTCGTTTCTGCTCGAAACAGGATAAACAGTTTTATCCGGAAATGTTAAAGCATTTAAAAATGTAGCCATACTGACTTTGTACATATCCATAAAAGGTTCTTTTGTCTTGTACTTTCTTGAGCCGGACAGAACACAATGTTCTATGATATGACAAATTCCTGTATTGTCTTTTGGTAAAGTTTTAAAACCTATCCCGAAAGTTTTGTTGTCATCTTCATTTTCCATTAAAAATATCCTTGCCCCTGTTTTTTCGTGTTCAAGCAAAGTACAATCAGAATTTACATCTTTTATATACTTTTTGTCAATTAATTTATATCCTTTGAACATAGTTCCTCCTATTTTGTAATAAATTTTATAACAGCCTCTGTCGTTTTTTCCATATCTGAAATTACTAAATACTCTTCAGTTGTATGAATTTTGTACATTCCTACACCTAAAATTATAGAATTAAAACCATTTTTTAAATAAATATTTCCGTCACAACCTCCTCCTATTTTTACAGGTTTCGCTGTAACGCCAACACTTTTATAAGCCTCCAACATCTTATTTAAAAGAGCATTTTCATCTGTCTGTTTTAAAGGAGGATAATCATACTCCAACTTTATATTACAAACAACATCAAACTCTTTTGCTGTACTTTCAAAAACGGAAATATAAGCATCAACTGTTTTTTTAGCATCATCTTCTTTTAAACTTCTGACTTCCATTTTTATTTTACAATCTTTTGGAACTACATTTGTAGGAAATTCAGAAATTATACTTCCTATATTTGACGTTGAAATCTCACTTAATCTTCCAATCTTCATTTTTGAAATGGCATTACTCATAGCAACGATTGAACTTTTTCCTTTTTCAGGCTCTATTCCCGCATGTGCGGAAAGTCCTTCGTAATGAACATCTATTTTGTACATACAAGGCCCCTCAATCGCAATTAAATCACAACCACCACCATTATCAAGTACCAACATATTTTTACAAGGCATAAATTCTAAAGGAATTTCTTCCCACTTTATAGATTTGGCTCCCAAAAGACCAACTTCTTCTGAAGGAGTTATAACTGCAAATATATCATTGTGAGGTAAATTTTTTTCAACCAAAGTTTCAAATATTTCCAATATACTCGCAACACCACCCTTATCATCTCCGCCTAAAGTTGTTTGTGTTCTCGTCTTAACAAGCCCGTCTTCCACATAAACATCCAAATCTTTTGACGGTTCGACAACGTCAATATGAGCAGAAAGAGAAATAGGTTCTAAATTTTCATTATCTGAATTTTTTTCAAGTTTTGCAATAATTACCGGAGTATTTCCGCCATACTCGTCCGAATGGTCATGTAAAATATATTTAACACCCATTTTTTCAAATCTTTCCTTAACATAATTAAGTGCATTTATTTCATTTTTTGACGGAGAATAAATCCTTACCAAGTCTAAAAAGGTATCTAAAAGTCTTTCCTTGTTCATAACTAAATCTCCTTTAATTTTTCAACTATTTCCTCAAGTTTCATTCCTCTGCTGCCTTTTACCATAACTAAAGTATCTTCTGTTAAAAGTTCTTTCACTTTTCTTACAACTTCATCTTTTGATTCAAGATAGAAAAGTTTATTTACATTGAAATTTCTATTTGCTCCGTTGTAAATTTCTTTAGCCAAATCTCCGATACAAATCACACAATCAACTTTATCTCTGTTTATTTTCTCTCCTATATTAAAATGAAGCTTTCTTTCATTTTCTCCAAGTTCCAACATATCGGAAAGTATTAAAATTTTGTTTTTATATCCTTTCATATCATAAACCGTTTCAATGCACGACATCAAACTTTGAGGATTTGACTTGTAACAGTCATTTAAAACATCAAAACCGGAAAAATGCATAAGCTCCATTCTCATTTCTGTAAGCTCAACTTTTGAAAGTCCTTTTACTATTTCTTCATAACTCATTCCTAAAAGTCCTGCAATAGTTATAGCCACTGAAACATTGTAAATTTGGTGTTTGCCTATAAAAGGAATACTGTAAGCATGCTCTCCTATCGCAAAACTGCTACCGGTTTCATCACTGTAAATAGGTCTTATAATAACGTCCGAATCTTCTCTTGTTCCTATTTTTATTATTCTTTGAGAAATGGAATATTCTCTTATAACTTCTCTTAAAATATCATCATCATTGTTGTAAATAAAAATCCCGTCGGATTTTAACCCCTCTAAAATTTCAAATTTTGCTCTTGCAATATTTTCTTTTGTTCCAAGTTCTAAAAGATGACTGTCTCCTATATTTGTAATAACGGCAATATCAGGCTTCGCAATATTTGTTAAAACCTTTATTTCTCCAAAACGTTCCATTCCCATTTCCAAAACAACTGTTTCATCATCTAAGTCCATCTCCATTATTGTCTTTGGAACTCCTATTTCATTATTTAGATTTTTTGCAGTCTTATGCACTCTAAATTTATTTTCCAAAATTGAAGATAAGATATCTTTAGTACTTGTCTTTCCATTTGAACCTGTTATTGCAATGGTTTTAGCTCCTGTCGCACTCAAATAACTGCTTGCAAGTTTTTGGTACGCTTTTAACGTATCATCAACTACTATAATTCCTGCATCAATATAAGGTGTAGGATGGTTTTTATCCCAAAGTGTCGCAACTGCACCTTTTTTTATTGCATCAAAAGCAAAAGTATGCCCGTCATACTTTGCACCTACAAGCGGAATAAAAAGATTATAAGTTTTTATATCTCTTGTATCTGTTGAAACACCTTCTACAATCTTATCTTTCATACTCTGAGTGACAAGATGCCCGTCAACGATTTTTGCAATAGTTTCTAAAGTAGCTTTTAACATAATTACCCCCTGTTTGTAACTAAAGACATTTTTTCTTTTTTGTTTTCAATCGCAAGCTCTATAAGTTCATCTAAAAAATCTCCATAAGTTTTATCAAATGACTTCATATACATTGCAGGAGCCATAGAAACAGACGTCATACCGGGAATTGTATTTATTTCATTTACAAGCATTTTTCTGTCACTGTCTCTAACAAAAATATCCACTCTTGCAAATCCTTTACAGTTTGTAACAGCATAAGCTTTTTTCGCAACTGACTGAATTTCCTTTATTTCATCTTCAGATAAATCCCAAGGTATAATATGATCTGTCGTCTCATCTAAGTATTTTGCTTCATAATCAAAAAACTCTCTTGTAACCTTAACCCCTCCGGGCAAAGTTGCCTTTAAAGTATTGTTTCCTACAACAAGAACCTGAAGCTCATCTCCGATTATTGCCTCTTCAACCAAAACTCTGTTGTCAAATTTAAAAGCCTCTAAAAGAGCGGGGATTATTTCTTCCTTTTTGTTTACTTTTGTTACTCCGACACTTGAACCTGCGTTACACGGCTTTATAAAAGAGCTTTCTGCGATCTTTTCCAAAATGTTTTCTATTTGTTTTTCAGGGTCTTTTTCAAATTCGTATTTTGTAACTAAATAATATTTAGGTTGTAAAATTCCATTACTTGCAAAAATATCATTTGCAGTAACTTTATCCATACAAACCGCAGAAGACAAAACATTATTTCCGACATAAGTTAAATCCATTATATCAAAAAAACCTTGAATTGTTCCGTCTTCGGAAAAAGTTCCGTGCATTGCCGGGAAAAATATTGCTTCTTCATTTTCAAAATTTTTCTCAAAAAAATTCGATATTGACTTTGCAACGCTCCCAAAACCTTCTACAATAAGTTCTTTTTCGTTTTCAATTAAATTAAAATTTTCTCCTAAATAATTCCAACGACCTGATTTATCAACATAAATAGGAAAAATTTTATATTTTTTTCTATCTAAATTGTTAATAATTGATTTTGCGGTTAAAACTGAAATTTCATGTTCTGCACTCTTTCCGCCATACAATAAATATATACTTTTCATAAAAACATCTCCAAACTAAAATTAAAAATTATCATCTTATAGTATACCATAAATACACATTTTTTGCATAATTTCAAAAATTTTTAAAAATAAATTTTTATTTTATTTCAGTTAAACTACAACTGTTTTTAAAATATTCCTTTCGGACAATGTTACGATTAGACATAAATTGTTTTATTTATTGTTTCACATTTTGATTAATGTTATACTTTTAGTAATGATTATCAAAAAAATATTTTAGGAGGTTATTATGAAAAAAGGACTTAATGTAAAAGATTTAATAAATGTAGGTTTATTCTCTGTTCTTTCGATTTTATTTACTTTTGTTGGAGGAATGATTGGATTTATACCGTTTTTAATGCCGATAGTTCCCCTTGTTGCAGGGATATTGGTTGGACCTGTCAATATGTTATTTGCAACAAAGATAAAAAAAGTCGGTATGATTGCAATTCAACAAACAGTTATGGGACTTTTGTTTTTTGCAACGGGACATGGAATATGGTCTTTGCTTTTTGCTCCAATCGGAATTGTTATTGCTGAATATATTATGAAAAAGGGAAACTACACAAGCATAAACCATGCAAGATGGGCGTTCTCATTTGCAACTGTTTCATTTGTAGGAAATTGGATTCCGGTATTTTTTGCAAGAGAAAAGTATATTAAACAATTAATAGATATGGGATATGGTGCGGAGTATGCCCAAAAGATGATGAGTGTAATGCCAAGTTGGTTTTTTGTCCCTCTGATTTTGATAGGATTTATAGGTATGTATATAGGCTGTACGATAGGAATTAAAATTTTGAAAAAGCATTTTGTAAAAGCAGGAATGATAAAAGATGTTTAATATAAAAAATATATTAAAGCAAAAGTTGGACTTTAGAACAAAACTATTTATGACCTTTGTTATTTCCTACACTCTTTTGTTGGGAAATTTACAACAAAGGTATTTAATCATTGCAGTTATCACATCTTTATTACCGTATTTTCTTTTAGCTTGGGAAAAAAGATACAAAGAGTCATTAAGAGGTTTTTTAATTATCTTTATAGCCGGATTTTCTCAAAAGTATTTTATATACAGAACTGAAGGTCTTTGGAGCTCACTGTTTTTATTTATTACGATAATATTTTTGAGAATGTTACCGGGAATAACTATGGGAAAATACACTTTAACAACAACAGATATGAGTGAAATTGTATATACTTTAAAAAAGATGCATTTCCCTGACCAAATTATAATTCCGTTAATAGTTATGGCACGATTTTTTTATACCGTAAAAGAAGATTATAAACAAGTTAAAGACGCAATGTATATGCATAAACTCACAACAAGAAGTCTGATTTTTAAACCGTTTAAACTTTTTGAGTACAGAACTGTTCCTTTACTGATGTGTTTAACAAGAACCGCTGATGAGGTTTCCGTATCCGCTCTTACAAGAGGTTTGGAAATAGGACTTCAAAGAAGCAGTATTTCTGATGCAAGGTTTAAATTTATAGATTGTTTCTTTTTGTTTTTAATGTTTTTGTTGATAATTTTCTATATAAGGAGTAAATATGCTTAAAATAAATAATTTTGGTATACATTATGAAAATACAACCATACTGAAAAATTTGAATTTTGAGGTAAATCAAGGAGAACTTGTTGTAATAACCGGAAAATCCGGTTGTGGAAAAAGCAGTTTTCTAAAAGCAATAAACGGAATAATTTTAGATAATGAAGTTGTAAATTTAACAGGAGATATTATTTTTAAGAACAGATCTGTTTTGGAAAAAAGTATATCTGAAAGGAGTAAATTCATATCTACGGTGTTTCAAAATCCAAAAACTCAATTTTTTTGTACAAACACAACAGATGAACTCGCTTTTGCTTTAGAAAACAGAAATATTGAAAGAAGTAAAATTTTAGACACAATAAAAAAATATTCTTCTATGATGAATACGGAGTATTTACTTGATAAAAATATCTTCTCAATATCAGGTGGAGAAAAGCAACTTGTTGCAATAACCGCCACAAGTTGTATGAACAATGATATTTACTTATTTGACGAACCTTCCGCTTCTTTAGATAAAAAATCTATAGAATTATTAAAAACAATGCTTAAAAAATTGAAATCTATGGGAAAAATAATAATTATTGCAGAGCATAGATTGTATTATTTAAGAGAAATTGCCGATAAGTTTATAATTTTTAAAAATAAAACTTCAACCCTGTTTAAATTCAATGATTCAAAAAAATCAGAAAATGAACTGAGAACATTACAGGATATTTCTAAATCGGAATTAAAAGACTTTAAGTTTAGAAAAATCAATTTGTTAGAAGAAAACTGTGTAACCGATTCAGATTCTCTTATTTGTAAAAATTTTCTTGTAAAATACAAAAAAGAAAAAATTTTGAATTTCAGTATTTCTTTTCCTGAGGGGATTAATTTTATAATAGGCGAAAATGGAGTCGGAAAAAGTACATTTATAAAAAAACTTTCAGGTTTAATCAAAGGTAAAAGCGAAAGTTTGTACAAAGGAAAAAAAATAAAAAAAACTTACAATTTCATTTCGATGGTAATGCAAGATGTAAATTACCAACTTTTTACCGAATCTGTTTGGCAAGAACTTTCAATAGTAAATTCCGACCCTTGTTTAAAAGAAAAAACTTTACAGGAACTTGATTTGCTTGACAAAAAGGATTTTCACCCACAAATACTTTCAGGAGGTGAAAAACAAAGACTTTTAATCGGTATGGCAAAATTGTCAGATAAACCTATTGTCATTTTAGACGAACCTACAAGCGGACTTTGTAAAGGAAAAATGTTAAAGATAATTGAATATTTGCATGAAATGAAAGAAAACGGAAAAACAGTTATAGTAGTAACACATGATTACGAATTCATAAAAAAATGTAAAGGAAATATTTATGAATTTACTAAATAGACTTTTTAAATTTGTATATAATTAATAATATGTTATTATTTACTTAATTTAAAGTAAATATAATTTCTCAAAAAAACTCAAGATATAAATATCTTGAGTTTTTTATATTATATTTAATTATTATAAAGCATCAGCATGATATGAGCTTCTTACAAGAGGTCCTGAATTTACCCTCTTAAATCCCATTTTAAAAGCAATATCTCTATATCTGTCAAATTGTTTTGGATGAACATACTCTTTAACAGCTATGTGGAATTTTGTAGGTTGTAAATATTGTCCGACTGTAACCATATCACAATCAACTTTTCTAAGCGCTTCAAAAACTTCAACAACTTGTTCTTCCGTTTCTCCAAAACCAACCATAATACCCGATTTTGTTTTAAGTCCGTTCTTTTTTGCATAATCCAAAACCTTTATACTTCTCATAAAATCAGCTGCCGGTCTTACTTTAGGGTAAAAAGCGGGAATTGTTTCAACATTATGATTTAAAACATCAGGCTTTGTTTCAAAAATAATATCTAAAAGTTCTTCTCTTCCCGACATATCAGGGATTAAAAGTTCTATTGTTGTTTCAGGATTATATTTTCTGACTTGTCTTACAACTTCAGCAAATTGATTTGCCCCTTCATCTTTTAAATCATCTCTTGTAACAGAAGTTACAACCGCATGTTTCAATTGTAAAATTTGAACGGCTTTTGCCAAATTTTCAGGTTCCTGTAAATCAATAGGATCCGGTGTATGTCTTGTAACATTACAAAAAGTACAATTTCTTGTACAATTTCTTCCCAAAATCATAAATGTTGCTGTTCTTCTTGAAAAACACTCCATTTTATTGGGACAGTTAGCCTCATGACAAACAGTATGTAATTTCAACCCTTCAACCATACTTTCAACATCAGTTGTATTTTTATCCCCTTGAATCTTTAACTTAAGCCATTCGGGTTTTCTCATTATTTCAGCTTTTCTTCTTTGCATAATGCACCTCTATTAAAATAATTTAATAATATCTTCAATGAATACAGTTTTATCCATTCCTCTGATGTATCTGTCCAAATCAATATCTTTAAGAGCTTTTTCAACAGCTTCTTTTGTACAATCGACTCCGATCAACACCTCAGATAATTTATCTATACCCAACTCACTAAAGAAATCTCCTTCTATTGAAATATCTTTTATTTTTTCACTTTCAATATCAAGTCCGATTTCAACAACACCACATGAATATTTTTGTGCGTTTCTATTCTTTTTTAAAGTCATTGTACCTTCATTCCATTCTTTGGCAGAAAAAATTTCTTCCCTTATTTTATGGATTTTTTTCATTTCATCATCTGTCAAAACAGTTGTATTTGTTATACGATATTCCTTTTTCATAAATTCTACAACATAGTCCATAAAACTTTCAATATCCATATCTATCATATCTCCGATAAATCCGACTCTTGATCTGATAGACTGAACAGCTTTCCCTTTGAATTTTATATCTCTGGCTTTCAAAGAATTTGTCAAATTATATAGATTCGCCTTAAAAAGTAAAGTTCCGTGATGCAGGATTTTCTCTTTACTTTGAAATTGGGCATTTCCGCTAACCTTTGCTCCGCCTATTTGAATATCGTTTCTTCCTGTAAATTCCGCATCAAGTCCTAAAGATTTTAATGCACTTACAACAGGACCTGCAAATTTTTTAAAAGACGAATCAACATCCGACCCTGTTTTTTTTGTTATAAAAGAATACTGCATATTGTCAGTATCACAATAAATTGCTCCCCCACCTGAAAGTCGTCTTATAACGTCCATATTATTTTCGTTTGTAAAGTCAAGGTTTACTTCCAAATTTATATTTTGATACCTTCCAATCAAAATACAAGGTCTGTTCCTCCAAAGCATAAAAATATCATCGTCATAATTTTCCATCAAATATAACTCTATTGCATGATTTAAAGCGGGGTCTGTATTTTTATTTTCAACAAAAATCATTATTTCGCCTCCTCGACAAATCTTTCAATATATTCTTGGTAAGTCATAAGTCTGTCTTCAAAAATATTTTCTTCAATATGGATAATTCTATTCGCAATAGTATTCATAAATTCAGTGTCATGACTTGCAAATAAAATATTACCTTTAAAAGATTTAAGTCCGTTGTTTAAACTTATTATGCTTTCAAGATCTAAATGGTTAGTAGGCTGATCAAGAATTAGCACATTTGAATTTTTAAGCATCATATACGATATCATCATCCTGACTTTCTCTCCACCGGAAAGTTTTTGTGCAGGTTTCAAAGCATCATCTCCTGAAAATAACATTCTTCCCAAAAAGCCCCTTATATAAATTTCAGATTGTTCAACAGAATACTGCCTTAACCAATCAATCAAATTATATGGAGTATCTTTAAAAAATTCAGTATTATCTTTAGGAAAATACGAACGTGAAGTTGTAACTCCCCATTTAAAACTTCCACTGTCAGGCTCAATTTCTCCCGATAAAATTTTAAAAAGTGTAGTAACAGAAAGTTCATCTCCGATAAATCCGATTTTATCATTTTTATTAACCATAAACGAAACTTTATCCAAAACAAGTCTTCCTTCAATAGTCTTTGAAATTTCATTTACTTCTAAAATTTGATTACCAACTTCTCTTTCCATTTCAAAACCTACAAAAGGATAACGTCTTGTTGAAGGTTGAATATCCTCAAGTTGTATTTTATCAAGTAACTTTTTACGACTTGTCGCCTGCTTTGACTTACTTTTATTTGCGGAAAATCTCGCAATAAAGTTTTGCAATTCTTTAATCTTGTCTTCTTTCTTTTTGTTTTGATCTTTTAACATCTGTGCGGCAAGTTGACTTGATTCGTACCAAAAGTCATAGTTTCCTACGAAAATTTTTATTTTTTTAAAGTCAATATCCACCATATGAGTACAAATATTATTCAAAAAGTATCTGTCATGGCTAACTACAATAACGGTTCCTTCATAGTCCATAAGAAAATTTTCAAGCCACAAAATGCTCTTAATATCAAGATCATTTGTAGGTTCATCAAGAATCAAAATTTCAGGATTACCGAACAATGCCTTTGCAAGTAAAACTTTAACTTTTTCCTTACCGGATAATTCTGACATTTTATTTTCATGCAAATTTGTAGAAATTCCCAACCCCTGTAAAAGCGATGATGCATTTGCCTCTGCACTCCAACCGTCCATATCTGCAAATTCAGCCTCAAGTTCAGAAGCTAAAATTCCGTCTTCATCCGAAAAATCTTCTTTTGAATAAATTTCCTCTTTTTGTTTTATTATCTCCATCAAACGTTCATTTCCCATTATTACAACGTCTATAACTTTTTCGTTTTCAAACTTAAAATGGTCCTGTTCCAAAACACTCATCCTTGTATTCGGTTTTATAGAAACCATCCCTGTATCAGGTTCAAGTTTTCCTTCCAAAATTTTCAAAAATGTACTCTTCCCCGCTCCGTTTGCTCCTATTACCCCATAGCAATTTCCCGCAGTAAACGATAAATTAACATCATCAAAAAGCTTTTGCCCTTGAAAACTTAAACTCAAATCTATTACACTAATCAATTCTTTCACCTCTAAATAATTTTTTAAAATTATATAAATATAAAAATATTCACTAACTTTTATTTTACATCATTTATAAAAAATAATCAAATATAATTACAAGAAAAAAAGCGTTATTAAACGCTTTTCAAAATTTATAACGATAACATAAGATCAATCTCACTGTCTTTTAGATCATAATTATAAAATTTTTTATAATACTCTTTTATTTTCTCCTTTAGAGGATAATCTTTAAATTCTTCAGGATAAGCCTTTGTTGCAAGCCAAGCAAAAACTAAAGGAGCGTCGGGATTTGGTGTAAACCAATTCCACATTCCAAGATTTGTATTATATACTTTTGAGTCTTTAACAGCATCTATAGGAGAAAAATCAACTCCCTTAACTTTATTTTCTATTATATCTTTAGTCTTTAATTTTATATGTCCCGGTCCGCTCAAAAATAAAACCTCCGGATTCCATTTATATAATTGTTCAAAATCAACCTTTGCAAAACCTTTTACGTCACTTGCTACATTCTTTACTCCTAAATTTTTTAACCAAAAATCCCCAAAAGTTCCTTGACCGGCAACTTGAGGCGTTCCATCAAAATACTTAAACATAATCATAGCATTCGGCTTTTTATTTTCATCAATTTTAGAAATTTTTTCCTTAACTTCTGAAACAATTGAATCTCCATAAGAAATAAAATCGTTCATCTTTCCTTTTTCTCCAAAAACCTCTTCTAAAAGTTTTAACCATTCTTTGTACCTAAGTATCGAATCATTTTCTGTTTTGTATCCCACTGTCGCAAAACCTACAATAGGTATTCCCGTTTTTTTCAATTCTTCTGCATGCTTTTTATTATTTGCGTTATAAAGTATAATATCAGGTTTTAATTTTATAATTTCTTCAACATTCAAGTCGCTTTGCCCCTTGACAGTTTCTTTAACATTTTGAAGCTCGGGAGCCACATCTTTTAAAACTGTTTCTGTTATAGTGTTTTTAAAATCTCCGGCATAACCGACAATATGAGGAGCACTACCTTTAAAATAAGACATATATGTCGAAACTATCGGAACTTGATCTATTACAACTCTTTTAATATTATTAGGAACTTTTACGGTATTTCCTGTATGATCAACAACATCGTGAGTTCCTGCATTTTCTGAAATATTTTTTTCATTAACTTTCACATTTTCAATCTTCTTTCCATTTGATGAGCATGCAGTCAATAAAATAATACTCAAACATAAAATACTTAAAAATTTTTTCAAAGCAAATCCCCCTTTAAAATCTATTATATTAAAATAAATAATATATACTAATTATAACAAATTTAAAAAATAAAATCAAAATCCTGCTCAAAATTTCTATTATCAAAATGTATAATCGTTATTCTTATTAAAAAATAACTTTAGTTCCGTTATTACGATTATTAATTTTTTTATTACTTTTTTTAACTTTACATATTATCAATTGATGTGATATAATAAACTTATAAATTATGACTAAAATTATCTTTTTTAAATTTTAGTTATATAATCAAAATTTATTATTACTTAGGAGGTAAAAATAATGCGCAACTGTTGTAATTGCTTTAGTGAAATAAAAGATTTCATTAAAGGTAAAGAGTCTTCTGATTTAATTGAAATTTTACACAAAACTCAAGACCTTTACGGGTACATACCAAAAGAAGTTATCTACATAATTTCAAAAGAAATTGAAGTTGCTGTATCTGAAATTTACGGAGTAGTTACTTTCTACTCAAGGTTTAGTTTAGTTCCTAAAGGAAAATATGCCATATCCGTTTGTATGGGAACTGCCTGTTATGTTAAGGGTGCCGAAAATTTAATAAATGAGTTTTCAAATTTATTGGGAATCGGCGTTGGAGAAACAACTGATGATTTATTGTTTTCATTAATCGAAACAAGATGTGTCGGAGATTGTGCAAACGCTCCTATCGTTACAGTAAACGATAAAGTTTATACTAATGTATCAAAAAATGAAATAAGAGATATATTAGCAGAAGCAAAGGAGGCTTAATATGGGATATGTAGAAACTTTAAACAAAATAAAAAACAAAAAATATCCTGAGCTTTTACAAAACAAGTCTAATGACAAAAAGTATATAGTAGACGAAAACGGTATTAGATTAAGAGGAGATTTTTTTGAAAAACAAACTCGTATAACTTTAAAAAATTACGATATAATAAATCCTTTAGATATTGAAGAGTACATAGCAATGGGTGGTTATTATGCCTTAGAAAAATCCATTTTCAGTTTGGAGAAAAAAGAAATTATTGACATAGTTAAAGATTCAAATCTAAGAGGAAGAGGCGGTGCAGGTTTCCCAACAGGCAAAAAATGGGAGGGAGCTTTTCATCAAGACACAAAAACAAAATATGTCATTTGTAATGCAGATGAAGGAGATCCAGGTGCATATATGGACAGATCAATTCTTGAAGGCGATCCTCATGTAGTAATCGAAGGCATGGCGATAGCCGCAAGGTCAATCGGTGCAAATAAAGGATACGTTTACGTTAGAGCTGAATATCCAAAAGCCGTTCAAATGCTTTCTCACGCAATCGAAGAAGCGAAAAAATATAATTTGCTCGGCGATAACATAATGGGTTCTGATTTTTCTTTCGATTTAAAGATAAGACTTGGTGCAGGAGCGTTTGTTTGTGGAGAAGGTACTGCTCTTATACGTTCAATCGAAGGAAAAAGAGGTATGCCTAAATCAAAAGTTTATAGAACAACTGAACGTGGTCTTTTTGAATATCCGACTGTTTTAAACAATGTTGAAACTTTTGCGAACATTCCTTTAATAATAAACAACGGAGCTGCTTGGTTTAAATCTATCGGAACAGAAGACTCTCCGGGAACAAAAGTTTTTGCCTTAGTAGGAAAAGTTGTAAATGCAGGTCTTGTTGAAGTTCCTATGGGAAAAACAATAAATGAAATTGTACTTGATATCGGAGGAGGTTGTCCGAATAACAAAAAGATAAAAGCCGTTCAAACAGGCGGACCTTCAGGAGGGTGTATTCCTGAAAGATTGTTCGACACAAAAGTTGATTTTATTTCACTTGCAAAAATAGGATCAATAATGGGATCAGGCGGTATGGTTGTTATGGACGAAGACGACTGTATGGTCGATATTGCAAAATTCTTTATGAAATTTACAGTCGATGAATCTTGCGGTAAATGTACTCCTTGCAGAATCGGAAATAAAAGAGTTTTGGAAATTTTAGAAAAAATAACTTCAGGAAAAGGTGAAATGTCTGATTTAGAGTTGCTTCAAGAACTTTCAGAAGTTATAACAGACACCAGTCTTTGCGGACTCGGAAAAACCGCTACAACTCCTGTACTAAGTTCAATGCACTATTTCAGAGAAGAATACGAAAGTCATATAAAAGACAAAACTTGTCAAGCTCATGTTTGTAAAGATCTTCTTCAATACTACATTACCGAAAGTTGTATCGGTTGTAGATTATGTAAAAGACAATGTCCTGTCGGCGCTATTGAAGGAGAAAGAAAAGAACGTCATGTTATAGACACAGACAAATGTATAAAATGTAATGCCTGCCTTGAAAAATGTCCTGTTAAGGCAATTATCTTAAAATAGGAGGTTAAAATGGTTAATTTAAAAATAAATGGACAAAATGTCCAAGTTGAAAAAGGCACCACTATATTAGAAGCCGCAAAAAAAATTAATATAAAAATACCTACTCTTTGCCATATGGATATGAAAGGATTAGGTTTTATAAACAGAGATGCAAATTGTAGAGTTTGTCTTGTTGAATTGATGGACAAACACACTTTGGTTCCTGCTTGTGATACTCTTGTAAAAGAAGGTATGGATATCAGAACGGACACTTATAAAGTAATCAGATCAAGAAAAGTAAATATAGAATTACTTCTTTCCAATCACCCTACCGACTGCCTTGTATGTTCAAAAAGCGGAAATTGTGAATTACAAGATTTAGCGTGGCTTGCAAATATAAGGAAAATAAGATATACAGGCGAAAGAATAAATTATCCTTTAGATGACTCATCTCTTTCTTTAATAAGAGATCCAAATAAATGTGTATTGTGTAAAAGATGCGAAACTATGTGTAATGAAGTTCAAACTGTCGGAACTTTAACCGATATAGGAAGAGGTTTCCCTACTGTTGTCGGAACTGAATTTAACGAACCTATGACTAAAACAAACTGTACATTTTGCGGACAATGTTTAAGTGTATGTCCTACAGGTGCATTATACGAAGTAAGTTCAATTGAACCTGTTCTAAAAGCATTAACTGACGAATCAAAAACTGTAATCGTACAAACAGCTCCTGCAGTCAGAGTTGCATTAGGAGAAGAATTTAATATGGAAGCCGGAACAATAGTTACCGGAAAAATGGTAACCGCTCTTAGAAATTTAGGTTTTGATTATGTTTTTGATACAGATTTTGCAGCAGATCTTACTACTATGGAAGAAGCAAAAGAATTTGTTACAAGGTTTGAAAAAGGTGAAAATTTACCTATTTTAACAAGTTGTTGTCCAAGTTGGGTTAACTTTATAGAATATAATTTCCCTGATATGCTAAATATTCCGTCAACTTGTAAATCTCCTCACGAGATGTTCGGTTCAGTTGCAAAGACATACTTTGCGGAAAAAATGGGATTAAACCCTAAAGATATAGTTGTTGTTTCAATAATGCCTTGCGTTGCAAAAAAATATGAATCTGCAAGACCTGAACTTAGCCACGAAGGAATGAGTGATGTTGACTATGTTCTTAGTACAAGAGAAATTGCTCATATGATAAAAGATTGTTCCATGGATTTTCCAAATTTAGAAGAATCGGAATTTGACAATCCTCTTGGAGAATCTTCAGGCGCAGGTGTAATTTTCGGTTCAACAGGAGGTGTAATGGAAGCAGCTCTTAGAACTGCTTATAATATGATTACAGGTGAACACCTCGAAGAATTGGAATATACAGAATTAAAAGATTTAAGGGGTTTTAAAGAAGCAGAATTGGAAATAAAAGGAAGAAAAGTCAGAGCTGCTGTTGTAAGCGGATTAGGAAATGCAAGAAAACTTTTAAATTCTATTAAATCAAAAGAAAAGTCTTATGACATAATAGAAATAATGGCTTGTCCGGGCGGTTGTATTGCAGGAGGAGGTCAACCTTTTGTACATGGAAATACAGATGTAATCGAAAAGAGAATGCAAGGTATTCATACAGAAGACAGAAATAAAAAAATAAGATTATCTTACCAAAATCCTTCAATCCAAAAAATATACAGTGAATATTTAGGCGAACCGGGCGGAGAAAAAGCTCATCATTTACTTCACACAACTTACGGAAAATAAGATTTAAAAATAATTACAAATTAAAACACAACAAAAAGTAATTTATCGTAATTATTTTCTCACAAAAAAATTGCAGATTAAGATATCTGCAATTTTTTATTTTTTATAATTCAATTTTAAAGCAACGCCTCTGCAACAAATTTTAACACAAATAAACCGGCAAGTATAAAAACAACCAAAGACACTTCTTTTCTTCTGCCTGTTATCAATTTAATTGCAGCATAAGAAACTATTCCGAACACGATTCCGTTTGCAATCGAATATGATAACGGCATCATAATTATTGTTAAAAACGCAGGTAAACTTTCAGTATAGTCTTCAAAATTTATTTTTTTAATTCCTGTAATCATAAAAAGTCCGACTACAATCAATGCTGAAGATGTTGCATAAGTAGGAATAATAGAAAATATCGGTTCAAATATCAATGCAAGCAAGAAAAGTAAAGCCGTAACAATAGCTGTAAGTCCCGTTCTTCCGCCTTCCGCAACTCCTGCCGCACTTTCAACAAATGTAGTTACGGTTGAAGTTCCAAGCATCGCTCCTACTGTTGTTCCTAACGAATCGGCAAAAAGAGCCTGTCTTGCTTTAGGTAAATTTCCTTTTTCATCAAGCATATCAGCTTTTGACGCAACTCCAACCAAAGTTCCTACTGTATCAAATAAATCAACAAATAAAAATGCAAACAGTGCAACTACCATATCTAAAGATACAACTTTTGAAAAATCAAACTTCATAAATATCGGAGCTATGCTTGAAGGCATACCAATAAAAGATTTTGGTGCATTTGAAACTCCCGACACTATACAAACAATTGTTGTAAGCACCATTCCAATTAAAATAGCACCCGGAACTTTTTTTACCAATAACCAAATTGTAATTATAATCCCAAAGATTGTCGCTAAACTTGAAGCACTTGTTATAACTCCCAAGTCCAACGGAATTCCTTCGCCCGTTTTAACAAGTCCAGCTTGATAAAGTCCTAAAAATGCAATAAAAATACCTATTCCTGCACTAACTGCCTGTTTTAAAGAATACGGAATAGCATTTACAATAATTTCTCTAACCTTTGTAAAAGTAAGAACAATAAAAATAAGACCTTCAAGTAAAACTGCCGTTAAAGCAAATTGCCAGCTATATCCTTTCCCTATTACTATCGTATATGCGAAATAAGCGTTAAGACCCATTCCCGGTGCTAATGCAAAAGGATAATTCGCATATAATCCCATAATAACCGTTGCAAAAAAAGAAGCAATTGCCGTTGTTGTAAATACGGCACCTTTATCCATTCCTGTTTTTGACAAGATATCCGGATTTACAACTAATATGTACGCCATAGTCATAAATGTTGTGAAACCTGCTAAGATTTCTGTTTTCACATTTGTTTTGTGTTCCTTAAGTTTAAAAAACTTTTCCAAAAATGTGCTCATAATTCCTCCTTAAAAATAAAAAAATTAAGCCCGGAAGGTAGGTTTTAAGTGAAACCTACCTTCCGGGCTTTTCTCCCCAAGGTGTAGTGCAAACGCACCAGTACAGCTCGGACCTGCAAGAAAAAATCCTCGGAACCCTATGTACTCTTTCTCTTTGAATTTTATAAATTACACGTAAATGATAACAAGATTTTAAGTTTTTGTCAATATGTTTTTAGACAGTATTTTTAAAATTAACAGAAAATTTTATGCTTTTATTTTATTTTTTATAATTTAATGCTATAATATCTATGTAAAAATTATTAAAAATACGGAGGTTTTTATGGATAGAAAATACGTTACAGAATTACTTGAAAATTTATTAAATATCTACAGTCCTACAGGCGATACGGAAAATGCTGTTTGTTTTATGGAAGATGAGTTTAAAAAATTAAACATCCCTACAAGAAGAACAAACAAAAATGCACTGATTGCAACAATTGAAGGAGAAACAAAAGATGCAATAACTTTTTCGGGTCATGTTGATACTTTAGGGCTTATGGTTAAAGAGATTAAAGGAAACGGACGTTTAGCTTTTTCTTTAGTCGGAGGCTTTTCCCCTACAAGTGTTGAAACAGAAAATGTATTTATAAAAACTTATGAAGGAAAATTAATTGCGGGTACAGTACTTTACAATGAAGCATCTGTTCACGTTTATGACACAACAACTTCTGCAACACGCTCCATTAAAAATATGGAAATAAGAATCGATGAAGATGTGAAAAACGCAGATGATGTAAAAAAACTGGGTATAAGCGTAGGGGATTTTATATATTTAGACCCAAGATGCAGAATTTATGAATCAGGTTTTATAAAATCAAGACATTTAGACGACAAAGCTTGTATCGCAAGTATGATGGGACTTGCAAAATATTTAGTTGAAAACAAAATTAAACCTAAAAATACAATTAACTTTTTCATAAGCAATTATGAAGAAATCGGTCACGGTTCAAGTTTTATTCCTGAAAATACAGTTGAATTTTTTGCTGTTGATATGGCGGCTCCGGGCGTAGGTCAAACTTCCGATGAAAAAGCAGTAACAATATGTGCGATGGACTCTTCAACTCCTTATGACTTAGGAATGAGAAATACTTTAAGAAAAATCGCCGAAGAAAAAAATATTGACTACAAAATAGACATTTACCCTCATTACGGATCAGATGCAACCGCCGCACTAAGGGCAGGCCACGATATTCGTTGTGCATTAATAGGACC
>JALEHY010000042.1 GCA_022770425.1 Parvimonas sp. | reverse complement strand
TATAACAGTGTAAAGTTAGCTTTTTTAGTCCAGATTGTATATTCGATTTTTGTTGTTTTGGCATCCTATGTTTTATCTTATATAGTTGTTGAGGATATAAATACTTTATATAGAAATTTTTTTATCATATTTGCAGTATACGTTTTATATGGAATATTTTTCTTTTTACAATTCAAATTAACGGCACTTTCTGTATTCTATGTTAAGACGGATTTAAGACAAAAAATTGATAAAAGAATTTCCAAAATGTCTTATTCTGAATATAATCAAAAGGATTACGGAGAAAGGCTTTCTCTTTATGTCAATGATATTGATACAATTATTGAATTGAATTTAAAAAAGCCTTTGACAATAATTTCTAATGTTACGATTGCGATTTTTACTTTTATTTCACTTATGAAAATTCATTACTCAATGGTGGTCGTTGCAATTTTTTTTGTTTTAATTATGATATTCGCTCCAAAATTGTTTCAGAAAAAATTATCTGAATATATAATTAAAAATCAACAACAAAAGGAAATATTTTTATCAAAAATGAGGGAATATTTACAAGGTTTTCAGACATTTTTGGAAAATGACACTTTTAATTTGTTTTTGAAAAAATCAAGAAAAGCATCTTATGAATATGCCAAATATAGCTTAAAAGCAGAGGCTTTTGCAGGTTTTATGAGTACGGTTTTAACTTTTATAAATTTTATTTCGACTCTCGTATCGCTTTCAGTTTTATCCTATTTTATAGTAAAGAAAAATATAAATGTTGGATCATTACTTTCGGTATTTGCTCTTATACCTAACTTTGGAAGTGCGATTATGCAAGTTTTTTCAGATAGGGCATTTCTTACGTCAGGAAAAGAACTATACAAAGAAAAATTTAGTGATTTTGAAATTGACTTTACAGAAGATAAGTTTTTAAAAAATATAATTTTAAATAAAAATGTATGTGAAGTTGATATTTTTAATAAAAAAATTCAAGATTTTGATATTTCAAAAATAGAATTAAAAGATATTGAAGTGAAGTTTGATAAAGTACATTTAAAATTCCCAAACTCCATAATTTTTGAAAAAGGAAAAAAATATGCAATTATCGGAGAAAGCGGATGCGGAAAATCTACTTTATTAAGAGTTTTACTTGGAGAAATAAATGATTATTCAGGAGAAGTTTTGATAAACGGAAAAAAAGAAAATATAAATTTGTTCGAATATATTTCATATATAAATCAAAACACATTTTTACTAAATGATACTCTTAAATGTAATATAGATATGGAAAATAAATTATCTGAAAGTGAAGTTAATAGACTAATTTCGCTTATGAAACTTGAAAATATGGATTCAAATTATATTGTTGAAGATAACGGAAGAAATTTATCAGGAGGACAAAGACAAAGAATTGCAATAGCAAGAGCGATTGCAAGAAATAAAAATATATTTGTATTAGATGAAGCCTGTGCTAATTTAGACAGTGAAACTTCAAGTTTTATTGAGAAATTTATTTTAGAAAAAAAGGCTACTGTAATTTTTATAACCCATCATTTAGATGTAGAAATCGAAAAATTAGTAGATGAAAAAATAATTTTAAAATAAATTATAAAATTCTTGGATTGAAATAAAATTAAAATACAAAAAAGACATCTCTAAATGTCTTTTTGTATTTGTATAAACATAAAAAAAAAGTAGTAGATTATTATGGTTTACTGCTTTTTTCTTTATATGAGTTGTAAAAGTGTAATTTATGTTATATAATTCATATTAAGAATTATTATAAGGAGAATTTTATGTTTAGATTTATTTGGCTATTTTTTGGATTCTTTTTTCTTGGGCTTGGAACTTTAGGGATTTTTTTGCCTATTTTACCGACAGTGCCTTTTTATTTGTTGACTTTGTTTTGTTTTTCTAAGGGATCGAAAAGGATTAATGATTGGTTTGTTGAAACGAAAGTTTATAAAAAATATGTAGGTTGTGCGGTTAAAAACAGAGAAATGAATTTAAAAGCTAAAATTTTTTTGATTTTTAGTTTTAGTTTTTTTATGGGTATCGGATTTTACTGTATGAGAAGAATTTTTTGGGGCAGGATATTGCTTTTTTTAGTTTGGTTAGTGCACATTATCTATTTCATCTTTGGAATTAAAACGGTTTTTGATAAGGAATAAATTATGGATAAAATTGAAAAAAATAAAATTTATGAGAAAAAAATCGTTAAAGAGATGATTTATATTTACTGTAGGAAACATAATAATACTTTTATAAGAAGATTTTTATTTAAAAAACACATCGGAAATGAATTTTTTCACAATAAAGACAATGGCGATTATTTATGTGATGATTGCACAGAAGTTTTAGAGTATGTTTTCGATAGAATAGATAATTGTAAATTTATCGAAGAAAAAACTTTTTGTTCAAATTGTAAAAGTTGTTGTTACAGTCCGAAAATGAGAAATAAGATAAGGGATATAATGAAGTTTTCGGGGAAAAGAATGCTTTTTAGACATCCGATTTTAACGTTAAAGCATTTATATTTTATGATTAAGGGTAAGAAAAGGAGAAATTTAATTGATAAAGAAAAGATTGGTTAACTTATTGAAAAATTCTAAAAAATATATTAAGTATAATGTTATATTTCAGTGGATTGGACTTTTATCTCAAATAACAATAGTATATTCTTTGACAAGGATAATAGGAAAGGCGATTTATGAAGATTTTGTTTTTGAACAAATTTATATTTTTTTGTTTTTATTTTTAATATCACTTTTTATTAGAATTTTTTGTGATAGAATGACAGTTAGATATTCTTATAAAGCAAGTTATAATGTTAAGAGAGTTTTAAGAGAAAAAATTTATGAAAAATTATTAAAACTCGGAACATCTTATAATGAAAAAATTTCAACGGCTGAAGTTGTTCAGATGACAACAGAGGGAGTAGAACAACTCGAAATATATTTCGGAAGATATTTACCGCAACTGTTTTACAGTTTATTGGCTCCGGTTACACTTTTTGTTTTTTTGTCGTTTATTAGTTTTAAAGTTTCTTTAATTCTGCTAATTTGTGTGCCTTTAATTCCTATTTCGATTATAGTTATTCAAAAAATTGCTAAAAGACTCTTAAGCAAATATTGGGGTATTTACACAAGTTTAGGAGATAGTTTTTTAGAAAATTTACAAGGTCTTACAACTTTGAAAATATATAAAGCTGATGAGCATAGAGCATTGAAAATGGATGAAGAAGCACAGAGATTTAGGCGTATAACTATGAAAGTTTTGATTATGCAGTTAAATTCTATAAGTGTTATGGATATTGTGGCTTTCGGAGGGGCAAGTATCGGTATGGTGTTTGCGGTTGTCGAAATGATAAAAGGAAATATCAGTTTTCAAAATGCACTTATGATTATTCTTTTAGCATCAGAATTTTTTATTCCGCTTAGACTGTTAGGCTCATTTTTTCACATTGCTATGAACGGGATGGCAGCTTGTGATAAAATTTTTTCGCTTCTTGATATTGAGGAAGTTGAAAACGGAGTTGAAATATGTGATAAAGATAATATGGATATTGAGTTTAATGATGTAAGTTTTTCGTATGAAAATGAAAGAGATATTTTAAAAAATGTAAATATTAAAATTCCTTTTAAAAAAATCACGGCTTTAGTCGGACTTTCAGGTTGTGGAAAAAGTACAATTGCAAATATAATTTGTGGAAAGAATAAAAATTATTTCGGAAATATTTTACTTGGGAAAAAAGAATTAAAAGAAATTGACGAAAAAAATTTAATGGAAAACATAACTTTAGTTTCTCATAACAGTTATATTTTTAAAGGTACGGTTAGAGAAAATCTTTTAATGGCAAATGAGAATTTAACAGACGAGCAAATGTTAAAGGCATTGGAAAAAGTTAATTTATTAAAATTTTTAAACGAGGAGCAAGGACTTTACACAAAAATTTCGGAAATGGGAAGTAATTTTTCCGGTGGACAACGCCAAAGACTCGCCATTGCAAGAGCCCTTTTGAAAAATTCGTCAGTGTATATTTTTGATGAAGCCACTTCAAATATTGATGCTGAAAGTGAAAGTGTAATTATAAAATTAATTTATCAACTGTCAAAAGAAAAAACAGTAATTTTAATTTCTCACAGACTTTCAAATGTTATTTTCTCGGATAATATTTATTTTATACAAAACGGTAAAATCACAGAAGAAGGTACACATTCTATGCTTTATGAGAAGAACGGTGAGTATAAAAAGTTATATGAAAGTCAGTTTGAACTCGAAAATTATTTGGGAGGTTATAGATAATATGGATAAAAGAAGAAGCGGGATTAAAATTATGATAAGTCTTATAGGACTTATAAAGCCTCTTATTTATATAATGTTTGTAGCTATCTTTTTTGGAGTTATAGGATTTCTTTGTTCTATATTCATAACAATTTTTTCGGCGGTATCTTTGGTAAAATTTTTAAATTTAGAAAAGATAAGTATGTTTAGCAATTACAGTATAAAAACTATTTTGATCATTACAGTTTCAATTGCTATTTTAAGGGGATTTTTTCATTATGCTGAGCAATACTGCAATCATTTTATTGCTTTTAAATTGCTTGCTTTGATAAGACATAAAGTTTTTTATGCTCTTAGAAGGTTAGCTCCTGCAAAACTTGATTCAAAGGATAAGGGTAATTTAATTTCGATTATTACGACAGACATTGAGCTTTTAGAAGTTTTTTACGCACATACGATTTCTCCTATAATTATAGCGTTTTTGACTTGTTCTATTATGATTTTATTTATTTCAAATTACAGCATATATGCAGGAGTTTTAGCTTTATTTGCTTATATTACGGTAGGAGTTGTAATTCCTATTGTAAATGGAAAAAGAGGAAGTAAATTTGGGATGGAGTTTAGAAATGAGTTTGGAGATTTAAACAGTTTTGTTTTAGAATCATTAAGAGGCTTGAGTGAAACAATTCAGTACGGATTAGGAGAAAAAAGAAAAGAAGAAATTATAAAAAAATCTGCTGATTTAAGCGAAAAACAAAAAAAACTAAGTATTGTTGAAGAAAAACAACGAAGTGAAACTACTTTTTGTATATTGTTATTTTCATTTGCAATGTTGATTTTAACTTTAAATTTATATTCTAAATCACTTATAAGCTTTGATGGGGTACTAATTTCAACCGTATCTATGATGAGTTCATTTGGGCCTGTAGTTGCATTGTCATCTCTTTCCAATAATTTACATCAAACACTTGCAAGTGGGGAAAGAGTTTTGTCAATATTAGAAGAAATACCTGTTGTTAAAGAGGTAGAAAAAAATGAAAATGTTGATATTAATTTTGAAGGAGCTTCGGTTAATGATATAACTTTTGGATACAAAAATGAAAATATACTTAAAAATTTAACATTTGACATTCCAAAAAATAAAATTTTAGGAATTTTTGGGGCAAGTGGTTCGGGAAAATCCACGCTTCTAAAGTTGTTGATGAGGTTTTGGGATATAAACAGCGGAGAAATTTTAATATCCGAAAAAAATATAAAAAAGATTCCAACAGACACTTTAAGAAATATGGAAAGCTATGTAACACAGGAAACACACCTTTTTCAAGGTACCATATATGAAAATATATTAATCGGAAATTTAAAAGCAACAAAAGAAGAAGTTATTAGTGCAAGTAAAAAGGCATCTATTCATGAGTTTATAACAAATCTACCTAAAGGATATAAGACACAAGTAGGTGAATTGGGAGAGACTTTATCAGGGGGAGAAAAACAAAGAATCGGTTTAGCAAGAGCCTTTTTACACAATTCTCCATTAATTTTATTGGACGAACCTACATCTAATTTAGATGCACTTAATGAAGGAATTATTTTAAAATCATTAAATGAATTTTCAAATGAAAAAACGGTGGTTTTAGTTTCACATAGAAAGTCAACAATGAGTATTGCCTCAAATGTTTTGGAGATTAAAAGTCACAGGAAATCATAGTTTGAACGCCTTAAATAAGAAATAAAAATCGCCCCTAACTTTATAAGTTTAAGGGGCGTTGTTTTATTTAGATATTTTTTTATTTTTTGTCAATACATATTTTCTGATTCTAAGAATTGTATAAACAAGATAAATTACTGTGTAAATTATCATAGATAACATATTCTTTTTTATATTCAATGAGAACAATATCATCAAATGTGCATATATCAGATAGAAAAAAGGATAGGCCATCTTTTGTATATTTTTCCAAGTTGAGGCTTTCATTTTTTTTCTGACACACTTAAAAGATGTTATCATAAGAGGTAACATTAATGCAATAAGTATAAGACTTATAACAGTTGCTATTTTGGTTTGAATATTCATAGCTGACGAATTTGTAAAAAATTCCACAAAATATCTGATACCAAAAGCAATATTGTGACATAGAGCTGCAAAACAACCTATTATTGAAAGTTCTCCTCTTATTTTAAAAAGTTTTTTTGTTATGAAGTTGTGAGTGGTTACAACTCCCAAAAACATAACTATCATAAAAGTTATTGTTGAAAATATACCTCTTTGAAAAATATCCATAAAATAAGTATTAAACCACATTGGCATTGTTTTATATACCTTTGTTTCATAATACCATACAACAGGTGCAATTAAAACATAGGTCAGTAAATAAAACGGAATCGGATATTTCTTTATCACATCTGCCAATAAAATATAAAACAGAGTTATTACAACTATTCCTACTATTAAATTCATATTTTTCTCCTAATTAATCATTTTATAGTTTCTTTTGATTCTTTATTAAATTTTGGTGCTTTATCTGTGAGGACTTTATCCGATATAGAATTTTTATCAGATGGCTTTTCAATTGGCTTTTCTGAATTTTTTTGCTTATTCTTGTCTAAATCTTGCTTTTTATTTACAGAACCTTGCTCATTTTTC
>JALEHY010000036.1 GCA_022770425.1 Parvimonas sp. | reverse complement strand
AATTATATAATTATCATTTTAAATTTATATTATATTTTATAAAAAAATTTTTAAAATATAATATTGATTATTGATATTTATTTTAAAATGTGGTAATATATTTATAGAGAGTTATCTCAATATAATTTAGGAGGATTTTATGAAGAAAAAATTTATGATGGCATTTGCACTTTTGCTTTCTTTAGGAGTTCTTGGAGCTTGTGCAAATAAAAAGACAGCTGATGATAAAGGTAAAGATAACAAGGTTACTCAAACAAGTGAGAAGAAAAAGGTAATTGCAACAAGTACAATGCTTTATGATTTGGTTAAACAAATAGGGGCAGATGCATTTGAAGTTGAAGGAATGATGAAGGCAGGCGTAGATCCTCATCTATATAAACCTACTGCAAAAGATGTTGATAAGTTAGGAAAATCAGATGCAATAGTTGTAAATGGTTTACATTTAGAAGGTCAAATGGGAGAGGTTTTAAAAACTCTTGAAGGAGAAAATAAAAATGTAGTTGTGGCTTCAAAAAATATTCCGTCTTCTGATTTGTTGCCATGGTCTGAAGAAGGGGCAGGTCCTAATGATCCGCATATTTGGTTTAGTGTTAAAAACTGGAAAAATGCTGCAAAAACAGTTGCTGAGGGTTTAAAGAAAACAGATAATTCAAAATCAGAAATAATTGATAAAAATCTTTTGAAATACGAAAAGGAATTGGACGAATTATCAGAGTATATAAATAAAAAAGTTAAAGAACTTCCTGAAAATCAAAGAGTTTTAGTTACCGCACATGACGCATTTAATTATTTTGCTAAGGAATTTGGATTTAAAGTTGAAGCTATTCAAGGAATAAGTACAGAGTCTGAGGCAAGTGCATCTGATATAAAAAAACTTGCAGATTATTTGGTTGAAACAAAAATAAAGGCTGTATTTGTTGAATCTTCTGTTCCTAAAAAGACAATAGAATCTTTAGTTGAATCTTGTAAGTCAAAAGGACATAATGTTAAAATAGGAGGAGAGTTATATTCTGATTCATTAGGTGATGAAAGTACAAAAGAAAATACTTATATTTCTATGTTTAAATACAATATTGATACCATTGTAGAAGCTTTAAAATAATAACTTGAAAATAATCCTCTAACTGTATATACTTTATATGGTAGAGGATTTTTATTTATTATGATTGTAAGGAGAATATTATGAGTGATATAGCTGTAAAGGTTGAAGATTTAACGATAGCTTATTATACTAAACCTGTTGTTTGGGATGTTGACTTAGAAATAAAAAAAGGAAAGATAACTGCGATATTAGGACCCAACGGAGCAGGAAAATCAACATTATTAAAGTCAATGCTAAATTTAATTCCCGTATCTTCAGGGAAAATAACTTTTTTTGGTAAAAACTATAAGGATTTTAGGAAAGAAATATCTTATGTTCCACAAAGTGAATCCGTTGACTGGGATTTTCCTACAGATGTTTTAGATGTCGTTATTATGGGAACTTACGGAAAACTTGGTTGGATTAAAAGAGCCGGAAAATATGAAAAAGAAAAGTCGTTAGAGGCTTTAAAAAAACTTGGAATGGAAGATTATATCCACAGACAAATAAGTGATTTGTCAGGTGGTCAACAACAAAGAGTGTTTTTAGCACGTGCTTTGGTTCAGGACAGTGAAATTTATTTTTTAGATGAACCGTTAAAAGGTGTCGATGCAAAAACTGAAAAAGAAATAATGAAAATATTAAAAGAGCTGAAGGAAAATGGTAAGACTATTGTTGTTGTTCATCATGACCTTAGAACAGTAAGAGAATATTTTGATGAAGTTGTACTTTTAAATAAAATAGTTGTTGCAAGCGGGAAAGTGGATGATGTTTTTGTTAATGAAAATATCGATAAGGCTTATAGGGTGTAGTTATGAATAATTTTTTTGATTTAATAACAGATTATACATTTTTAATAGTTGCAGTTGGGTCAGGACTTCTTGGAGTGTTAAGTGGAATTATAGGAGTTTATGTAGTTGTTAAAAAGCAAGGTCTGATTTGTGATGCGATAAGCCATTCGACACTTCCGGGTGTTTGTATTATTTTTATGATTTTAGGCTTGAAAAATCTTCAATGGTTATTACTTGGAGCATTTATTTTTGGAATTTTATCTGCTTTTTTAATATTTGTGATAGATTTGAAATCTAAAGTTAAGTTTGACAGTGCTTTGGCTACAGTATTGTCGACATTTTTTGGTTTAGGTGTAGTTTTGCTTGCAGTTATTCAAAGAAAAGCTAATACCAATCAAGCCGGATTAGATAAATTTATTTTTGGACAAGCAGCAGCTTTTTTAAAGAGAGATATATATTTTTTATTTGTAATAATAGTTTTTGTTTTGCTTACAGTTTTTATCTTTTGGAAAGAACTTAAGTTATATTCTTTCGACCCTGAATTTGCACAAACAAAAGGATTTTCAACAAGTATTTTAAATTCGATTGTAATTGTGTTACTTGTAATTTCTATTGTTATGGGGATTCAATCTGTAGGAGTTGTTCTTATGAGTACAATGCTTATTGCACCTGCTGTTGCTGCACGTCAATGGACAGATAAATTTCATATTATGATGATTTTGTCTGCGGTTTTTGGAATGTTGTCGGGAGTTTTTGGAGCATTTATAAGTATGTATTTTGATAATTTGTCAACAGGTCCTGTAATTACTATAGTTGCAAGTGTTATTGTATTTTTTAGCTTGTTATTTTCTCCCGGAAAGGGAATTGTATTTAGTAAACGAAGAACTAAAGTTAAGAAAGGAGTTTTTTAATGAGACAGTTGGAAATTTTGATTGCGGTGTCTTTAGTTTCTGCAGCATGTTCGATTTTAGGCCCTTTCTTAATACTTAGAAAAATGTCAATGATGATTGATTCTATAACTCATACAATTTTACTTGGAATTGTTGTGGGCTTTTTTATAACTAAAGATTTGACCAGTCCGATTTTAATTGTGGGGGCGACGATTGTTGGTATTGTTACAGTCTTTTTAACGGAGTTTTTAAATCAAAAAACTTCTGTTAATGAAGATTCTGCAATCGGACTTGTATTTCCGTTTTTATTTAGTGTGGCAATAATTTTGATTTCAAAATTTATGAGAGGTCTTCATATTGATATAGATTCCGTTTTAGTTGGAGAAGTAGCTTTCTCTGTAATCCCCAGAATTGAAATTTTTGGTTATAATTTCGGTTCAAAGGTTGTATTCGTTATGAGTATCATATTTTTAATAAATATAATATTTGTAATTGTTTTTTTCAAAGAGCTTAAAATTTCTACTTTTGATAAAAATCTGAGTTTTTTGTTTGGATTTATGCCATCAATAATTTACTATTTGCTTATGACATTAGTTTCTGTAACTACTGTCGGAGCTTTTAATGCAGTGGGGTCTATACTTGTTATTTCTTATATGGTGGTTCCGTCCGCAACGGCATATTTATTAACGGAAAATCTAAAAAAAATGATATTTTTAAGTGTTTTTATAGGAATTTTTTCAAGTATATCAGGTTTTTATGTATCATATTACTATGATTTATCAATAGCGGGAACTATTGCTATTGTAAATGGAATAATTTTCTTTTCGGTATTTGTGTTTGAACCTAAGAAGGGTTTGTTAAGAAAGATAATAAACGAGCATCTGAGAAAGAAAGAATTTTCAGAAGTTACCCTGCTTTTACACATAATTCATCACGAAAATAAATATAATGAAAATGTAGAGTGCAATTTAGAAACAATAAATGAACATTTGTGCTATACAGATAAGAAGTTTAAAAATACATTAAACTCAGCTCTAAAGAAAAAATTTTGTTATATTGAAAATAATTTGATAAAAGTTACTGAACTTGGAAGAAAAACAACTCTTGAAAAATATAATGATTGGCTAAAGTAGGTTACTTTTATAATAATTGAGAGAATTTTAATAAAAATTTTGTAATTTAACAATAAATTTTTAAGTTTGAAATTTTAAAGCAAAAATGTATATTGAATTATGTTTTTGCTTTTTTATTTTTAAAATTTAAGAATAAATTTTTTTAGATATTATTTTACGATTAAGGTTTTTTCTTATTGACTAAATCGAAAAAAAAATATATAATTAGTGTACATTTATTGAGTTTATTTGGAGGGTGATATGGATATTAGAGTTGTTAAGGAAAGTATTTTTGAAATAGAATCCGACTGTATTATCTATTTTGTTGATAATTCATTTTCTTCAGATAGCTCTTTGGAGTTAATTTCAAATGCAGGTAACAGAATTTGTGATGTATTTAGCAAGATCAGTTCTTTGCCAACCGGTGATTTTAAGGTTGTTCCTGCTTTTAATTTGGGGACGAGTTATGTGGTGCTTACAGTTATTCCGGAAATTATATCTTCACGTGAAGATGAAAAGTTTTTAGAAAATATTTTCGAAAGAATAATGGAAGCTTTTGAGGATTATGAGTTTAATACTGTCGCTATTGATGTAAGTAGATTAGAAAAAAATTTCAGTATTAAACATTCACAAATTTTCAAAGATTTTTTAAGAAAAACAAATAAGGATTTGGTATTTTTTTTGTGTAAATAGTTGATACTTAAAATGAGGGGGAGTAAAATGAATGCGTTATTGGATAAAAGTACAAAAATAGCATTAGAGTATAATTTTTTATATTTAAAAGATTCAGTTGCATTCGATATTTTTATTTCTTCTTTAGGTATTGAGCAACGTGGTTTTAATCTTAGGTTTAGACAGGCTATTTTTAATAAGATTTCAGGAAGTTTAGAGAACTTTTATAAAGATAGAAGTGACAGAGATTATATCATAAATGCAATTCAAAAACTTGTATATGATGATATTAACAGACTTGAGATAGTTTTTGCCGTGAATTCTTATATTTACGGTAAACGTTCAAATAATTTTGCAAATGAAGTGGAAAACTATTTTTTAACCACTTATCCAACTATAAAGATAAACAAAAAACAAAGACTTATACTTAACAAATTGTCTTCTAAAGATTATAGATTCAGAAATAATATTATAAACAGAGTTATGGATTTTTATAATATAGATTCGAAGTTTGAATGTCGTATGAAGGATTTTTTTGAAAGTGAAATAAAATCTAAGATTTTCAGTCTTAATAACTATACAGCAAAACAGGTAAAGTTAGAGTTTCAAGGAGAAATGTTCTTTTTGAAAAAAGAAGTTTTTTTGACAAAAAAAGATTTAGAAGAGCTTTATTTACATATTCAAAAAGTATTTTTAGAGCATTTGTATAAGACGTCTAAAAGATTTATATGGTATGGATTGAATGATAAAGTAATAAGCAGATATAAAAATTAAAGTCAAAAACATTTGTTTTTGGCTTTTTAAGATAGGAGAATTTTATGGGGTACACAGCCTTTTTGTTGATGATAATAAATGTTTTGTCCAAAGTTTTGGGATTTTTCAGAGAGATACTTTTGTCATTTTTTTACGGAACCGGTGAAGTTGCAACTGCTTTTCAAATTGCATCTATAGTTCCTTATACTATTTTAGGATTTGTAATTTCGGGGTTTGCAGCGAATTTTATTCCTATGTATACCGGAATTCAGGATAAGCAAGGAACAAAACAAGCTGATAAATTTTCAAGTAATATATTGAATATTATTTTTGTAATTTCAATATTTGCAACTTTAATTGCGTATATTTTTGCGGATAAGATAGTATATGTATTTGCAATGGGGTATTCGGGAGATATTTTTGAACTCTCTGTTAAATTCACAAGAATCACAATACTTGGAATGTTTGCACAGCTTTTGAATGCAATTTTAAAAGGATATTTGAATATAAAAGGGAACTTTATAGTTCCGGGTTCAACAGGACTTTTATATAATGTTGTGATTATTTTATTTTTGATTTTAAGTTACTACATAAATCCTATTTTAGCACCGATGGGAGTTGCTGTTGCTACAATTTTGCAGTATATTCCATATATGCCGGCAATTAAAAAAACAGGTTACAGTCATACTTTTAATTTGGATTTTAAAGACAAAAATGTTAAAAGACTTTTTTTGTTAGCTTTACCTATCATTTTTGGGCTTGCTGTAAATCAAATAAATCAACTTATTGATAAGAATTTAGCTTCATTCATATCAATAAAAGGAATTTCTGTTTTAACTTATGCAGTAAAATTAAATGAGTTTGTATGGGGGATAATGGTTGTTTCAATAGTAACTTCAGTGTATCCTACTTTGAGTAAACTCGCAATAGAGTCAATATCGAAATTCAAAATACAAGTTGCAAAGACTATATCTACTATTTTGTATTTGGTAATTCCTTCTTGTACAGGAATATTGATTTTTTCAAAGGAAATTGTAACATTTATATTTAAAAGAGGAAAATTTGATGAAAATGATGTTGTATTAGTTTCAGGTGCATTGTTTTTTTATGCTATAGGGCTTGTTGGACTTGGAGTAAGAGATGTTCTTTCAAATTCGTTCTATGCTATGAAAAAAACAAAAATTCCTTTGATAAATTCAGTAGAAATGGTTCTTTTAAATATAATTTCTTCAATAGTTTTATCATACTGGATGGGATTAAACGGCTTAGCGTTAGGGTCAAGTATTTCTTCAATTTTCGGTGCAATAAATTTATATTTTAAATTAACTAAGAAAATAGGAAAAATAAAAACACAAGCTATAAAGAAAAATGCGATTAAAATGTTAATTTCTGCATTTGCTATGGCGGTTGTATCAAAGAGTATATTTTTCGTATTACATTTGAAATTATCTTCAAATTTAAGTCTTTTAATTGCAATGATATTTGCGGTTTTAACTTATGCAATAGTTTCAGTGTTGCTTAGAACTGCACAAGCTTTGGATATTTTAAGAGCAATTTTAAAGAAATTTTAACAAGGAGAAATTATGAAAAAAGGAAATATTTTATTAGGAACAATAGGAGCGATAATAGGATGTTTTGGTGGAGTTGCAATATATGTTATACTTACTATGGTTCGTGTATTCAGTTCATGGTCAGGAATTATTGCTTTATATGGTGCAATTTTTATGTATACTGCATTTTCAAGAAAATTAACAAAACTTGGAGTTGTAATTTCGATAATTATTTCTTGTGCTTCGATGTTTTTGGCGGAAGTAATAGCAACTTCTATCAGTATAGCAAGTCGCTACCATTTACAATTTTTTGATGTTTTTAAAAACTTTTTGAAAATATATCCTAAGTTAACCAATAAATGGTTTTTTTGGATATATCCTACAATAGCATGTGTATTTGTTATGATTGGCGGATTTTCATATTTGTTTGGCAAAAATAAGGATTCTTTGGATGAGAATATTGAAGGCATTGATACTGATGATGTTGAAAATGAAAGTATTATCGAAGAAGTTACAGATGAAGAAAGTAGTGATAAAAATTAATTACATTTAGTTATAAAAGTAAAGCCCATAAAACGTCATTTCGTCTGAAATGAGCAAAGTGAATTGGGCTCATTCTATTTTTGTCTGTAGCAAAACAAAGTTAGAGATAGATTAACTTCGCTCAAAATGATGTATAGAGAAAAAACTTAGTTTAATAATTTGACATCAATAGTAGATAAAGTTATTCAACTGTAAATAATCTTATATTTATTATTTTCAGTTGACTTTTTTTTGTTTTACTGTTATAATTATCGAAATTAAAATATTAAGTGATGAAGGAAAAAAGTTTTGTTAAGATTTTTAGAGAGGTAACATTTGGTGAAAGTTACTAATTAATACAAGATGGGACAATCCGGAGCTGTTTTTTAAAAGAGAGATACCTATAATTAGGGTGGTACCGCGGATTAAATTCGTCCCTGCATTTTGCAGGGACTTTTTTTATAAGGAGGAAAATATGGCACAAATGGGAAATTTAAGAAGAACTAATATGTGTGGAAGTTTAAGAAAAGAGGACATAGGCAAAGAAGTAACTTTGATGGGATGGGTTGCTAAGGAAAGAAACTTAGGTTCATTAATCTTTATGGATTTAAGAGATACAACAGGTATTTCACAAATTGTTATTAGAGATACTTTAGGAGAAGAACTTTTTAATAGAGCAAAAGATATAAGATCTGAATTTGTTTTAGCTGTTAAAGGGATTGTTTCTGAACGAGAAAGTAAAAACTCAAAAATTCCAACAGGAGATATTGAAGTAGAGGTAAATGAGTTAGTTATTTTAGATACTGCACAGACACCTCCGATTTACATTAAAGATGATGATAATGTTTCTGAAAGTTTAAGACTAAAATACAGATTTTTAGATTTAAGAAAAGAGAGTTTACAAAATAATTTAAAATTAAGAGCTAAGGTGTGTAAGGTAATTAGAGATTTTTACACTGAAAATAATTTTGTAGAGATAGAAACTCCGTACCTTAATAAACCTACACCTGAAGGGGCAAGAGATTATCTTGTACCTTCAAGAGTAAATCCGGGAAGTTTTTATGCGCTTCCACAATCTCCGCAAATTATGAAACAACTTTTGATGATTTCAGGAATGGATAGATATTTTCAAATAGTCAAATGTTTTAGAGATGAGGACTTAAGGGCGAACAGACAACCTGAGTTTACTCAAGTGGACCTTGAAATGAGTTTTGTTGATGTTGAAGACGTTATTGATGTTAATGAAAGAATGTTACAAAAATTATTTAAAGAAATTAAGGGAATTGACTTAGAATTACCTATAAAGAGAATGAAATATGATGATGCAATGGAAAAATACGGAAGTGATAAACCTGATTTACGTTTTGGTTTTGAAATTAGAAATATTACAAATTGTGTAAAGGAAGTTGAATTTGATTTATTCAAAAATGCAATTTCTGAAGGTGGAAGTGTAAGAGCAATTTCAATAGGAAAATATTCAAAAGAATACACAAGAAAAAAAATTGATAAGTTAATTGATTCAATAAGAGATTTTGGAGCAAAAAATCTTTTCTGGATAAAAATTTCAAATGGGGAAGTTACTTCTTCAATTTCAAAATTTTTAAATGAGGAAATTATTAAAAGTATAAAAGAAAAAATGAACGCTGAGGATGATGATTTAATTTTAATACTTGCAGATAAAAATGATATTGTTTTAAATTCATTGGGAGCTTTAAGAGGAGTAATCGCAAAGGAAATGAATTTATTAAATCCTAATGAATACAATTTATGTTGGATAGTTGATTTTCCATTATTTGAATATGATGAAGAAGAAAATAGATATGTTTCAAAACATCATCCGTTTACTCATCCTAAAGATGAAGACATTCAATATTTGGAAAGTAATCCCGAAAAAGTTTATGCAAAGGCATACGACATTGTAATAAATGGTGACGAGCTTGGAGGAGGTTCAATTAGAATTAATAATTCAGAATTGCAAAATAAAATGTTTAAAGCATTAGGACTTACAAAAGAAGAAACAGAAACTAAATTTGGATTTTTACTTGAAGCATTAAAATATGGAACACCTCCGCATGGTGGACTTGCATTTGGCCTTGATAGATTGATAATGTTACTTGCGGGTACAAATAACATAAAGGATGTAATAGCATTCCCGAAAACACAATCAGCATCTGACTTGCTTACAGAAGCTCCTTGTATAGTATCAGATGCACAGCTTGAGGAGTTAAATTTAAAAATTGGAAAATAATATATATACAAGAACTGAGATGTTAATAGGAAAGGACTCTTTAAATATTTTAAAAAATTCAAAAGTAATAGTATTTGGAATAGGCGGAGTCGGGAGTTTTACAGTTGAAGCTCTTGCTCGCAGTGGTGTAGGTGAAATATCAATGGTTGACTTTGATACTATAGATATTACAAATGTAAATAGACAAATTCATGCTTTTCCGAGTACGGTTGGATTTTTTAAAGTTGATGAGATGAAAAAAAGAGTAGAACTTATAAATCCCGATATACAGGTTAATTGTTTCAAAAAAAAGTTGGAAAAAGAAAATATTTTAGATTTTGAGTTAAAAGAGTATGATTATATAGTGGATGCTATAGATACGATTACGTCAAAATTATATTTAGCAAAATATGCTTACGAAAATAAAATAAAAATAATAAGTGCAATGGGGGCAGGAAACAAATTAGATCCTACAAGGTTTAAAGTTTCCGATATAAACAAAACTTCTGTTTGTCCTCTTGCAAGAGTTATGAGAAGGGAATTAAAAACTTTGGGTGTTAAAAAATTAAAGGTTGTTTATTCCGATGAATCTTCAATAGGAGAAAAAATAGAATCAAATGAAAGAAGAAAATCATCGCCTTCAAGCATAAGTTTTATTCCGTCTGTTGTAGGACTTATCATTGCATCGGAAGTTATAAAGGATTTGATTTTATGGAACAAATAGGATATGTTACAAAATTGTTGGATAACAATAAATGTAAAATTTTGGTATCAAGAATTAGCGGATGCAAAGGAACTTGCAAGACTTGTTCCGGATGTCCCACTCCGAGTATGTACATTGTAATGGATAATTTACTTGATGTTTCTGTTGGAGATTATGTTAAAATTGGAGTAGACAGTAAAACTGTATTGAAATATTCTGTATTTTTATATGGATTGCCTATTTTATTTTTTGTGCTTTCAATTTTACTTTTGAATATTTTCTTTCCGAACTTAAAAAATATAGATTTAATAGGTTTTTCAGTTGGAATTTTAATGATGACAATTGCATTTATGATAGTGAAATTTATAGACAAAAAATACGCTCATATATCAACAAAAGCTATGTTTATGGAACAAAAAATTTCAAAAAAAGATTTATATTCTTAAAATTAAAAGTAATCTTTAAAAGAAGGTGATTATATGGTATATTTAAAAGCAATTAATATAGAAGATATACAAAAAGAGTACGAATTTATTACAAATACTCCGGAAAATGAAAATGGATTTACAAATAAATTTTGTGGGTGTAGCTTTGATGAGTTTGAGAAAATTATCTTGCCCAAACTTATAAATAATTCAAAAGGTATTGATCTTCAGTCAGGTTATGTAGCGTCAACAGAATATTTTTTATGGAATGACGATAACATTGTTGGATTGTTCAGGATAAGGCACAGTCTTAATGAATTTTTAAAAAACGGAGCAGGACATATAGGTTATGGAATCAAGGAAGATTGCAGGAATAAAGGGTATGCTACAAAAGGATTAAAATTGGCAATAGAAAAGGCTTTTGAAATAATAGAAGAAGACGAAATTTATATGTCTGTTTCCAAGAATAATTTACAATCTTTAAAGGTGCAGTTAAATAACGGAGCGTATATTCATCATGAAGATGATGAAAAGTATTATACCAGAATAAAAAATCAGAATAAAAAATAATATCCGCTGATAAATGCGGATATTATTTTTTTAAATTTCAATTTCTTTTATATTTTCAATTTCGTTTTTATTTTTTTCAAGTATAGGATTTACTTCATTTTCTATAAATTCATCAACCTGAGAAATACATCTTCCTATATATTTTTTAGGGTCTAAAACTTCTTTTAGTTCATCTTTTTCAATATTGAAGAAGTCATCGTTTTCTATTAATTCCAGTAAATTATTTTCAAGGCCTTTTTCTTTTACATTGCTACCTGCAATTTGTGAAAGTTCTCTTATTCTTTCATGGAGTTCTTGTCTGTCTCCTCCTTTTTTTACTTGGTTCATCATTATGTTTTCACTTGCCATAAAAGGAAGTTCAGCCATCAAATGTTTTTCGATAACTTTTTCATAAACAACCATACCATTTACTACATTTGCATATAATTCTAAAATTCCGTCAAGTGCTAAAAATCCTTGTGAAATTGAAAGTCTTTTGTTTGCACTATCATCTAATGTTCTTTCAAACCATTGTGTTGCAAAAGTAATACTTGGATTTATTACATTTGATATTACAAAATTGCTAAGTGCTGCCATTCTCTCGGATTTCATAGGGTTTCTTTTGTATGGCATTGCAGATGATCCGATTTGACTTTTTCCGAAAGGTTCTTCTATTTCTTTTAAATGTTGTAAAAGCCTTAAATCATTTGAAAATTTATGTGCAGATTGAGCAATATTTGAAAGTAAAAATAAAATTTTGCTGTCGATTTTTCTTGAGTATGTTTGACCTGAAACAGCATAAACTCCTTTAAAATTCATTTCTCTTGCAATAAATTCATCAAGTTCTTTTACTTTTTTTTCATCACCATTAAAAAGTTCCATAAATGATGCCTGACTTCCCGTTGTTCCTTTAGAGCCCAACAATTTTAAGTTATCTAAAACAAATGTTAATTCTTCAAGGTCAATAAGTAAGTCTTGCATATATAAAGTAAGTCTTTTTCCAACGGTAGTTGGTTGTGCAGCTTGAAAATGAGTATAAGCTAAAGTTGGAATTTCTTTATATTTCAAAGCATTTTCTTTTAGTAGATTTAAGATTGTTATAATTTTTTTCTTTACAATCAAAAGAGCTTCTTTCATAACGATTAATTCTGTATTATCTCCGACATAACAACTTGTTGCCCCTAAATGAATAATGCCTTTAGCACAGGGACATTGAATACCGTATGCATAAACATGGCTCATAACGTCGTGTTTTACGATTTTTTCCCTTTCGAGTGCCACTTCATAATTAATATCATCTTTAAATTTTTCTAATTCGTTTATTTGTTCATCAGTTATTTTAAGTCCTAATTTTTGCTCGGCTTTTGCAAGTGCAATCCAAAGTTTCCTCCAAGTTTTAAACTTAAATTCATCAGAAAAAATGTA
>JALEHY010000026.1 GCA_022770425.1 Parvimonas sp. | reverse complement strand
TGATAACATACAACTAGGTAAAATTTTATATGAACTTTCACATTGTGATGTTAATGTTGAGTTTTCTATAAAACATACTGTGAAAGATATTAATTCTGTTAAAAATGAATTACTTGCAAAGGCAGTTCAAGACTCTAAAATTAAGGCAGAAATTCTTTCTAAGGCTTCTGGAGTAACGCTTGGAGATATAATAAATATAGATTATTCTTGGGGAGAAATAGAAATTTACTCAGAACCAATTCAGAACTATTGTCTTGCTGAAAGTACAATAAGTGAATCATACAATATAGATATTGAAGCTGATGATATAGATGTACAAGATACTGTTACTATTGTGTGGGAGATAAAGTAAATCTCTAGAGGAATTTTAAATTATAAATATAGAAGAAAAAAGGGATGTAAAGCAAGTTGAAAAATGTAAATTGTTTAAGTAAAAATATAAATCCTTTAACAAATATTAAGGTTAATAAGTTTTACGGAAAATCAATAAAAAAAGAATATGAGAAGTCAATACTTGCTCTTGATTCATATATGTTGTATGAGTTTAATAAGGAAAAGATGTATAAAATTGATAAAAGTAATGACTGTCTAATATATAATATAGATGAAATGAGTGAAAATTTCGAACAACAAGACAATAATGAGATAAAAATAACAGCAGATTTGTTAACAAATTCTAAATTAATAGATGAAATAAGTGAAAATTTCGGAGTACAAAACAATCCTGAGATAAAAGCATTTGATGAAGTTAAGTATACGATAGGGAACTGTTGTCCAGTATGGAGGAATCCTGCAAGTGGTCGAGGAGTGTTAAGAGATACTATATGGTATAAATTAAATAAACATATAGTTGAAAAAAGAAAACAAAAATTACACCCTATTAAATTAAGAGATAGAATAAAAAATAAAGATTTTAATAATTTAAATAAAAGAAACTCAGAAGAGATATTTTCTATTTTTAATAGTGATATATCTTGGGGAAAATTAATTTCGGATTTATATTTACAAGACTATTTTAAATATGATTGGAATTTGTTTAATGAAAATTACGTTTCTATTGATAAAATTGAAAAAAATGATTTTATTAATTATGTAAAAATAACAACAACGTTGATTGTTCAAAGGGGATATAGAATTTCAACAGGATACAAAGGAAATATATTAAGAAAACAAGATAAGGAAGTAATAGAAGGTATTTTAAATCGTATTGGTTTAGAAAATACTAAATGTATATATTCAAAGAAAAAAAGAATTTTATAAATTTTTCAAAAATACATTAATTACAATTTACGATGGGAGGATAAAATAAATGGAATACTTAAAAATTGGTATAATAATTATTATACTGTTAATATTTTTATTAATTTACATTCTCTATAAAAATAAAAAAAATAACAAATTAAAAGATGTGGAAGTTGGAAAATTAATAACAATAGAAGAAAATGATAACTTAGTTGAAACAACTAAAAATACAGAATCTCATGATGAAATTATTTTTGATATTAATATAGATACAGTTTCGGAGAATATTTTTAATGATAACAAATTAGTAGAGATAAATGATAGTAAGGTAATTTCACATGTTAATAGTTTGATTCCGGGGTTAATTCAAACTGGTATTTCTGTCGGAAATCTTGTTAATTCTACAAGAGATGTTTATAGGGTAGTATTACCAGCAGGAGCAAAGTTAGCCAATTCTAAGACAGTGAAAGGTGCTTTTCGTGCTATTTATCATGGAGCTGATGGAATAAAAGGTCATGCTAACTTAGTAAAAGATACGACTCAAAAAGGAATTGGTATAGTTACAAATTCAGTTTCTTCTGTAATGAATATAACATCAATGGTTGTAGGGCAATATTATATGTCTCAAATTAATAATGAACTAGATAAGATTAATAATAATTTATCTGAAATAAAAAATTTTCAAGATAATGAGTATAAAGGTAGAGTAATTTCTCTTGTTTCACATGTAAAAAATATTGCTGATTTTAAAGTTGAAATTTTAGAAGATAATGATTTACGTATTTTAAAGATTAATAAGTTGGATAGATTGCAAGAAGAATGCACTAAACTTCTAGGACAAGCTAATCTTACAATTGAAGGTTATTCTAAAAAAACTGATTTGAAGTACGATGAATATGTAAAAATAGTTGGAGAATCTCAAAATTGGTTTATGTATCAAAATTTATTATTATATACTTTATCTAAGATTTCAGATTTAAGTTATACTTTGAATTTGGGCAAAGCATCAAGAGGACAATGTAGTGATATATTAACAAAATATAAAAATGAGGTTAGTAAGATTCAAAAATCTTTAAATAGTTGGCATAACGAAATGGTACAAAGTTTAAATATAAATCTGGAGTCAAATTTGATAAAAAGAGTAGGTATAGATAAAGTAATTCATTATCCATTAAATCTTATTGATGAAAAATATAATTATCGTTCAATTGATGAAAATACTACAAAAATGATTAAAGGTCAATCTTCTAAATTTGAAATTCAAAGTAACTATGATACATCTGAACTATACAATGAAGATGTTCAAATAATTTCAAAAGGAGGAAAATTATATTATCTTCCTTTTGATAAAGAAAAATAAAGTAAATCTTTAGATATATCATAAATTAAAAAGGTATTGTAATTAAAATGTTAAACAAAATTAAATCACATTGGCACAAATTAAAAACAGAATATGAAAAAATATATAATAAACCGTTTTTAACAGATTTTGAGAGTTCAAAAGAATATCTTGAAAGAATTAAAAGCTATCTTTTGAAAAAGCAAAGTGAATGTCATTCAAATGTTGATGTTATTTGTACTCTTGCTTCTGTTGAGTTGGAACTTAGAGATGAAAATTTTGATTATGTAGAATTTCTACAAGACTTTTTAAATGAATTTGAAAAATCTTTAAGTGATAATGAGAAGGCAAGAGTCTATACAAATATTGCTTTTTGGGAGGATTTTTCTAAGGACAGTTTAATGTATTTGAACAAAGCTAAAGACTTAAATTCGCCATTTGTGGAAACTTATACAGGTCTTGGTTTGTATTATTTTAGTGAGTATGAATATTCTAAAGATGAAAAGAATTTATTAGTTAGTTGTAATTACTTTAAGATTGCAAGAGAAATGGAAGAAAGTTATGTAACTTCTTTCAATTTTGCTATATCTTTATTTGAGCTTAAGGAATATGAAAAAGCAAAGGAAATATTCTTATCCTTACTTGAAATTTATCCTAATAGAATGCGTCTGTTATTATGTTTAGCTTATTGTGAAGTGTGTCTTGGCAACAAAGATGAAGCAATGTCTTATGTAGAGAAAGTAAAACCTGGACAAGATTTAAAATATAATCTAAATACAGATGATGTTTCAGAAGACCAAATTATTGATGTCTATTATGCGCTT
>JALEHY010000017.1 GCA_022770425.1 Parvimonas sp. | reverse complement strand
AAAAAAGAATAATATTGTATAGTTAAATTTTGGAGGAAAATATGATTAAAAATAGAGTTGCTTTGTGGGATAATATAAAATTTTTTTTAATAACACTTGTAGTTATAGGGCATTTGGCTGATGAGTTTACAGGTCAGTCTGATTTTTATAAAAGTATATTTTTATTTATATACTCATTTCATATGCCATTATTTATTTTTATTTCAGGATTATTTCATAGCGAAAAGAATATAGTACAAAAATGTATTTTTTATGTTAGCATAGGATTTTTATATAAGATACTATCAGTGGTCATTGACAGATTACAGGGGAATGTAAATGTAAGTTTTTCACTTCTTTCTGATGGAGGAATTTCTTGGTTTATGTTTGTTTTGGCAATATATACGATTATATTTTATATTTTAAAAAATCAAAATAAAAAATATATTTTGGTTTTTTCAATTATGCTTGCATGTTTTGTTGGATATGACAAATCAATTAACGATTTTCTTTATCTTTCAAGGACTATTATATTTTTCCCTTTCTATTTATTGGGGACTATGATTAAAAGTAAAGAAATTATAGAGTTTAAAGAAAAAAATAAGTACCTTTTATTTGCGGGAGTTTTTATTATACTGCTATGGTTGGTGTTGTGTTTTGTAAATCTTAACGAAGTTTATAAACTTAGATACTTATTCACAGGTCGAAATCCCTTTTACCCTGAAATTATTAAGTACGGACCTGTGATAAGACTGTTTTGTTATTTTATATCAACTTTACTTTGTTTTTCTTTTATAGTTTGTATACCGTCGAAAGAAATAAGATTTATCAGTAAAATGGGGAAAAATTCAATAAATGTTTATTTTTGGCATTGGAAATTGTACTTGTTATTATATTCTTACTTAAATATTTCAAATTTGTTCTTTGTCGGACGTTTTGGAAAAATTATTTTTCTTTTAATAGGTATTTTGATTAGTGTAATTTTATCACAAGATATTTTCAGTTTTCCTATGAAACAAGTAAAAAAATACATTAATAAAATCAATACGATTTAAAATAACTCGATTTTTGTCGGGTTATTTTTTTTATAAATTTACATTAATTTAATTTTCTAAGAAAAATTAAGATAAATTCATCATAATTTAGCATAATTTAGATTATCAAAAGAAAATTATGATATAATAATGTTGAGGTGTTTTATGAATTTATTAAATGGTTTAAATAATAGGCAATTAGAGGCGGTTGAATATTTTGGAGGTCCTCTTTTAGTGCTTGCAGGAGCGGGTAGCGGTAAGACTAAAGTCTTAACCACAAAGATTGCTTACAGTGTTTTGGAAAAAAATGTTAGTGAATATGAAATTTTGGCAATCACTTTTACAAATAAAGCTGCTAAGGAAATGAGAGAAAGAATTGAAAATGTGTTTGAAAAAAATATTTCTTCAATGTGGATTGGAACTTTTCATTCTATTTGTTCTAAAATTTTAAGGTTTCATATTGAAAAAATAGGATATAACAGTAACTTTACCATATATGACAGAGACGATCAAAAACTTGTTTTAAAGGAGATTTTTAAACAAAATCCTGTTTGGGAAACGGTGCTTGGAGAATTTAAATCCGCTATAATCGGACTTATAAGTGATGCTAAAGGTAAAAATGTAGCACCTAAGGATTTTTCAAAATATTTTTCTTTTGGAACAAATACTGATATTGTTGCCAAAATATATGCTAAGTATGAAGAGATTTTAGTTAAAAATAATGCATTGGATTTTGATGATTTGATTTTTAAAACAATAGAACTTTTGACTAAAAATCCTGAGGTTCTTGATTATTATTCTGAAAAGTTTAAGTATATCTATGTTGACGAATATCAAGACACTAATGATGCTCAGTATGAGATAATAAAACTTTTGGCATCTAAATATAAAAATGTATGTGCGGTAGGAGATATTGACCAGTCCATATATGGTTGGAGAGGGGCTAATATTTCTAATATTTTAAATTTTGAAAATGACTTTGAGAATTCAAGGATAATTTTGCTTGAACAAAATTATCGTTCTACACAGAGGATTTTAGATTGTGCAAATGAACTGATAAAAAATAATATAAATAGAAAGGAAAAAAATCTTTGGACTAAAAAAGAGGGCGGAGATGAAATAATTTATAAAAGTTATCAAAATGAAAATTATGAGGCGATAGAAGTTTCTGACAGAATTTCAAAGCTTATTTTTGACGGATACAATCTTTCTGATATTGCTATTATGTATAGGGCTAATTTTCAATCTTTTGCTATTGAAAATGCCTTAAGGAAAAATTCAATTGTTTATAAAATGGTTGGAGGGTTAAAGTTTTACGACAGAAAAGAAATAAAAGATATCTTGGCTTATCTGAAACTTATTGCAAATCCTAAAGATGATAATGCTTTTAGAAGAATAATAAATTATCCTAAAAGATCAATAGGAGATATGAGTTTAAAAAAACTTGAGGATTTTTGTTATAGCGAGGGGATAAGTCTGTTTGAAGGACTTTTTAGAAATGAATTTTTGGATTCTGTAAGTAAAAAATTAAAAGATTCTTTTGAAATTTTTAGAGATTTGATTTTTGGATTTATAACTTGTGTAGATGATACGGACATTTATGTGTTGACTAAAGAGCTTTTAGATTCTATAGAGTTTTTGACTTATTTGAGTGAAAATGAGAAGAAAGAGTTTGAGAAAAAACAAGAAAATATTTATATGTTTTTAGAGGAAATTGAAAAGAACTATAAAAATGTAAAACTTCTGGAATATCTTGAAACAAACAGTCTTTTATCAGACATTGACAAAACCGCACTTGACGAAGGTGCAGTTACTTTAACTACTGTTCATGCGGCAAAGGGATTAGAATATAAAGTTGTTTTCATAATAGGAATGAATGAGGGAATTTTTCCGAGTGAAAGAGCGATAAAGGAGAGAGATGACGGTCTTGAGGAAGAGAGAAGACTTTTTTATGTGGCAATTACAAGAGCAAAAGAAAAATTGTATATTTCTTCTACAAAAAGCATGAATATGTATGGGAAAACAAATATATACAGAGAATCAAGTTTCGTTGATGAGATTATAAATTTTGTTGATGATAAGAGTAACAAATTTGAGTTTAATTTTGATAACGAAAGGGTTTCAACGAGTAAAATCAGAAATGAAGCGTATACGGATTATTCCAAAACTTACGTTTCTAACTCTGACATTGGACGAACTAAACTTGATAAACCTCTTAATTCGTATTTTAAAAAGGAAAATTCAAAACAGTCTTTATTATTTAAAGTCGGAGACAAAATTAAACATGAAAAATACGGTGCGGGAACCGTAATAAAGGTTGAAAAATCAGGAAGTAAAAGTATGATGATGGTTGATTTTGATGATGTTGGAGTTAAACTTTTTGATTTGAATAAAGAAAAGAGAGTGAAAAAATCGTAAATGGAAAATATGAGAGAAATAGTTGATAAGTTGAATTTATGGGCTTATCATTATTATACTTTGGATGAACCTCTTGTAAGTGATGCAGAGTATGATAAACTTTATGATGAACTTTTAAAACTTGAGAAAAAAACCGGAATAGTTTTAGATAATTCTCCGACACAGAGAGTTGGAGGCGATGTTTTAGAAAAGTTTGAAAAACATATTCACTTACAAGAATTGTATAGTTTACAAAAGGCACAGAGTATTGAGGAATTAAGGGAATTTTGCAGAAGATGTGAAAAATTTTTAAAAGAGTATAATTCTCTTCACAACGTGAATAAAAAACTTGAGTATTATGTAGAATTTAAATTTGACGGGCTTACTATAAATTTAACGTATGATAACGGAAAATTAATTTCTGCATCTACAAGAGGTAACGGAATTTACGGAGAAGAAGTTTTTGAACAGGTAAAAACCATAAAAAGTATTCCTCTTGAAATAGACTATAACGGTCTTGTGGAAATTCAAGGGGAAGCGATTATGCCGTTGTCAGCATTAAAAAAATATAATGAGCTAAATGAAATTCCTTTAAAAAATGCAAGAAATGCTGCAGCAGGTGCAATTAGGAATTTAGATCCCAAAAAAACAGCTCAGAGAAATTTGGACGCCTTTATCTATAATGTAGGGTTTAAAGCAAATGCTCCTTTTAAAACTCAAGAAGAGATGATTGATTTTTTAAGAAAAAATAAATTTAAAGTTAATAATTATGAAAAAAAATGTGAAACTTTAGAACAGATAATCGAAAAAATACAAGAAATAGAAAAATTAAGAAAAGAAGTTGACTATTTAACAGACGGAGCGGTAATCAAAGTTAATGATTTTGAACTTAGAGAATATTTTGGATATACAAATAAATTTCCACGTTTTGCAATTGCTTATAAGTTTGAGGCACAAGAGTATAGTACGATATTGAAAGATGTTGTTTGGAATGTAGGCAGAAGCGGAAAAGTAACACCTACTGCCATTTTAGAAGAAGTTGAAATAGGTGATGTTACTGTAAAGAGAGCAACTCTTAACAATTATGATGATATACAAAGAAAAAATGTAAAAATCAATTCGAGAGTTTTAGTTAGACGCTCTAATGATGTAATTCCGGAAATTTTAGGAGTTTTGCCAAGTGAAGACAGTAATGAAATTGAAATTTTACCGCCTACACACTGTCCGTTTTGTAAAAGTGAACTTATAAAAGACGGAGTTCATATATTTTGTACAAATACATTAGGTTGTACTCCACAGCTTATTTCTTCATTAGTACACTTTTCAAGTAAAACAGCTATGAATATTGAAGGACTTAGTGAAAAAACAATTGAGAGCCTTTTTGAAAATTTAAAAGTTGATACTGTATACAAGATTTATGACTTGACATTCGAAAAACTTTTAACTTTGGATAAATTTAAAGAAAAAAAGGCAAAAAATCTTTTAAATTCAATTGAAAAAAGTAAAAATGTAAATTTAGAAAATTTTATTTATGCTCTCGGTATAAAAAATGTTGGAATAAAAACCGCAAAAGATTTGGCTAAAAAGTATAAGAATTTAGATAGTTTAAGGGTAGTAACTGAAGAAGAACTTTTAGAAATTCAAGATATAGGAGAAGTTGTCGCAAGATGTATATTTGAATTTTTCAATGATGAATACAGTAAAAAATCATTGGATTTGCTTTTAAGTAAAGGAATTAAAATAGAAAGTTATAAGGATATTACAGAAAATGAATTTACCGATAAAAAGGTAGTTATAACCGGAACTTTTGAAAATTATAAGAGGAGTGACTTGGAAAATTTCTTTAGTGAAAACGGACTTATTGTACAATCTTCAGTCGGTAAATCGACAGATTTTCTAATTGTCGGAGAAAAAGCGGGATCAAAATTAAAAAAAGCGTTAGAACTTGGCGTAGAAATTATTTCACAAGAAAATTTAGAAATTTTTTTGAAAAAAGTCAAAAATTAAAATTATATTAATAGGAGGTAGTTATGATAATAACAACAACAAACAGTGTAGAAGGATATAAAATTGTTGAATACAAAGGTGTAGTGTTCGGAGAAGTTGTTACAGGAGTTAATTTTGTGAAGGATTTTGGTGCCGGACTTAGAGATTTTTTTGGAGGCCGTTCAAAAGGTTATGAAGATGAATTAACAGTAGCAAGAGATGAAAGCTTAGAAGAAATTATGGATAGAGCCAGAGAAATCGGAGCTAATGCTATTGTAGGATTAAAAATGGATTATGAAGTTTTGGGAGCATCAAACAGTATGATGATGGTAACTTGTTCAGGTACAGCTGTTATAATAGAATAAATTTTATTTTGTGTTTTTTGTAACCAATTAGGTCACAAATATATTTTTTTATTTGTTATAATATAGAAAAATAAAAATAAAGGACGTGAGACTATGAAAGATTTAAGAAAAATTTTTAAAAATTTTGCTTTGGTATTGTCAATAATCTGTTTGGTTGCTTGTTCCGGAGGAAGTAAAAAGACTTTTATTAAAGAAGAAAACGGTAAAAAAGAAACTATGGTTGTTGAATATAAGGGCGAAGATGTAAAAACAGTTACGATGAAAATGTCAGAAGATTTTGAAAGTTTAGGAGTAAAAACAAAAGCGGAAGCAGAAGCTTTTGTTCCTATGGTAGAAGCTATGGTTAAACAACTGGGAGACGGCATAACGGTAAAGACAAATGTAAGTGAAAAAGATGTAGAAATTACTTTTACTATTGATGTTGCAAAGGTTGATCCGAGTAAATTTAAGGACGGTTCTTTCATAGAAGCAAAAGATGTTGAAGAAATGAAAAAAATGGCAACTTTAGAAAAAAGTTTAACAGAACAAGGTTACAAAGAAAGTAAATAATTTTAAAACTTAAAACTTGATATTTATTCTTTCTGTTTAATTTAAGAAAATATAGCATAATTTATTACCGAAGATTAAATTTGTAAAAAGGCGAGTGATTATACAACTTTTCACTTGCCTTTTTGCTTTGTTGATTTTTATTTTTTTTTGTAATAAAATATATTTGGTGATGATTGTATGAAAGTAAAAAAGAAGTTTGTATGTACAGCTTGCAACAAAGAGTCTCTTGGCTGGCAAGGAAAATGTAGTTTTTGCGGAAGTTGGGGAACTGTGGAAGAAGTTGACAGTTTGCCTGAAAAAACTGTTTCAGGTAAAATTTTAAAAAAATCAAAAGTTGAAAAGTTAAAAAATGTAAATGTAAATGAAAATGATAGATTTTTATGCGGAATTTCCGAATTGAACAGAGTACTTGGAGGGGGAATAGTTAAAGACAGCGTAAATATTTTAACTGCAAGACCGGGCTGTGGTAAAAGCACATTGTTGTTGCAATTAGCAATAGACTTTGCGAGTAACAACATAAAAACCATATACATTTCTGCTGAAGAAAGTGCATCACAAATAAAATCAAGAACAAACAGAATTGCAAAAAAAATTCCTGAAAATATTTGGATTCATTCTACTCAGAGTATGGACAGCGCACTTTCGTCTATTGATGAAGTTGATGCACAAATTGTAATTTTGGACAGTATTCAAACGGTAACTTTATCTGAATTATCTTCAAGAGCAGGCTCTCCTACACAAACTGTCGAGTGTATCAACGAATTAGTTCGTGTTGCAAAAAATACCGAAAAACCTCGCTGTGTTTTTATAGTTTGTCATATGACAAAACAAGACGAAATGGCAGGGCTTAGAACTCTTGAACATATGGTTGATTCTGTTTTATTACTTGAAGGAGATTCTGACGAAAGTCTTAGAATGCTTACAAGCACGAAAAACAGATTTGGAAGAACTGGAGAAATCGGGTTGTTTAAAATGGAAGAAAACGGGCTTATAGAAATTAAAAATCCTTCGGAGTTTTTTGTTACTAAAAGAGATAAAGATATTTGCGGAAGTTGCCTTTCGGTTGTAAAAGAAGGAAGCAGATTTTTAATTGTCGAAATAGAAAGTTTGGTATCGACTTCATTTACAAATTATCCTATAAGAATAGGGGACAGTCTAAAAAAAGATCAACTGAATACTTTAATTTCCGTTTTAGAAGAAAGAGCAGATTTTAATTTATACAATAAAAATGTTATTTTGAAGGTAACAGGAGGACTTAAAATTACAGAACAGTCTGTAAACTTAGCGGTAATAATTTCAATAGCATCATCTGTTTTAAATAAAGCTGTTTTAAGAGATAATGTATTTATTGCGGAAGTCGGATTAACCGGAGAATTGAAAAAAGTTCCTAATCTAATGGACAGACTTTTAGAATTGGACAGAATGGGTTACAAAAAAGTTTATATTTCAGATGAAAATATAGATGAAAAAAAATTTAAAAATTTAAAAGTGGAAAAGTCAAAAAGTTTAAGAGAAGTGATTGAAAAAGTTTTTTTATAAAACGTTTGACTTTATCATAGTGTTGTGATATCATATAATATAGTTACAATGTTGTGTTATATGTGATTCTTTGCATAAAACATTATATAAGTTTTTCGTTGTCATTTATAACCATTTAAAATTGTTTTAATGTAAAAACCACTTTTGATATTTCTAAAGAAAGATTGGATGAGTTTTATAAAATTTCTGAAAAATATTCTTTTAAAACTAAATCGCAAGGAGCAATCATTGCTTTTATTATATTTTTGTATATGATTTATAATTTTGAACTTAAACTGTATACTGAAAGAAATATGGTTGGGGGAGATAAACTGCGGTGGAGTTACAACTTGGTACTATAGAGTTGGAGGCATTTTTAAAGAGGGTTGGTATTATTTCTTTCCGCAAGGAAAAGATTCTTTTATGTTTGACCCAAAGTATAGTCCGTCTTCTTGGATAAGAATTAATAATAAATGGTATGACTTTAATAATGGCGGAAAATTAAAAGAATTGGAAGGTTGGAAGATGAACAGCGGTAAATGGATGTTACATGTACATGGAGACTATGGAGCATTGGCGAGTGCTGTTGCTAAAGTTGGCGAAAAATGGTATTGGTTTGATTCTAATGGATATATGATCCAAGAGTTTAATTCAAGACCTAACATTGAGCCTTTAAAGGAAAGTTAGGTGATTTTATGGAATTTTTGAGTAATTTTATGGAATTTTTAGGTAATTTAATACATAAATTTTTTACACAATATGCAGTTTATGTTGTTTTGATTATTGTATCATTAAAAAGTAATAAAAACGAAAAACGAATAAAAAATTTAGAGGAAAGAGTAGAGGAGTTGGAACGACTACAATAGTGTTAAACTATTCTTATATTTAAATAAAATTTTACTTACTTGGCGTCAAAAGTCTAAAAATATTATTGTTTAATAATGAAAAATGAGCTAAAAAATTTAGCTCATTTTTTTAAGTTTTATTTAAACTTTGTAAGTTATAATTTTTTATATAATATTTAATTTTTAAAAATTTATGTTTATTTGTAGATATTTTTTTATGATTAAATTATGTAATAATATTCTAATTTTATTTTGATAAAAATTTTTATTAAAAAAGTCTTTATCTTTATTAAAATATAGTATATAATGATAATAGGAGGTACTTTATGAACATAGGCGATAAAATCTTTTATTCTATGCACGGAGCCGGATATATAAAGGATATTTCAAAAAAAGAGATTGATAATGAATGTGAAAAAGTATATGTTATTGAAATTCCTTGTGAACAAAATTTGCATATCATGGTTAGTGAAAAAAATATCAATAGAAATTCTATTAGGAATCTTGTAGATAAAGAAACTTTAGAAAATGTTTACGATTATCTTAATTCTAATGATTTTCCTATGCCTAAAAAGTGGAATGAAAGGTATAAAGAAAATATTTCAAGATTAAAATCTTTAAATATTTATGATGTGGCTTATGTTTTGAAGGGACTTGCAGTTAGAAATGGGAAGAAAAATCTGTCAATAAAAGAATTATTTATGTTTAATCTTGCCAAAAAGATTTTGGTTTCCGAATTTGTTATGGTTAGTGGATTTTCAGAAAGTAAGATAAATAAAATTATAGATTTTTCTATGCAGTATTAGGGAGGTAGTATGTATAAAGTTTTAAGGTATTTAACCTTTGTGTTTGGGGGACTTTTGGGGATTTTGATTTCTTATACTTCAATACACATGATTGAGTTAACGCTTACGTCTGTTATGTTGATTTTTGTTTATTCGTTCAGTGCATTTGTTTTTGGTATTATTTTTTATTTGTTATTTCCGTTTATTTTTAAAAAATTTAATAAAAATTTTGAAAAGATTATACAGAAGTCGCAAAAAATCCCTGCTTCTGAAATAATAATAATGATTTTAGGGTTAGTCATAGGTTTATTTATTGCATTTTTGGTATCTTTGCCTATATCAAATATAAACTTTCCGATTGTAGGAAATCTTTTAAGTGCGATAATAACTATATTTGTATATATAATTTTGGGTTTTTCAGGGGTTAGAATTGCATTAAATAAAAAAGACGATATATTAAAAATGAAAATTTTTTCAAAAGAAAAAAATGTAAAGAAAGGTACGTCATATCCTAAAATTTTGGATACTTCCGTAATAATTGACGGAAGAATTTATGATATTTTAAAGACAGGTTTTTTAGAAGGACCGATAATTGTTCCGATGTTTATGGTTAAGGAGTTACAGTACATTGCCGATTCTGCGGACGCAAGTAAAAGACAAAGAGGAAGAAGAGGGCTTGATATTTTAGATTTAATCCAAAATGAAAAAAATATTGAAGTTAAAGTAATTGAAAAAGATTATAAAGATATTCACGAAGTTGATCATAAACTTTTGAAACTTACAGAAGATTTAAAAGGAAAACTTATAACTAACGATTATAATTTGAATAAGGTTGCGAGTTTACAGAAAATATCAATACTTAATATAAATGAACTTGCACTTGCCGTAAAGCCTGTTGTAATTCAAGGAGAAAAATTGATTGTCGAAGTTATTTCAAAAGGAAAAGAACAGGAACAAGGTTTAGCATATCTTTCAGACGGAACGATGATTGTTGTTGAAGACGGACGAGATTATATCGGACAACAGATAGAAACTACTGTTACAAGTGTTTTACAAACTCCTGCCGGAAAGATGATTTTTGTAAGAAAAGAATTAAAATAAAAAATCCCATAAAAATGGGATTTTTTATTTTAATTATTAAACGGAAATTTACAAGTTATTTTCTTTTTTTAAGGCTTAAAACAGCTCCTAATCCTAATAATGAAGTTACAAACAATGAAGTAGTTGCTAAATTTGTCTTAACAAGTTTTTGTTTAACCTCTGTAGTTTTTCTTACCTTTACAACTGTGTGGTTTGAATTGTTTGTAGAATTGTTAGCTATATCATTATCATTTGAGTTGTTTGTTGTGTTTTCGTTTTTGTTAATTTCAGTCTTATTTTTATCTGTGTCATTTGGTTTATTACTTGTATTATCTGTTTTGTTACTGTTTTCTGCAACTTTGTATTCAATAACATATTTTGAAAAATGATTTGTTTCAAATGTTACAGTATTTTCATCTTGTATAAATGAATGACTTTCTAAATTTTCTTGTTCATTTAAGAAATAAACAGCTTTTACAGTTTGTCCTTGACGTTTAGGTAATGTAACTTTATATTTTCCGTTTGGAAGTTTTATAGTTTCATTTGTTTTTATATTTTTAAGGAAAATGTCAAGAACATCAGCATCTAAATTTTTGATTTTTTCAGATAATTTTTCTATAACTAAAATTAAATTTTCAGTATCCAATTCTTTTAGTTTTTCACCTTCAACTTTTGAAGATTTTGTATTATCTAAAATAAAATCTTTTTTATTTTCAGGATTATTCGGCACATTTGGATCAATCGGATTGTCCGGTTTGTCAGGATTGTCAGGTTCTTGTATTTTTTCATATATAAAAGTTATTTTTTCATTATTTTTTACATAAGCTTCAAACAATTGATTTATATCTATTAATTCGGAAGTTTCAGAATTTTTGGTTAATTTATAACCTAAAATTTTGTAATTTTTAAGTTCTAAGTCTTTAATTCCGAAACTTTTGAATTTTGACCAGCTATATCCCTTTTTAACTTTTGACTTAACAATATCATTTCCGTCAGTATCTTTGTGTTCAACAACAACATTTACAGCAGTAAGCTCGTTTTTCTTGTCGATTCCGTCATCAAGAACTGTTGCTGTTACAAATATTTCTTGATTGTAATTTACTCCGTCAACGGCAAGTAGGTATTTGTAAGTTCTGTTTCCTTTTACATTTCTTGGACAAATAATTTCAATTTTTTGGAAAGTTCCGTTTCCTGCTATTCCGGTTCCGTTAAATGCAACAGTGATAAAGTTATCTAAACTGTCAGATGCACCTTCTCCTTTTATCGGATACCATTCAACGCCATTTTCGTCAACTATTTTAATTTTAGTAACTTTTTCATCTAAATTTGAACCGTAGACATGAAGTCTCGTCTTTTTACTTTCTTGAATAGTCGGAAGATTTGTGTGTGTAGTATCCGGAAGTTTATCTGTTCCTCCTGATGTACCATAAGATTGTATCGAGATATAACTCAAAGTAGGAGTTTTTTCAGTTGTATCTTTTGGAAGAACAGTTGTTATAAGTCTTCTGAATCTCTTATCTGATGTGTTTGCACCGACTTCTGAAGTGTATTTGAATCCTGCATCGGTTGAGACTCTAACCATATAGCTCTCACTGTTTTTAGTATTATTTTCAGGAACTTCAAAAGTAACTAAAATCTCGCTGTCACTTTTATATTCAACATTTGGTTTGATGATAAGTCTGTTTGGATTATTTTGATTTTCTGCTCTTTCAACTACAACTTGAACTAATTTTGTTTTATCCTCTTTAGTTAAATCAAGAGAATCTCCTGTTAGTTTTACTGTAACTTTTCCACCCTTATTTTGTAAAATTTCTCCTTCTAAAAATTGTCCGTCAAGAACAATAGGTTGAAATTCCTTTACAAGAGCGGTAAAAGTATTTCCTTCTTTTTCTTCTTCTTTTCCGTTTTTGCCTAAAACAGTAGTTTTTATTAATCTGTCTTGAAATTTTACTTTTGTTGAAGGTCCTACTTTTATTGCTTCATCAAGTTTAATTATTATGGAAGAGTTGTTTATTTCAACAGAGTCTTTTTCTTTTAGAGGTTTAAAATCTCCGTGATTTGCAACATGACTTGTGCTTGAGTTAGGGTCTGTGCTTGTATTTTCCGTTCCGTCACTTAAACTTATAGAAATTCCTTCTTTTAATTTTTCAAGAGTTGAAACTAAAGAAATTTCTTCATCAAATATCAAAGTTATTTTCTTTCCTGTTTTATCAACAGCAACTATTTGAGGATGAAGTTCTATTTTTTCAAGACTTGCATTTCCACCAACTTCAACAGTCGCTTCGTGAGTCAATTTATTTTCATCAAATCCGACTTTGATTTTGTAGGTATCAATAGCATCTTCCTTAGAAACTTTAGGTAATTTAATAGTTATTGCTTGAGCTTTTTCAGTTCCCACGATTTCTTTTTCAAAGTTTTGTTCAATTTCTTGTCCATTTTCCAACTTATAAACTTTTACGGTCAAATCACTTGAAAGATTTTCCCCTAAAACAGTTATTTTTGCATCTCCGCCATCTTTTCCGAGAACGGGGTTATTTGCCTTTATGGAAGTTATTTTTTTGTTATCTTCAGGCTCTTTAGGCTCTTCGGGATTTACTGTCGAATTAGTTTTTACTATTACATTTACAGAGTTTTTTTCTTCAAATGTATCTGAACCGTCAGAATTGAAATAAACTTTGTAAGTAATGTCCTTAGCGGTGGTATTTTCAGGAAATTTTAATGAAGGATATGATATTTTGTCTAATGTTGTTATTGTATCTAATGTTTTTTCAATATCAAACTTTCTTTCAATGTCTTGCATTACTTTTACTTTAATATTTTCTGATTTTAAATTTGTTCCCTTTAGTGTAAACATATCTAAATTGTCTGAATTTCTTCCTGTGTATTCTACACTTGTTAATGTAGAGGTAGGGAATGCCGGATCTTCGGTATTAGGATTAACGGGTTCGTCATTTGATTTTTCGATAGTTACTTTTTTATCAAAATTCCAATCTGAAGATTCGGTGTTTAATTTGAACTGAATTGTATAATCTGTTTTAAATTCCAAAGGTTTAAAAGTTAATTGTAAAATAGCGGTTGTTTTGTCTTCTGAGATTTCCAAAATTTGCTTTGAAAGTGCATTTTTATCAGTAGTTTTTCCTAAACGAACTCTAAAGCTGATATTTTCTTTTGATAAATTAGTGCCTGTAATTTTAAAATTATGATTTAAATTATCTATTTTTTGATATTCTACATTTTTTAAAGTAGCTTCATCAGGCTCGTTGTTTGAATCTTTTATAACTTCAATTTCTTTATCAAATTTTTTGTTTTGTGAATGACCGTACATTCCTTCAACACTGAATTTTACTGTATATTTAATAGGAGTATCCGTGTTGTTTTTTGGAAATGTAGCTTTTACGACAGCAGTAGTTTTATCGTTATTTACAACAGCCGGTTCTTGAGTTACATCGCCTGTTACCATATTAACTCCATATTCAGCGTTAAAAGTTAAAAATTTTAGATTTATTTTTGAGGCATCTAAATTAGTTCCTGTGAGTGTAAAAGTAAAAATATTTTTTGAAGTTTTATCAACTTCATATTCGACCTTTGTTAAAGTTGGATCTCCTGTCGGTGTTACAGGTGTTCCTGTTCCTCCTGATCCACCTGTATTTTCAGACGAAAATACAGTTACAGTCGGAAGATAAGGAATTACATCCGGATTTGTATCTCCGATTACTCTAAAACTAACAGTAAATTTTTGCTTTTTTTCTGTTTTATCAAAATTTACTGTAACAATTTGTTTTGTACGAGTTGTTTCTTTAACAGTAACAGATTTTGTTGTGATTTCTTTTGTATCAACATTTGTTAAAACTGCTTCAAGAGTTGCTTTTTCTAAATTTTCTCCTGTAATTTCAAATTCATGTTCTCCACCTTTAAATGGAGGAGTCGGAATATTTGCAGTTTTTGATATTTCATTTATTCTTACAATTTCTTCGGCATTTGTAAAACTATTTAAGCTTAGTGAGCCAAATATTATTGTGAGAGATAAAACGAAAGAAAAAAACTTTTTAAGCATTTTTATTTTCATAATGCCCTCCTTAAATAAATTATATGTACTGTGAGTTTTTAAATTTCGTATAAGATTGAAATTTAAAATGTCACTACAAAATATAGTATATTACAAAGTATATTAATTTACAACAAAAAACACTTAATTATAAGAAAAAAATATAAATAATGAATATCCATAAGCAAGATTTATTTAAAATAAAAAACTGTACTTATAAGTTTGAAATATCAAAGTATAAGTACAGTTTTTCGTTACTAATTCTAACTGTTTTTTAATTTTGCAAATAATATTCTTCTTGAACTGTTGTCATTTGCATTTTTACAAGTTACAAGCATCAAAAGTTTTGTGTTTTCATTAATTTTATCTACTTCTGATGCGGAGATATGTTTTTTTAGTTCCTTTTTCATAGCTTCAAGGTCATTATTTCTGTTTGAGCTTAATTCATATAGAGGGGTGTTAGGGTCTACTAAGTCAACTCCTAAAATTTCATATTCAAGTTTTCCATTTTCTGTGTGAATAAATAATTCTTTATGTTTTTCTAAAAATGAAGGATCTTCAAAATATTCTAAGCAGTAAAATTTTGATTTGTCCCAAACATTGTGACCAAAAATGTAGCTTATTCTATCGGATAAATCCGGTTTGCTATACATATCAAGAAAAATAGCGCCCGTTACAGGATATGTTTTTTTCTCAAAACTTCTCCATAGGTAGTAGTCGTTGTCTTTTCCTTGAACAAGAGGTTCGTCCAAAGTTGTTCCCGGAATTTCAATCCAACCTATAGAATCAGAATTTAATTTTTTAAGTTCTTCTAAATCTATGACTTTTTTTACATCAGTTGTTTTTTCAGAAGTTGAGTCTTCATTTTTAAAAACGGCTTTTCTTAAATTTTTTAAATTATTTCCGGCTTTATAAGAGCCGTAATAGTCTTTTACTATGTTGAATGATGAGTATAAAAACAGTCCGAGACACACAATAAACAGTATGTTCCAAAACCATTTTTTTACACCGCTTGTTTTTTTCTTTTTCTTTTTTACAATCAAGTTTTTGTTTTCCATAAAATCTCCTTATTTTCTTTCGTAAGTTAAAAATGTTAATTTTGGATTTTCGTTTTTTCCCTTTTTTTCATCAACTATTTTCCAAATTTTTTCATCTATTTTTGGGAAAAAAGAATCGGCTTTGACATTTTCATTTTCTTCTATCTTTGTAATATACATTTTTTTGCAATACGGTAAAAGTTGTTTGTATATGCTTTCTCCTCCGCAAACTATAAACTCTTCGTCTTTTTCATTTTCAATAAGTTTAAGCAATTTTTCCAAAGAGTCAAAAGTAATAACATTATCAAAATGGAAGTTTGTTTTTGTAAGAACAATATTTCTCCTTTTGGGTAACGGCTTTATTTTAAATCCTTCAAAAGTTTTTCTTCCACATATTATAGAATGGTTGTAAGTTTTTTTTTTGAAAAAATCCATATCTTCTTTTATAAAATACAATAAATTATTTTCAACACCTATTGCATTTGTATTCTCTGTGATAGCAACAATAAGCGATAAATTTTCTAAAATCATAAAATCCTCCGACAAATTAAAACATAATTCCGTTTAGAAAAATTTTTAAAGGTTATTATGTTAAAATAGACCATACTTTCCTTTTTTTAAAAAAATAAATTAATGAAAAGTATGGTGAAATAATTATAAGTTTACCACAAGGTGTAAGGTTATTTATTATACCATACTTTCCTTTTTTTAAAAAATAAATTAATGAAAAGTATGGTGAAATAATTATAAGTTTACCACAAGGTGTAAGGTTATTTATTATACCATACTTTCCTTTTTTAAAAAAATAAATTAATGAAAAGTATGGTGAAATAATTATAAGTTTACCACAAGGTGTAAGGTTATTTATTATACCATACTTTCCTTTTTTTAAAAAAAATAAATTAATGAAAAGTATGGTGAAATAATTATAAGTTTACCACAAGGTGTAAGGTTATTTATTATACCATACTTTCCTTATTTTAAAAAAATAAATTAATGAAAAGTATGGTGAAATAATTATAAGTTTACCACAAGGTGTAAGGTTATTTATTATACCATACTTTCCTTTTTTAAAAAAAATAAATTAATGAAAAGTATGGTGAAATAATTATAAGTTTACCACAAGGTGTAAACTTATAATTATTATAACACAAATTTTAAAATAATAACATTTTTTGAAATTTGAAAAAAAAATATAATTGTGATATTATTAATTGTTAGTAAGTGAGGTAAGTAAATACTATGCAAGTTATAAATATAAAAAATTTAAGATATGAATATGAAGGTGAAAATGAAAATTCACCCAAAAATATTGGAATTAATAAAATAGATTTAAGTATAGATAAAGGAGAGCTTGTTGCTGTTTTAGGACATAACGGAAGTGGTAAATCAACTTTGGCAAAACTTTTAAATGCTCAGATAGTCCCAACTGAGGGAGAGATTGAAATTTTTGGAATGAATACTAAAGATGAGAAAAATATATGGGATATTCGTCAAAATTGTGCTATGGTATTTCAAAATCCGGATAATCAGTTGGTTGCAACTGTTGTTGAGGAAGATGTTGCATTTGGACCTGAAAACTTGGGTATTGAATCAGATGAAATCAGAAAAAGAGTTGATAAGGCATTAAAAATAGTCGGTATGGAAAACTATAAAAAACATTCTCCGCATATGCTTTCAGGTGGGCAAAAGCAAAGGATAGCAATAGCCGGAGTTTTGGCTATGAATCCTGAAATAATTATCTTTGATGAATCTACCGCTATGCTTGATCCGATAGGTCGTAAAGGAATTATGGATACAATAATTAAATTGAACACAGAAGAGAATAAAACTGTTATTTATATAACTCATTATATGGAAGAGGCGGTGCTTGCAGATAGAGTTATTGTTTTAAATGAAGGTCTTATCGAATTAGATGACAAAACAAAAAATGTTTTTTCTAATGTTGAAAGAATGATAGAACTTGGACTTTCGGTTCCTCAAGTAACGGAACTTTCTTATTTGCTGAATAAAGATGGAATAGATATTCCTAAAGGTATATTAACTAATGATGAAATGATGGAATTTTTGGAGAAAAAATTAAAATAATGGATATAAGTTTTAAAAATGTAAGTTATATTTATGGAGAAAAAACTCCTTTTGAAAAACTTGCTTTGGATAATGTAAGTTTTGAAATAAAAAAAGGTGAATTTGTTGGAATAATAGGACATACAGGAAGCGGAAAGTCAACCCTTATACAACATTTTAACGGACTTTTAAAACCAAAAAGCGGAAATGTTATAATAGGAAATGAAAATACAAAGGATAAAAATTTTGTAAAAAGTAAGATAAGATACAAAATAGGACTTGTTTTTCAATATCCTGAGTATCAACTTTTTGAGGAAACTATCGAAAAAGATATTGCTTTTGGGCCTAAAAATATGGGGCTTGATGATAAAGAGGTTATGAAAAGAGTTAAGGACGCAATGAAAGTTGTAGGACTTGATTATGAGACTAAAAAGGATAAATCTCCGTTTGAAATTTCAGGGGGACAAAAAAGAAGAGTTGCCATAGCAGGGATTTTGGCAATGAAACCGGAAATTTTGATTTTAGATGAACCGACTGCAGGACTTGATCCGAAAGGAAGAGATGAACTTTTTTCACAGATAAGAAAATTGTATGAAGAAAGTAACATAACTGTTGTACTTATTTCTCACAGTATGGAAGATGTTGCTAAACTTGTAAACAGAATTATTGTAATGAAAGACGGAAAAATTCATTTTGACAAGCCTACAAGAGAGGCTTTTAGTGATGTTGCCGATTTAAAATCTGTTGGGCTTGATGTTCCGCAAATTACTGAACTTATGGATAATATGAGAAAAAAAGGTTACGATTTTTCTGAAAATATTTTAACGGTTGAAGAGGCACACAAAGAAATAAAAAGAGAAATGGAGAGATAGATTTATGAAAAATATTTCTATAGGTCGTTTTTTCCCGGGAGAAAGTTTTATACACAAACTTGATCCGAGATTAAAACTTTATTTTATATTTTTATTTATAATCTCAATTTTTTTTATAAAAAGTTTTTTAATATTCATACCGGTAAGTTTGCTTTTGTTTTTAATTATAAAGGTAGCAAAGTTACCGTTTTTAATGGTTTTAAAAGGATTAAAAGGAATTTTTTATGTCGTACTTGCAACGGTTATTTTGAATTTGCTTTTGACTCCGGGAGAAATAATTTTTAAATTCCAGATTATAACGATAACTAAAGAAGGACTTAAATTAAGTCTTTTTATGAGTATAAGAATTATGCTTTTGGTTATGGGGACAAGTCTTTTGACTTTTACAACAAGCCCGATTGTTATGACAGACGCTTTAGAGTATGTTATGAAACCTCTTGAAAAAGTAAAATTTCCTGCACATTCTGTTGCTATGATGATGACAATTGCACTTAGATTTATTCCTACGATTTTAGAAGAAATGGATAAAATAATAAAGGCACAAACTGCAAGAGGAGCTGACTTTGAAAGCGGAACATTAGTACAAAGAGCAAAAAGTTTAATTCCGATTTTGGTTCCGCTTTTTGTAAATGCTTTAAAAAGAGCTGACGAATTGGCGATAGCAATGGAATCAAGATGTTATCGTGGCGGAAACGGAAGAACGAGGATGAATGTATTAAAATATGAAAAAAAAGATTATATAACGATGATTTTAATAACAATATTTTTTGGCCTTGTAATAGCATCAAGATATTATGTAAATATTTTTATTTTTAATTAGTACTTTGGCGGGAATATGGGATTAAGAAGTGTAATAAGTTTGATACTTTTGGTTTTGATGTGTATTACTTTATATTTTTTAAAGAAAGACGATAAGTAAATAAAATGTTGAATATTTTTTTATTTAAATATATAATTTTACTTTAAAAAGAATGTTATTCATTATGTGAGTAGCATTTTTTTATTATTTTTAAATTAGTTATTTATAATATATCAATAAAAATTTAAAAATATAATATAAACCGTAAAAGATATTGACAATCATTTTTTAATATGATAATGTATTTGTGCTAGCAAAAATATTTAAATATAGTAGGTAATTATGTTAAAAATTGTTGAAGTTTTAGGAACTTCTTGGTCTGTTGGTAGTTTAGTTCATGCTTATTTAACTGGTTCTGCTTGGTAGGTTTGGATGATTGATGCAGGATTTTTAGTTGCTGGAATAGTGTCCGGAGGAACTGCTGCTCTTATGAAAAGTGCTGTGAAACTTGGTCTGAAACAAGCAATAAAAGGACTTAGCAAAAAAGCAGCAATTGCTTTATAGTATTATTTATATAACGGTGAAAGGTGAAAACTTTCATCTTTCACTGTTATAAATCTATTTAGGAAAGTGATAAAGATGAATTTTTTAATTTATGTAAAAATGTTTATATTTTTGATGTTTAACATTAATAAAAATTTTTTCTTTGAAAGATATAAATTTTTAAATTTTACTTATAAGCTAAAAAAGATTTTGTTTTCAACAGTATATTTTTTGAAAAACTATATTTTTTTGCTTATTTCAATATTTATTTTACAAATTTTTATTAAATCTTCAACACTTAACTTTTATATAATATTGAGTTTGATTTTGAGTTTATTAATTGGAATTGATAACAAGCAGTGGATGCTTTTTTACAGAAATGATTTTGTTTGTGAAATTCCGAATTTTAAGAGGAGATTTTTGATTATTTTGATTGGAAATTTAATTTTGAAATTCCTTATTGAAAATAATATTATTTTGTTTTGCTTTTTGTTTTTAATTTTTACAAAAATTTCTTTTATTGATGTAATATCCATTGCTCTTTTTTCTGTTTTGCTATATGCCTCGATTTTGAGCATATTTTTTGTTATTCAAAACGCAAGTTTTAGGTGTAAAAAACTGTTTTCATTTATAAACTACTTATTTTCTGTTATATTTACAATTGGGTTCGTATACTGTTTTATAGATTTTGTTATTAAAGGCTTTGGGTTATTTAAAGAAAATTTAAACAACGGGAGTATATTTAACGTTTTTAAAACGGAAATAATGAAATTAGCGGAACGATATTTAATGTTTTTTAAGATAGATGCAAAATTATTTCTCTTATTAATGTTAATATATTTTGTAATCAGCATATTCCTTGTTTTGTTTACATTTAAAAAATTAAATCATGACTCATATTCAGAAGCAGAAGATGATAAAAATATTGTCAAAAATTTTTTGTTTTTAAAAGTTGTAAAGAGGACTTTGAATTTTTTCTGTGAGAATGAAACACAAAAAAAGTTAATAAATAAAGAAATTTCCTTATTTGTTAATATTTATAAATATAATTTTAAAGATTATTTTTTCATTGTTTTTCCCGACAGATCTTTTTCTTTCTTAATTGCAATTTATTTGATTGTGTATAAATTTAAATACTCAAGTTCATATTTGATTATGTTTTTAGTAACTGTACTTACAATAATACTTGATATAAGTTCAACTATCGGAGTAAAGTTAATTGTAAATATGTCTTTTATTTCTGATTATAACACTTTACTTGTTTGTAATAATTTGGGATTTGATAAAAGGAAATTAATAAAAGCAAAATTAAAGTTTTATTATATAGTAAGGTCGCTTTCTCTGTTGTTTATGTTAATTGTTTATAATATTATGTACATTTCTTTAGATATGCCGATTTACTTTATCATAATTGCAAATGTTTTAAACTTATTGATTTTATATATTTTTCCAAAGTTATATTTGATTAATAATCTTATTTATACGAGAATAGATTACAAAGATTATTTCAAGTATTTGAATGAGTCGAGGGTGTTAGAATTTGGAGTCAATGATTTTTTTGTACTTTCCATATTTTTTAAATCAGTAATACTTGAAATTACATTTTCATTGATATTTACACTTTTGTTTAATTTTTCAAAAACATATATATTATTTTTTATTAATTTTTTTTGTGTTGCAGTGTCTATAACAGTTTTGTATTTTATAATGGATAAGATATATGAAAATATTATAAATTTTATTGAAAGTGGTGATTTTTCAGTTGATTTTGCTAAAATATTTAAAAAATAAATTTTATTGGATAATTACTGTTATAATAACTTTAATTTGTTTTTTTATAATTATTTATATGGCATTTGATTCGATTCAATATAATTTTTTAGATATGTCAAAAATTAATGAAAAAACTGTTGATTATGTTTATGTTGTTAGTTCGAATTTAATGCTTATAGCTAAAAATTATTTATTAGGTATATTAACATTTGGAATTTATACTATATTTTCTTTGATTAATAATGTTGTAAGTTTGGGCATAATATCGAATTCATTGGTACATAGTAATAAAATACGATTATTTTATAAACTTATACCACATGGAGTATTTGAAATTTTTGGAATGGTAGTTTCATTGACAGCAGTATTATATATTATACTTATTGGGATAAGATATATCCCTAAAGTTGTTAAAAGAGAAACTTCTATAAAATGTGTTGTTGAAAATATTTGTTATTTTTTAATTGCTACATTTATATTAGATGTGTTTATTTTTTTAATTGCCGGTATAGTAGAGGTTATAGTGTCGGTTGTTAAACTTAATTAAAAGGAGAGCTATATGAAAATTTTAGAAGTTAGAGGTTTAACTTTTGGCTATGAAGATAATTTGGTTTTAAAAGATTTGAATTTATATGTAAATGAAAATGAAATAGTTTTACTTGACGGAGATAATGCAGTTGGAAAGACTACTTTGCTTAAGTGTATTACAGGTATTATAAACAATGGAAAAAATGTGTATATAAATGGCATGGAAGTTTTTGACCGGAAAAATTTACTTAAAAATATTTCTTTTGTTATGAGTGAAGATACACTTTATGATTATTTGACATTGAATGAGAATATTGAGTTTTTTAAAATGTTATTTAGAGAAGATGAAAATTTTACTAAAAAAGTGAAAATTTTGTGTAAACAATTGAATATTGATAAGTATGAAAATTTTTTGGTTAAAAAACTATCACAAGGAACAAGAAATAAGTTGTACTTATCAATTATGTTGTCAAAAAAATTTAATATTTTGATTTTAGATGAACCATTTACTGCATTAGATAAAGATACTCAAGAATTTATGATTGAAAAAATAAAACAGATATCCGATGAAAAACAAAAAGCTGTTTTGATGGTTACTCACATAGAAGAGTTTAAAAAGATAAGTACAAGGAAAATCAGATTGGAAAAGTTAGTGTTTTAGCGGAGGATTTATGGGCTTAAGAAGTGTAATAAGTTTGATACTTTTGATTTTGATGTGTATTACTTTATATTTTTTAAAGAAAGACGATAAGTAAAGGTTTAGCATCTCGTGTTAATTTTATTTTAATTATGTAATGATGTACACAGTGAAATTAAATTTTTTATAAATTTTTAGTATAAAATTTTTTTGAAAAACTATTGACAAGTTGTTTTTTATCGGGTATAATCTATTTCAAGATAAATTAAACGT
>JALEHY010000062.1 GCA_022770425.1 Parvimonas sp. | reverse complement strand
TATTATACCATAATTTCTTTTTGATAATTAATTCGAGGTAATTATGGTGAAATAACTTTAACTTTATCACAAGGCATAAACTTATAGTTATTATACCATAATTTCTTTTTGATAATTAGTTCAAGGTAATTATGGTGAAATAACTTTAACTTTATCACAAGGCGTAAACTTATAGTTATTATACCATAATTTTCCTTTGATAACTTAAATTAAGTTATAAGTAAAAGAAAAATTTTACAAAAAAAGCACATTTTCTGTGCTTTTTTGTAATTTATTCAAAATTTATAACTATCTTTTCATTAAAGATGCATAAGGTTCCCAAGGCTCTATCATAATAGCTTCTTCTTCCAATCCTTTTAACCATTTCTCATCAACGAATTTTTTGTCAACTATTGCAGTAATATTTTCATCAGTAAACCAAGAATCACTCATTGAAAATATTCCTTTTTCTCCGAACTCATCTCCCCAAGAATTTTCAACTTGCCATTTTATCGGTTTCCCTTTTTCATCTAAATCAACACCGACAAAAGTCATAGCATGAGTCAATTCACTGCACCTGTAATCAATTCTGTCTGCCTTTGAAAACTCACCAAGTTCTGTTAATGTTTCATCATATCCATAAATATCTTTATCCATAATTCCCAATTTTCTATCGGAATTTTTAGCAACGTCACAAGCAAACCAAACTGCTTCTCCGGCTTTAATTGATTTTATTATTGCAGATTTTATCTCTTCTTGAGGCACATTTAATGAAGAAACTTCCCTTCCTTCATGTACAATTCTTAAATATTTTAACTCTAATTTTCTACCAAACGGATATTTTCCACGTGGATCTTCAATTAAGTTTACTTTTGTAGCAAAATAATCTCCAACATATTCTTTATAAAAGCTCATAGGAGTTAAATTTTCTACTCTATGAAATTTTTCATCTTTATCAACATACTCAAAATCAAAAGTTTCAGGTAATTTCCCAAGAGTTTTTGTACAGATGTTATAAACTTCATAAAGAGTTTCTTCTTTTAATCTGTTTAATTCATCAATTCCTTTTCCTTCAGAATGAGCTTTTCTCATCTTCATGACAGTTCTTCTTAATCTTAAATTAATTTGCTCTACAAAAGATGATGAATTAGAAGAACTGAATGTTTCAGGCATAACATATTTAGGAACTGTTCCGTATTTACATATAAGCGAATCAAAACCTTCCCACCAATTTCCGTCATCTGCTGTATTATGAATAAAATAATCCATAAGTCTTGAATCTATCGGTTCATCAATATGTTGAATGATTAATTCCAAAAAGCTATTTGATTTTTCCATTTTATCCATAAAGAAAAGATATGTTTCGGAAAATTCAAATGAACTTAAATTTAATTTTTTCATAACTTGTAATCTTAAAACATTATAAGATGCAAACATCCAACAACGTCCTGATTTTTTTTGATTTGTAATTTCCGCTTTTTTTACACTGTCAGAAAATTTAAAATTATGAAATCTAAGTACATCATTATTAAACTAACTATCTTCTATTCCGCTTTTAGCTATCGCATTTGCAACAACTGTACTTGCTTTATCATTTTTAAAACGTTCTTCAAAATTTTTCAATAATTCTTTTGTTATCATATAATTACCTCCATTATGATATATATTATTAACACATAATTAATATACCCCTAAAAATATAAAAAGTCAATACAAATTTAAATAAAAAACAAATAATATTCATACTGAAAATTATAACTGAAAAAGACGATATAATCTCTTAAAATCATTCTGATTTAAAATAGATTTATCGTCTTATATTATTATCTTTCTAAATTCTCAAATTCATATTCAAAATGAATATTTCCTTCTTTTACACATTTATCATAATCTTTTAAGATATTGACACTCTTATTGGATAAAAATATAAGTGCAATAAGATTAGGAAGAGCCATAAGTCCCATAAAAAGATCTGATAATTTCCAAACAAATTCTCCGTCAAACATAGGTGCAATAGCCAACATTGCAAGAACTATTACTTTAAATACTATAATTATAGCTTTTTTATTGCCTGCTAAAAATTTTATATTTGATTCGGCAAAGAAATACCATCCGACAATTGTCGTTAATGAAAAAAATGTTAACGACAAAGACAAAAATACTCCTCCGAATGTCGAAAAACCTGCCATAAAAGCATTTTGAGTCATAAGTGTAGCGCCTTTAGCCATTTCACTTGCAGGAATATTAATGTTATAAGAACCGCTAACTAAATTTATAATTATAGTTGATAAGCAAATCAAAAATGTGGAAATAAATACTCCTATCATTGCTGTAAATCCCTGCTCTGCCGGATGATCAGTATGTGCAACCGCATGAGAGTGAGGTGTTGAACCCATACCTGCTTCATTTGAAAACAAGCCTCTTGCAAGTCCATATCTTATGGTATCTTTTAAAACAATACCCAAAACACCACCTCCGATTGCTTGAGGTGTAAATGCACCTTTCATTATCAATTGTAAAGCCGGTAATAATTTATTTGAAAACATAATTATAATTACTAAACAACCAAAAACATAAGAAAAGGCCATCACAGGAACAACTTTTTCTGTAAATTTTGCTATTCTGTCCATACCTCCTGTTAAGACAATTCCAACAAATGAAATAAGTCCTATAATGGCAATTGTATCAGGAAGTCCTATAGAAGTACCCAAAGATTGAACCACTGAATTTGATTGTACCATAATTCCTACAATTCCAAGCGCAAAAATACAAGACACCGCAAAAAATCCTGCAAGCCATTTATTTTTTAATCCGTTTTTTATATAATAAGCAGGTCCTCCTACAAGTTCACCATTTTTCTTTTCTCTATATACTTGAGCTAACACTGCTTCACAAAAAATTGTAGACATTCCAAAAAATGCAGATAACAACATCCAAAATGCCGCTCCGGGTCCTCCTGATGCAACTGCAGTTGCAACCCCAACTATATTTCCTGTTCCTACTTGAGCTGCAATAGCTGTAGATAAAGATTGAAAAGGAGTCATTCTACCTTCTTCAACAGGTTTGTTCTCCTTTATATCTTTAATAATTTTCCCAAGTGCCGGAAAAAGTCTTGTAAATTGCGGAAATTTTAATCTTATAGACATAAAAATTCCAATTCCTACCAAACAAAAAAGCAAAACATAGTTCCATAATATTCCACTTAGAAAATCAACTACTTTAATTATATTCTCCATCTATTTCTCCTCTTTTTTTATTTTGTTTTTAGCAATATAAGAAACGATAATCCAAATTATTGCCGAACGAATAAAGGCAGACATAAATATATCATTAAAATGTGCTTTCATGATACTTCCCCCATAAACTAAAAATCTTACCAAATATTCAACACTATTTGCCCCGAAATCACAAAGCATAAGTAAAATTATAAACGGTGTTTTATATGCCGAATGGTCTTTTCTGACCAAAATAAGATAAAACAACGCATAACTTGCATAAAATAGAATTTCTATAGAATAAGAAATCATCAAATTAAGTCCTACAGTATGTCCTGCAAATGCTGTCGATAAAATTCTCATCAAAAATACAGCAATCCCCGAAACTATTCCTGTCTTTAATTCGTTTAATTCCGTATCATTATGCAATGCTACAATTAAAGCAACAATCCCCATTGAAGCTCTTAGATCACTTTCTCCCAATTCAAAATTCAAAAGTGAACAAAGTGCAACTACAGCTGAAACTATAATAGTTTTAAACATATTTCTCTCCTTCATATTTTATTATGTGCAAAAAAGACACTTTTTAATTTTAACAAAATTTTTTAAAAATTTCAACGCCAAAAAAGACTTATGTATTAAAGTTACAAATATTTTTGTTCAATAATTTTAAATTTTAATTTTTAAAATTTTTTAAGAAAACTGAATATGTTAACTACACAGCATAAAAATCTTTTTTATTTTAAAGACAAAAAAAGAGTTGTTTTTAAAAACAACTCTTTAAATATGTAAGCACACCCAAGGTCGCTTAACAAAAAATGCACGGTACAATTGCAGTTAGCTCTAAATAAGCAATCTTACGGCACATAAAGTAATTTACTTATGGCTGCTTCCGTCAAGACCTGACCAGATTCATAAACCTCTATTGCGTAAGGACCCATTTGTCAACACCACTTACAAAAGGCAGCTACACCCTTTGAAAATCTAACTTGGGAATTCAGTCCTACTGTAGCGGATTGTAGGTACAGGGCACCGCTAACACCCCACTTAGTGCTTGGCGGAGAGCGAGGGATTTGAACCCTCGAAACGCTTTTGACGTTTACACGATTTCCAATCGTGCTCCTTCGACCACTCGGACAGCTCTCCACAATACCAATATATTATAAAATATTTTTAAAATTAAGTCAACACAGTTTACATA
>JALEHY010000050.1 GCA_022770425.1 Parvimonas sp. | reverse complement strand
TAAGAAGTTGGTATTTGTTTGCAGACTTATTACTTGCATTGTCAATGTATATTTTTTTAAAAATCGAGCTTACGAAAAAGAACAAATATTTGGTTAGAATATCTTTTGGAGCAATAGTTTCAATACCGTTTATTTCTCTTCTAGTTACGAATAAGATGGCAGAATATATTGAAAATGGATATTATATATTTGCTTACTTTTTAATATTTTTAATCGGAGCGTTGATTGGGATTTATAAAGAATGTAAACTTTATGGATATATAAAGTAAAAAATTAATGAAAAAAGCAATTAAGAGTAAAATCTTAATTGCTTTTTAAGTTAAATTATTTTATTATTACGGAAAATAAACCTTTGAAATGAAGATTAAAGTTGAATATATTTTTTAAATTTACTATTGACAAATATAAATAAATGTTTTATAATATATGAGCATTAAGTTTGCACCTTTAGCTCAGTTGGTAGAGCACCTGACTCTTAATCAGGGTGCCTAGGGTTCGAGTCCCTAAAGGTGCACCAAGATTTTATATACAACCTGTGTTATAACACAGGTTGTTGTATTATACAAGGAATTTATTAAAAATTGAATGTTTTACTCTATTTATTAATTGCAGAGGTATTTGTATATGAAAAAATATGAATTTACAGCTACAACAAAAAATGGAGATATGATTATTGGACTAAGTTATTCGGTAGTATTTGGTTTTATTATATTATTGGTACAATTGGGATTTTTTTACTCGGGACTTGGTAAGGTTTTAAGAAAATATCCGCCATTACTTATTTTGTTAGTGTTTTTGGTATTATGTGTAGGTAATTTTTTGGTAAAAAAGATACAAAAGGGAGTAATAAAACATTATGTTGTAGAGTTTGATGAAATAAATATTAAAATAAAAGAAAATGGAAAAGAAATTATGTTTGGAGAGGTTTCATTTTGTAAAGTAATTGTCAAAGATAATAAAAGCACAAGTTCAATAAATATAGATATACATACTTATGATGATAAAATATCTTTTAGAGCCAGAACTAAAAAATATATTACAATTACCGGAAAATCATCATTTAATCCTTTTGGAACAAGTGATATATCAGATATTAAGATTTTGTTAGATTTAGGTAATAAAATAAAGTGTGTTTTGAAATACAACATAGAGAATAATAAATAAAAAATATCCACCTTATTTTAGCAGGTGGATATTTTTTATTTATTATTCTTAAACATTAAATCTAAAGTAAACTACATCGCCGTCTTGCATTATATATTCTTTACCTTCAAGTCTGACTAATCCTTTTTCTCTTGCATTTACTATACTGCCAAGAGATATTAAATCATTATAATTTACTATTTCTGCTCTTATGAATCCTCTTTGTATGTCTGAATGGATTTTTCCGGCTGCATTTACTGCACTTGTTCCTATTTTTATTGTCCAAGCTCTTGTTTCTTCAGGTCCACTTGTTAAAAAGCTCATAAGACCTAATAAATTGTAACTTTCTTTTATAAGTTTAGATACTCCGCTTTCATTTATTCCTAAATCTTGTAAAAATTCGACTTGTTCATTTTCTTCAAGTTCTGAAATTTCTTTTTCAATTTGTGCACTAATGACTACTATTCCTGAATTTTCTTTTTTAGCAAATTCTTCCAATATTTTAACATATTTATTATTTTTTCCTTCATCTAGCATATCGTCTTCGTTTACATTTGCAACATATATAATAGGTTTAATACTTAGCAATGAAAAATTTTTTAAAATTGCTTTTTCATTTTCATCGAAAGTTAAAGTTCTTATAGAATTTCCTTGTTCTAATACAGGTAATATTTTTTCCAATAAATCTACTTCTTCTTTGAAACTTTTATTTCCTTTTAAAGATTTTTTAGCTTTTTCAAGTCTTTTTTCTACTAATTCTAAATCTGATAGAATAAGTTCAAGATTTATTGTTTCAACATCTCTTAGTGGATTTACTTCTCCGTCGACATGAACAATATTTTCATCTTCAAAGCAACGTATAACTTCAACTATTGCGTCAACTTCTCTTATATGAGATAAAAATTTATTTCCTAAACCTTCTCCCTTACTCGCACCTTTTACAAGCCCTGCAATATCATAAAATTCTATTACTGCAGGAATTGTTTTTTTTGAATTATATAATTCGGTAAGTTTTTGAAGCCTTTCATCAGGTACATTAACCAATCCTACATTTGGATCAATTGTACAAAACGGATAATTTGCTGATTCAGCTCCTGCCTTTGTAATTGCGTTAAATAAAGTACTTTTACCAACATTTGGTAATCCAACTATTCCTAATTTCATATTATCTCCTTTTAACTTTAATATCAATATTATAACTTATATTTACAAATTTGTTAAGTGTGATTATAAAAAATATTCATTTTATTTAATTGTAGTAAGATTAGTTACTGATAAAATAATAAATAACCTATAAAAAGTCTAAAGAAATAAATTTATCCATACAAGTAAATAAAAAATAATACATACCTATAAAAATTTGTTTAAAAATGGTATAATACTGAATAAATAACTTATATATTTAACAATGAAATTATATGTTATGTATATGACAACTTATTTAATATAATTATTGAATCTATACCTTAGGGTGTATTACATACACCCAGCGATTTTATCAAATCGCTTTAAGCCTTGCTACGCAAGTCTTAAGATATGGTATAATATTTATAGGGGTGATTTTATGAAAAGACGATTTTTAACCGTAATTATTTTTGTAGTTTTATTTTGCTTTAGTTTTTTGAGCAAAAATGTTTTAAATGCCGATAATTTTGATAGGGCAAACCAAATTTTTGATATAAACTATAAATCATTTTTTATAGGAACTATTGTAGAAGATGACGGAAAAAAGTTTAATATAGAAGTAAATAAAGTTTTTTTAGGAGAAGATATAAAAAATGTAGAAGTAAAAAAATTTTATGAATACAGTTATAGTGAACTTATTCCTCAAAAAGGAGATTATATTGTAGCGATTTTAAAAAAAGATGATTCACTTGATTTATCTTGGATTTTTAAAACAACTTCTACTGATTATAAAACTTTATTTTTAGCAAATGATAAAGACCCGAACAATAATGAAGTAAAAACCTTTCAGTATTTAATCAACGAAGGTAAGTATATACCTGATATGGCACAAATAGAAAAAAACAGAAAAAAAGTTGAAAATGAAGGAAAAGAATTGAATAAAGATGAACAAAAAAAGGTTTTGGATGCAGTAAACAGAAAAGATAATGCAGAATATGAAGAAAAATTAAAATCAATTTATAAAATTTTGGCTAATCCTATATTATTGATTGTACCCGGAATTTTGTTTTTTGCAATTTATTATGTGGTTCGTTCACGAAAAAACTTTTTGAAAGAAATGGAAGATAAGGACAATGATGAGGAAAAATATTATTAATAGCGATATAGAGGCTAAAAAGTTATTAAATTTTAGTACAAAATTTTCTTCTGCTCTGCTTTCTAATGGGGCAGAGGTTTATCGTGTTGAGGATAGTATAAATAGAATATGTAAATCATTTGAAAATATTAAGGCGGTAAATACTTTTGCGATAGATAATATGGTTATTATCACTTTTGTTTTTGAAGGTACTAACTACACAAGTATGAGACGAGTAAATAAGTCAGATGCAAATTTAGAAAAAATTACACTTTTAAATGAGTTATCGAGAAATATTGTGTCAGGGAATTTAGGACTTGATGAAAGTTTTTTAGAACTTAAAAACATAAAAAGTAAACAACCGTATAAAAATTTAACAAAAATTCTTTCTCTTGCAATAACAGCTCCGTTTTTAAGTGTGATATTCGGAGGAAGTTTAAAAGATTTTTTTGCAGCATTTATCGCAATGCTCTTTGAAATGCTGTTTTTAATTCGTGTTGAAAAGTTTAAATTACCATCTTTTTTAACTATTTCTGTATCTGCTGGTGCAGTAACGTTTTTTACGGTAATATTGGCAAAAATTTTTCCTATACAAAATACTTCAAGCATTATAATTTCAGGAATATTGCCGCTTTTTCCCGGTATTAGGATAACAAATTCGATGCGTGATATTTTGTCCGGAGATATTTTATCTGGAATGATAGGAATAATGTCTGCAATTTTTACTGCTGTATCAATAGCAATAGGGGTTGTTACTATTTTAAAAATTTTTGGGTAGGTGTTTTATGGATTTATTTATGAATATTATTTGTGCAGTTCTTTCGACTGTTGCATTTTCTATTTTTTTTAGTGTTCCTAGAAGAGCAATATTTTTTTGTTCATTAGCAGGAACGGTAGGTTGGGTAACTTACTATATTTTATACTCATATTTTTTAGGAAATGCTATGAGTAATCTTATAGCTGCTATAATTATTGGACTTTTAGCTGAATATTTTTCATACAAGTTAAAAATGCCTTCAACAGTATTTTTATATATCGGAATTATTATGATTGTACCCGGTTATGCAATGTATCATACTATGGAACATTTTGCTAACGAAAATTATATTTTAGCTTTGGATAATGGGATAAATGCTGTTATACATGCTTGCTCTATTGCAATAGGAGTTTTAATTTCTTCAGTATTTTCTAAATCAATAAAGAGGGTAAAATTTGAGAGAATAAACAAAATAAATGAAAATAATTAAACGATTTTTATTAATTAACTATTAGAGGTTTTATATGAAAAGATATTTTAAATTTTTAAAATTTTGTTATGAAATTAATCGTAAGGTTGTTTTAATACATATATTTTTAGGCATTTTATCGGTTTTTACACCATATTTGTACATAAAAGTATTTTCAAATATACTAAATAGTTTAAGTAACGGGTTAAATTATGAAACTTTTAATTCTACATTTTTTATTATGCTTTTTATTTTAGCATTTCTTAATGTTTATATGTGGTTGTTTGCAACATTAGAGCAAAATATAGAGAGCATTTTTAATTTAAGTATTGATCTAAAGTTAATACCAAGTCAATTAGATAAAATTTCAAAATTAATAAAGTAGATTTTTTTATGATATTCAACTTTGTGACTTGATATCAAGGGTTTGTAGTGAAGACAAAAATTTTATTTCTTTAACATTTGTATCAATTGTTGGAGTTATTGTTTTGTTATTACAGTCTATTGTATATTTTTATTTTATATCAAAAATTAGTGTTTTGATTGCAATAGTTATGGTTTTGGTTATTGTTCCTTTATTTTTTTTGGCATATAAGTTCGGAAATGAAAACTATAGATTTACAAAAAAATTTACATACATTTTTAGAAAGTGTAAACATTTTTATTCTTTATTTGTGGAAAAAGAATTTGCTAAAGAAAGATAAATTTTTAATTTTGGTAAAAATTATAAAGAGTTATGGTCTGAGAGTGACAGCATAGTCAGAAAGTCATATTTAGGTCTTAATTTTAGATGGTATGGAATGATCAAACTGTCTAATATATTTACTGAAATTGTAACTTTCTTAATTATTTTTATAGTGATTTTTAGTTTTAACGGGAAATATTTAAGCATAGGTTTTGTTATTGCATTCATTTCTTCAATATCAAGATTTGTAAACTCTATTTCTTGGAATGTTCCATACTATATTAAAGATATTTCTGAAGGTATGAATTATTTTGATGAGTTAAATGATTTTCTTTGCTTAGATGAAGAAACAAAAGGAGATATAAAATTAAAATCTGTAGAAAAGATTGATTTTAAATCCGTTAAATTCAGATATTCTGATGAGAGAGATTTCATCCTTAAAGGAGTTTCTTTTACCTTTGAAAAAAATAAACATTATGGACTTGTTGGAATTAATGGTGTCGGGAAAAGTACTATAGTTAATTTATTATCCGGAGTTTATGATAATTTTGAAGGAGAAATTTTAATTGATGATAAAAATATCTCAGATATAGACATTAGAAGCTTAAGAGAAAATATTTTAGTTTTAAAACAAGATTTTAAAAAATTTGATTAAAATAATAAGGTTCCATAACTAAGATTAAAAAATATTCTTTAAGTCTTAATTATGGAACCTTATTTCATTTTTTGAATTATTCTATTCCTAGTTTTTCGATAGTTTGGTATAAAATGTTACAGTCAATAGTTCTAAAGTCTTTTAAAACTCTGTCAATCCATAATGGTGTTTTTAAATTGTTTTGAAATTTTTTGTAAGTTTCAATTGCCTCATCTACAATTATTATTCCGTTAAAATCTATTTCTTTTGATTTTGTAATTAAAACTGACCTGTAAGGTGTTTCGTTAGGTTTTATGCTACCACAAAGTGGGTGAGTTGATAATTCATAACCTTCTTGTAATTTTTTTTTAACGATATCTAAAATATCTCCATAAGTATATTTTTCATCAAATATTATTTCTAAATCTTTTTTTTCTTTTATTTTTTCATATAAATCAATATTATTAGTTACTAATGTAAATTTCATCTTATATCTCCTTTCACACTATAAGATTGTAACATAAAATAAAAAAAATATAAATACTTTACAATAAATATTTCAAAATGTATAATAAATATAAGTTTATATACTTTTGAGAACTTATAAATTGATATAAGGGGTGATTGCTATGGAAAATGAATTTGTGCATTTGAATGTACATACGGAATATAGTCTTTTAAATAATTATAATCCAATGGAAAAGTTAATAAATAAAGCAAAAGAGTTAGATTTTAAGGCTTTAGCAATCACTGATTACAATAATATGTATGGTGTTGTCGATTTTTATAAAAGATGTAAAAAAAATGGGATAAAACCGATAATTGGTTGTGAGATTACATTAAAATACAATAGACAATTTTTTAATGTTATTTTACTTTCCAAAAATAATTTTGGATATAAAAATCTGTGCAGGTTAGTTTCAAACCAGTATATTGTTGAGGGTAGAGAAAGGGAGTATATAACTTATGAGGAATTAGAGGAATATTCAAAGCATTTAATTATGATTGTAGGTTCAAAGAGAAGTTTTGTTTATGACAGAATATCTAACAACGATTTTGTATCTGCAAAAAATGAGTTATTCAATTTTAAAAAAATATTTGGTAGAGATAATATTTTTTTGGAGCTTAATTTCCATTTTGAAAAAAATGATGAAGAAAATATAAATAAATATCTGAAATTAGCAAGCGAAGTAGATATTGAAACTGTTGTAACAAATGATGTTCATTATTTAGAAACAACAGACTTTAATCTTTTTAATGTAGCAAGATGTATTTCTAAAGGTATAGAGTTATCTGAATTGAAAGAAGAAAATTTTACAACTGCAGAATATTATTTGAAACCAAAGGAAGAAATGTTTAAGATATTTTCTCAAATAGAGGATGCTTTAAGAAATACTTTTTTAATCTCTGAAAGATGTAATGTTGAATTTGATTTTAATACATACCATTTGCCGGAATATGTGGTTCCTGATGGTTTTACAACAAAAAAAGACTATTTATATAGTATTGTAACTGATGGAATGAAAAAAAGATATAAAAATGTTACAAAGGAAATAATCGAAAGAATAGAATATGAGTTTTCGGTTATAGAATCTATGGGATTTGTTGATTATTTTTTAATTGTGTGGGACTTTGTCAATTATGCAAAGAGAAATAAAATTCCCGTTGGTCCAGGCAGAGGTTCAGGTGCTAATTCTATTATAGCCTATTGTTTAGAGATAACTGATATTGATCCTTTACATTACGAACTTATTTTTGAGAGATTTTTAAATCCTGAAAGAATTTCGATGCCTGATTTTGATATTGACTTTTGTAATGAAAGACGGGGAGAAGTAATTGATTATGTGATACATAAATATGGAAAAAAACATGTTTCACAGATAGTTACATTTGGAACAATGCAACCTCGTGCTGCAGTTCGAGATATTGGAAGAGTTTTGGGATATAAATTAAATCTTGTAGATAAAATCGCTAAATTAATCCCAAATAACAGAAGTCTTACTTTTGCTGAAGCGTTAAGTGAAAATCAAGATTTGAAAAAAATATATGATGAAGATATTGAGGTAAAAAAACTCATAAATTTATCCGAAAAATTTGAAAAATTTCATAGACATATTTCAATTCACGCTGCCGGAATAGTTATTACAAAAAATGAATTGACAGATTATATCCCACTTTCAAAGAGCGGAGAAAATACAGTTACTCAATTTAATATGATAGAACTTGAGGAACTGGGGCTTTTAAAAATTGATTTTTTAGGACTTAGAACACTTACAGTCATTGAAGATACAATAAAACTTGTAAAAAATAATTATAATAAAGAAATTGATATTGATAAAATTAGTCTTTTTGATAAAAATATCTTGAATATGTTTGCAAACGCAGATACTGTTGGAGTTTTTCAATTTGAAAGTACAGGAATGAGGTTGTTTTTAAAGGATCTAAAAGCTGACAGTTTTGATGAACTTGTAGCAGCAAATTCTCTTTTTAGACCCGGACCGATGAATCAAATCCCAAATTATATAAAGAATAAAAATACTAAAGGAAGTATAAAATATCTTCATCCAAGTATTGAAAAATATTTAAAAACTACTTATGGGATAATTGTTTATCAAGAACAGGTTATGCAAATTGCAAGAGAACTTGCCGGATATAGTTGGGGTCAAGCAGATAATCTTAGAAAAGCTATCGGAAAGAAAAATATGGAAATTATGGAATATAATAGACAAATTTTTATATATGGCCTTAATGATATAGACGGTAGTATAAAAATAAAAGGATGTGTTAGAAATGGAATTGATGAAGAACTTGCGAAAAATATATTTGATTTAATCGTTGAGTTTGGAAATTATGCATTTAATAAATCACATAGTGCTTGTTATACTCTTAATGCATATAGAACGGCATATTTGAAATATTACTATCCTAAAGAATATATGGTTTCACTTTTGAATTCTGTTATAAATTATGACAATCAATTTTATAAATATTTTAAAGAAGTTGAGAGATTGAAAATAAGAATTTTATTACCGGATATAAATTTGAGTTTTTATGAACTGACAACTGAAGATAATGCTATTAGAATAGGATTTTCTCAAATAAAAGGTTTTAGTAAAATATTGTCAAATTTAATTATTTCTGAAAGAAAGAAAGGTAAGTTTAAAAGTATTATTGATTTTTTAGAGAGATTAAAAGAACATAAAGCGTTAAATTTATCCTCATTTGAAATTTTAACTAAAAGTGGAGCATTTGATTCAATTGAAAAAAATAGAATTAAACTTTTAAACTCTTATGAGGATTTATTCAATCAAATAGTTTTGAAGAACAGAAATGAAATATCCGGTCAGCTATCTCTTATAAAAGTAGAAGTACAGACTAAACAAAAAGAAATTAAATTTTCTAAAGATGAAATTTTGATGTTTGAAAAAGAGTTACTTGGATTTTACATATCCTCACATCCTTTAGATAAATATAAAAATTATATTGCATTAAGAAAATTAAAAACTCTAATTGATTTAAAGAAGCAAAAAAATGGTATTTATAAGGTAATATTGTTTGTAAATTCTGTCAAAAATAAAAAAAATAGAGTTGGAAAGATAATAAGAACTGTAGATGTAGAAGATTATACAGACAGAATTGAATTACTAAATCCGAAAGGATTAGATGTTAAAAAAACTGAAGTTGCAGAAATTTCTGTGCGAGTTTTTGAAAATTCTTATGGTAATAAATCTTTCACAGTGGATGATTATAAGAAAATTGATGATATTTTTATAAAAAAAATTTTTATAAAAGTTGATAGATTAACAGATGATATAAAAAATAAAATAGTAAGTTTTTCAAAATTATATCGAGGATATAATTCGGTTTATTTGTATTTAGACAGTGAAAAAAAGATTGTAAAACTTGATTTTTCATTTGACATATCTAATAAAAATTTGGAAATGCTTTTAGAAGATTATTTTGGTAAAGAAAATATAAAGATAGATTAGGAGGAGTTTTGTGAAAAAAATAGCAATTCTTACAAGTGGTGGAGATTCTCCGGGAATGAATCCTGCCATCAGAGCGGTAGTTAGAACTTGCATTTATAATAATGTTCAAATTTTCGGAGTAAAATTTGGATATGACGGTCTTATAAAAGGGAATTTATTTGAAATGAATGTTTCAAGCGTTGCCGATATTATTCAAAAAGGCGGAACTATGCTTGGAAGTGCAAGAAGTAAGGAATTTATGACAGAAGAAGGCTTAAAAAAAGCAATTAATACTTTGAAAATATTTGGTATAGAAGGATTAATTGTTTTAGGTGGAGACGGAACTTTTAGAGGGGCAAATATACTTAGCAAAAATGGCATAAAAACAATTGCTATTCCATGTACTATTGACAATGATATGGGATACACCGATTATACGATAGGTTTTTTTACTTCTATAAACACCGTAACAGATGCTATAACGAAACTTAGAGATACATCTTCGTCACATGGCAGAGCAAATATTTTGGAAGTTATGGGTAGAAAATGTGGAGATATCGCTTTATATTCAGGAATTTCAGGTGGAGCTGAAAGTATTATCGTTCCTGAGATGGAATTGGACTTGGAAAAAATTTGTAATAAAATTATATCCGGTCGTAAAAGAGGAAAATTACACCATATAATTGTGTTGACTGAAGGAATTTTAAGCCCATATGAGTTAAAAAAACAAATTGAAGCAAAAACAAATATTGATACAAGAGTTACAGTGTTAGGGCATATTCAACGAGGAGGTACTCCAAGTTCATTTGACAGAATTATGGCAAGTCAAATGGGAAGTAAAGCTGTCAAACTTTTACTTGAAGATAAAACAGATTTAGCTTTAGCATTTAAAAATAATGAAATTGTTTCTGTTCCGATTTCTAAAGCAGTATCAATAAAAAGAGAATTTAATAAAAATTTATATGAAATAGCAGATGAATTATCAATTTAGATGGGAGATATTATGAAAAAGACAAAAATAATTTGTACAATAGGTCCTGCATCAGAATCTGTGAGTACACTCAAAGAATTAATGGCTAATGGAATGAATGTGTGTAGATTAAATTTTTCACACGGAAGTCATGACGAACATAAATTAAGAGTAGATAACATAAAAAAAGCAAGAAAAGAATTAGATTTGCCTATTGCTATTATGTTAGACACTAAAGGCCCTGAAATAAGACTTGGGAAATTTGAAGTTCCGGAAGTATTATTAAGCGTAGGAGATATTTACACTTTTACAACGGATGAAGTTTTAGGAAATCAAAAAGTTGCATCAGTGACTTATAAATTATTACCTAATGATGTAAAAGTAGGAGGTACTATTTTAGTTGATGATGGATTAGTTGAGATGGAAATAATTTCAAAAACTGATACAGATATTACTTGTGTTGTGAAGAATAGTGGAACAATAAAAAGTAATAAAGGCGTTAATATACCAAATGAAAAAATTAATTTACCTTCAATTACTGAAAAAGACAAACAGGATATATTATTTGCGATAGAAAATGATTTTGATTTTATTGCAGCTTCATTTGTAAGAAAACCTGAGGATGTATATGAAATTAGAAAAATACTTGAAGAAAATAATTCGGATATAAAAATTATTTCGAAAATTGAAAATCAAGAAGGGGTTGAAAATATTGATAAAATAATAGAAGCCTCTGATGGAATTATGGTTGCAAGAGGTGACTTAGGGGTTGAAATTAAAACTGAGTTTATACCGAAGATTCAAAAAGAGATTATCAGAAAATGTAATTTGATTGGCAAACCTGTAATAACAGCAACACAAATGTTAGACTCTATGATTAGAAATCCAAGACCGACAAGAGCTGAAGTTACAGATGTTGCCAATGCAATAATTGATGGAAGTGATTGCATAATGTTATCCGGAGAAACAGCAGCAGGTAAATATCCGCTTGATGCAGTTAAGGTAATGAGAAACATCGCAATTACTACTGAAGAGTCATTTGACTTTAAAAATAGTATAAGAGATAAAAATAAAGATACACAGTACAATATGGTCAATGCTATAAGTTTATCTGCCAAAGAAATCTCTGAAAACATAAAAGCAAAGGCAATTATTTGTGCAACTTCATCGGGAATCACTCCAATTTCAATTTCTAAATTCAGACCGTTTGTTGATATTATTGCAGTAACTTTTTCAGAAAAAGTTAGAAGAAGATTGCAAATTCATTGGGGAGTTTGTCCGTTGATATCAGAAAAGTCAAATCATACGGATGAAGTTATAGAACGTTCCATCTCAGCTGCATTAAAATCAAATAGAATAAATGACGGCGATACAGTTGTTTTAACTGCAGGAATTCCTGTAGGAGTTGCCGGTACAACAAATTTGATAAAAGTTCATACTGTTGGAAAAATTTTAATTAAAGGCTTTGGCATAGGAAAAAATTCAGTAACCTCTAATGTTTGCGTTATAAAAAAAGAGTCTGATCTTAAAGAAAAGTTTAAAGATGGAGATATAATAGTTACAAAATTTACAGATAGAGAATATGTTGAATATATTGAAAGAGCATCAGGATTAATTGTGGAAATGGGTGGTCTTACATCTCATGCTGCAATAGTTTCTTTGCATTTTAATATTCCAACAATAATAGGAGCAGAAAATGCAATTGAAATTATAAATGATAGGCAACTTGTAACTATTGATACTATTGGCGGATTAATATATGACGGAGATGTAAAAGTACTTTAAAATATATAAATATCATTTAATGATTGAAGGTTGGGAATCCAAAATCCCAATCTTTATTTGTTATCAAAATTTGCTTTTTTTATAAAAATTTGATATAGTTATGTATATTTATAGTTATGAATTTTAAATTTATACAAAATAGACGTGAAAATATATTATTAATTTTTGTAGAAATTATAGGAGGTATTTTATGGAGTATAATAACGAATTGGGGAAAATTTCAATCAGTTCAAATGTAATAAAATCTATTGTTTCTAATGTACTTAGAGAGAGTTATGGAGTTTGTGGTCTTGTTAGTATTTCGGCAAAAGATGGCATTTATGAATTATTAGGTTGGGAAAGTTCTAACAAAGGTGTGCATATTTCAATAAAGAATCAAGAAATTTTTATTGATCTTCATATTGTAGTTCAGTATGGAATTAAAATCTCTACTGTTTGTGAGAATATAATAAATAATGTTAAATATAATGTAGAAAACTTAACAGGATTAAAAGTTAGTTCTGTAAATGTAAATGTGCACGCAATAAAGGTGCAAGATAATTAGGAGGAAGATTTTTAATGATAAATAGTGAGCAATTACAAAGAGCTTTTATTAGAGCTCGTAATTATCTTGATTCTAATAGGGAAATTGTAAATGGATTAAATGTTTTTCCGGTTCCTGACGGAGATACAGGAACCAATATGACTTTAACTATTAAATCATCTATAAAAAATTTGGAAAATTCAGATGTTAAAAATTGTTCTGATGTTGTAAAAGCTGTCAGTGATGGTGCTTTAATGGGAGCAAGAGGTAATTCCGGAGTAATTTTATCACAAATTTTAAGAGGTTTTTATGTTGGTGCAAAGGACAAAGAAGAACTTGATGTTGAAACATTGAAAGAATGTTTTGTAAATGCGTATAAAGTTGCGTATAAGTCTGTAATTAAACCTACTGAAGGAACTATTTTAACTGTTATCAGAGAAATGGGAGAATTTGCTGAAAAAAGTTATGCTGATTTCAATGATGAAGTTGAGTTTTGTAATGCGATTTTAAAAGTTGGATTTGAAAGTTTAAATAGAACTCCTGAAATATTACCTATACTTAAAGAAGCCGGAGTAGTAGATGCCGGTGGACGAGGATTATTGTACCTTTTTGAAGGTGCATTAGGAAATGAAATTGTAGAGATAAATCGTAATTATGACTTTAATAAACCGGCAAGAACTGAACATTTAGCTGCTCAAAATGATGAAGATATAGAGTTTGGATATTGTACTGAATTTATGATTACGAGTGATTCTGAAGAGTATACTGTTTTAAGAGATAAACTATCTGAAATAGGAGATTCGCTTATTGTTGTTAAAGGGGATAATATAATCAAAGTGCATGTTCATACAAATCATCCCGGTCAGGCAATTGAATGGGCTTTAGAGTTTGGACCATTACATGATTTGAAAATTGATAATATGAGAAGACAACATAATCATCTTCATCATACCGATAAAGAAGTTGAAGAAGCAAAGAATAATAAGGAGATAAAAATTGAGAATAAAAAATATGGATTTGTTTCTATTTCAACAGGAAACGGAATTGATGAAATATTTAAAAGTATGGGAGTTGACGAAATAATTACCGGTGGACAAACTATGAATCCATCGACAGAAGATATTTTAAATGCCGTTGATAAAATTAATGCTGATGATATATTTATTTTTCCAAACAACAGTAATATAATTTTGGTTTCAGAACAAGCTGCAAAAATTTCAAAAAAGAATTTGCATATTATTAAAACAAAACAAATTCCTGAGGCTTTTAGTGCATTATTTAATTTTGACGAATCTTTATCTGTTGAAGAAAACATTGAAGCAATGACTGACGCAATTTTAAATATTAAAGTTGGTCAAATCACATATTCTCTTAGAGATACTGAGATAGACGGTGTGAAAATTCTTAAAGATGATTTTATGGGAATTTCAGGAGGAAAAATAAAAATTTCAAAAAAAGATATTTCTGAAGTTTTTGAGGATTTAGTTGCTGAACTTATAGATGATGAAACTTCTATTGTCAGTGTGTATTATGGTGAGGATGTAACTAAAGAAGATGCGGAAAAACTTGTTGAAAAAGTTTCTGAAAATTATGACGATGTTGAAATTGAATTGGTATATGGGGGACAACCTGTTTATTACTATTTAATTTCTGCAGAATAGATGTAAAGTAAAAATTGATTTAAAAAGTCCTTTTAGGACTTTTTTTGTATAATTTTTAAATAGTAAGGTGTAATATGGAATTAATAGATATAAAAGGTGTTGGAGAAAAAAAGTTAAGATATTTAAATAAACTTGGGATTTATACTATAAAAAATTTTTTGGAGTATTATCCGTATTCTTATATAGATACTACTAAATTTAAAAAAATTTCTGAAATAACTAACGAAGGTAGCTATTCATACAAGTTAAAAATTATTTCGATTTTAGAGAACAAAAAATTAAAAAATATGCGAATTACAAAGTTTTTGGCAATTGATGAAGAACAAAATTCTTGTACAATAGTGTATTATAATAACTATTTTATTACAAAAACAATTAAAGAAAATGAAATTTACGAAATGTACGGTAAAGCAAAATTTGTGGGAAAAACTGTAGAAATTCAAGCACCGACATTACAGAGTAAATCAAAATTTATCGGAAATATACTTCCACAATATCATTTGACGGATGGAATTTCAAATTTAGATTTAATGAAATTTATGAAAAATTTATTAGATAAAGGAAGTATTGAGGAAACTTTACCTTCTTACATCATAGATAAATTAAATCTCATATCTTATGAAGAAGCAATTAAAAATATTCATTTTCCTAAGAGTAATGAATTACTTTTTAAGGCAAAGAAAAGACTTGCTTTTGATGAAATTTTTTATTTTCAATTACTTGCTATGTTTATGAAAAAAGATAATGAAAAATATTTAAGTTTTGAATTATTGGACGAAACTTTTGAATTTATAAAATCATTACCTTTTGAATTAACTGATTCTCAGAAAAAAGTATTGGATGATATATTTCTTGATTTAAAATCTAAAAAACAAATGAATAGACTAATACAAGGAGATGTTGGATGCGGAAAGACTGTTATTGCACTCATTGCTTCTTTTAATGTAATAAAAAACGGATATCAAGTTGCATTTATGGCACCTACAGAAATACTTGCAAAACAACATTTTGAAAGCAGTAAAAAATTATTCAGTAAATTTGGAATACGAATTAAACTTTTAGTTGGAAGTTTAAAAGCAAAAGAAAAATTAAAAATTAATCAGGAAATTGAAAACGGAGAAGTGGATTTAGTAATAGGAACACATTCATTATTTCAAGAAAAAGTAATATATTCAAATTTAGGGCTTATTATAACAGATGAACAGCATCGTTTTGGAGTAAAACAAAGACTTTTACTTTCTAAAAAGTCTGATAATCCGGATATTATGGTTATGAGTGCAACACCTATTCCTCGTACTGTCGGATTAGTAATGTTTTGTGATTTGGATATTTCTTCCATAAAAGAAATGCCTACAGGAAGAGGGAAAATTGAAACATATTTTGTTAGTGAGAATTATGAAAAAAGATATATGGATTTTTTGAAAAAAGAAATTTTAAAAGGAAGACAGGCATATATTGTGTGTCCTCTTATTGATGAGAGTGATAATTTAGAATTACAGTCTGTTTCAAATTTGTATAAGAAATTAAAGTCTAAATACCTTCAAAATATTGAAGTTGCTTTTATACATGGAAAAATGAAACCGTCGGAAAAAGATGAAATTATGAAATTATTTGAAACCGGAAAAGTAAAAATATTAATTTCAACAACAGTTATAGAAGTAGGTATAAATGTACCGAATGCAAATATTATGGTTATATATAATGCAGAAAGATTTGGACTTAGCCAGTTACACCAACTAAGAGGAAGAATAGGAAGAGGACAATATGATAGTTATTGTATTTTAGTTAGTAATAAGTCGGGCGAATTGTTAAGAAGAAGAATGGAAATTATGTGTTCATCTACTGACGGATTTTATATTTCAGAGCAAGATTTTTTACTTAGGGGTTATGGTGATGTTTTCGGTTATAGACAATCAGGAGAACAAAATTTTAAAATGGTGAATTTTCAAAACGATTTTGAAGTATTAAAATTCTCTAAAATGTTTGTTGAGAAAATTTTAAAAGAGGATAAAAATTTACAAAAAGCCAAAAACAAAATAATAAATCAGAATTTAAAAACAATTGTTAAATCAATAAACAGTGATATAATTATGAATTAAAGGATAAAATCTTTTACAATTTTATCTTTTTTATATATTTATTTTAATATTAACTATTGATTTTAATTTTCCGTAGTAGTATAATGTAGTAGTATAATAAAGAAAATACTTTATATGGAGGTGGTCTATGTGACTAAAAAGTTTAAATTATTACTTGCAGTTATGTTAATTGGAACTGTTGGAATCGTTCCTACTCAAGTAGGAGCAGTTGAGCAGGAGTTAAAAATTCAAAATGATGATTTTTAGTTATATGGTATAGATGCTACAACTTCTGCTACCTTGTTTATTGGATATAGCAAATATCTTAGCAATCCTGTTGAAAAAATATGGCAAACAAAGTATAAAAATGGTATAACTTATAGTGGATATGTTTATTTTAAAAAAATAATAAATGATAACGGTACAAAATATGCTTTATACAAAGGAAAACTTTACGGGCATGTGGCACCACCATTTAGAACTTTGATTGATGAAGAGGAGTAAATATATGAAAAAAATTTTAAAATTTTTTAGTTTAACTTTGTTTTTATTAATATTTTTATCTGCTTGTAAAAGTGCGGATAAAAATAATGTTTCAGTTGAAAAACTTGTTAATAAACAATTTGAAACTCCTGACAGAGGATACGTTTATTTTGGATTTAAAAATGGTTCTGATTTAATGGTTAGAATTAAATATCCGGATTATTGTTGGAATAAAAATTCAGGAACTATTGTTGATAAAGAAGGAAATGTTTTTAAGAAACTTGATAAAGATTCAGCATTTGAAGAAGCGTTTTTTCCTAAAATAGAAGTTAAAAACGGAAAAAAATATATTAATGCTGATAGTAAATTTTATCCGAATGACAGATTTGAGCTTAGGGATGAATTTACGATTTTAGATACACTTTTGGGAATAGAATATGTTGATATTAAGGGAAAATATTCAGTCGAAATTGACGAAAACGAATATCCTAACGAATACAGAGAAACTAAGGAACTGGCTGAAGAATATAAAAATTCGGCAGAGGCTTTTGAAAAACATAAGAATAAATTATCTCCAAAAGTAAAAGATGCTATAGAACGTGAAATGAATATTAATAAAACTGTAGAAAATAAATAATATTATAAAAAAAGATTGGATATTTTGATGTGAATCCCTAAATACTTTGCCCGTATTTACAGGTTCAGTACATTTTTTCCAATCTTTTTTATTAGCAAATAAAAACAAAATATAGCAAAAATATTGAAAAAATCTAAAAAAAATGATAAACTAAATATATTATAAAGAAGGAGAAAACTTTATGGATTTAAAATTTAAAAGAGTAGTTATTAAACTTAGCGGTGAAGCATTGTCAGGTGGTATAGGGCATGGCCTTGATGATGAAACCATTGAAAAAATTTGTGCGTCGGTTAAAGATGTTTATGATTTGGGAATTGAAATTTGTATTGTAGTAGGAGGAGGTAACTTTTGGAGAGGTCGTTCAAGTGAAAAAATTGAAAGATCAACGTCAGATCATATGGGAATGCTTGCTACTATAATAAACTCTTTAAGACTTCAGGCAACTTTAGAAAATATGGGTGTACCTACGAGGGTACAAACTGCTATTAACGTTCATGAAGTTGCAGAGCCATTTATAAAAAGAAAAGCAGAAAGACATCTTGAAAAAAGACGTATAGTTATATTCGGTGCAGGAACAGGAATGCCTTATTTTTCAACTGATACTACTGCTGCATTAAGAGCCGCAGAGATGCATGCAGATGTTATTTTGCTTGGAAAGACAGGAACAGACGGAGTTTATGATTGTGATCCGAATAAGTTCAAAAATGCACAAAAGTTTGATGAGTTAACTTATATTGAAATTTTAAACAAAGGGCTTGGCATCATGGATGCCACTGCTACGTCACTTTGCATGGATAATAATATACCTTTAGTTGTTTTTGGAATTGATGATCCAAAAAATTTGCTTTTAGCTGCTAAGGGAGAAAAAGTCGGAACAATAGTAAGGGGGAAATAAAAATGTATAAAGAAGTTATAAATGAATTAGAAAGAAAGATGAAAAAATCTATTGAAGCTTATGAAGAAGAATTATTGACTGTTAGAGCAGGTAGAGCAAATCCTAATGTTTTAGATCAACTTAGTGTTGATTATTATGGAACTGATACTCCGATTAAACAAGTTGCATCTATCTCTGTTCCTGAAGCAAGGCTTTTGGTAATTCAACCATGGGATGCATCTTTGATTGGACCGATTGAAAAAGTTATATTAAAGTCAAATTTGGGTATCACACCTTCAAATGATGGAAAAGTTATTAGACTTCCGTTTCCTGCATTAACTGAAGATAGAAGAAAGGAACTTGTAAAAGTTGTTAAAGGTTATAGTGAAAATGCAAAAGTTGCACTTAGAAATTTAAGACGTGATTCACTTGATAAGTTAAAGAAAATGGAAAAAGATAAGCAAATCAGTGAAGATGAACTTAGGGTTGCTGAAGAAGATGTGCAAAAAGTTATTGATAAATTTACAAAAGATATTGAAGATATAAACAAGAAAAAAGAAAAAGAATTAATGGAAATTTAGTGTGAAAGAAATAGATTTTAATAATTTACCTAAACACATTGGTATAATTATGGACGGTAATGGAAGATGGGCAAAAAATAGATTTATGCCCAGAATTACCGGACATAAAGAAGGAATGAATCGAGTAGTTGATATTGTTGAAGAATGTTGTAAAATAGGAATAGAAACTCTTACTTTGTATGCTTTTTCAACAGAAAATTGGAAAAGACCTAAAGACGAAGTAAATGGTCTTATGGATATTTTAGTTATATATATAAATTCACAGCTAAAAAGAATTTTAGAAAACAATATAATATTCAGAGTTGTTGGAGATTATAGTAAACTACCTAAATCCATAGTTAAATTGTTAGACGACAGTATTGAAAAAACAAAATTAAATACAGGAATGGTTTTAAATATTGCATTAAATTATGGAGGAAGGTCTGAGATAATATCTGCTATTAAATCGTTATGTAAGGATATTTTTGAAGAAAAAATTTCTCTTAATGATTTAGATGAAGAAAATTTCAAAAATTATTTGTATACAAGAGAAAATTCAGATGTTGATTTGATTATAAGAACGGGCAATGAAAAAAGAATAAGCAATTTTTTGATTTATCAAATTGCTTATTCTGAGTTTTATTTTACTGATGTGTTATGGCCTGAGTTTTTTGCTGAAAATTTATATGATGCAATATATGATTTTCAAAATAGAAATAGAAGATTTGGGGGAGTATAATGAAAGGATTTATTAATAGAACCGTAAGTGGTGCTATAATATTGTTAGTAACAATTTTAAGCCTTTATTTTAAAGGACTCCCTTTAATTGCATATTCGGTTGTTGTAAGTGGATTATGTTTGATTGAATTATTTAATGCTTTTAAAATCAGAGATTTATTTACTATAATAATATGTTTTTGTTTTTCGCTGTTAACTTTTTATTATATCAATAGTTCGAATATTTATATGATTTTAATATCAATATCTTTTTATTTTATTATCAATTCAATTTATTATTTGTTTTCAAATAAAATAAATATAGTTGATTTTAGTCGACTTATCTTTGCGTTTATATATATATCTTTACCGATGGGTATATTCTTAAAAATGGGATTTTCTAATTATATTTGGTTTGTATACATAATCTCATGGGGTACTGATACATTTGCTTATTTAGTTGGTGTTTTATTTGGAAAACATAAATTGTGTCCTAATATTAGTCCTAAAAAGACAATAGAGGGTTCTGTTGGTGGAATTTTGGGAGCTGTTTTACTTTCAAATATATTAAATTACTATTTGTTTAAATATGATTTTGTGCTTATTAACTTTATGGCTGTTTTTGCTTCAGTAATTGCTGAAATTGGAGATTTATTAGCTTCAAAGATAAAACGAGAAGTAGGCATAAAAGATTTTGGAAGTTTAATTTCAGGACATGGTGGATTTTTGGATAGATTTGATAGTATAATATTTGTTACTCCTGTGATTTATATGATTTTTTATATTTTTGGAGGAAAGATTTAATGATTATTAAAATATTAATAGCTTTAATGGTTTTTATGTTAGTTGTAACTGTTCATGAATTTGGACATTTTATAGTAGCAAAAAAATCAAAAATAAAAGTAAATGAGTTTGCAGTTGGTATGGGGCCTAAGATATTCGGTAAACAAAAGGGTGAAACTTTATATAGTGTAAGAGCTTTACCGCTTGGTGGATATTGTGCAATGGAAGGGGAAGATGAATCAGATACTGATGGAAAGTCTTTTTCAGAAACAGGAAATTTTAATCAAGCTCCTATAGGAGGAAGAATTTTTACTATTTTTGCAGGACCGCTTTTTAATTTTATTTTAGCATTCGTTATAATGTTTGGTTTATTTGTATTTAGAGGTTATCAAACAAATGTAATAGCAGATGTTACTCAAAATTCTGTTGCTCAAAGGTATGGATTAAAAAGTGGAGATAAAATTGTTAAAATAGATGACAAAGAAATTTCTAAGTGGAAAGATATTCAAAATACATTATCTACTTTAACGAAGGATACAATAAAAGTTGTTGTATCACGAAATAATGTTCAAAAAGAATTTGATATAAAATTTGATGATTCAAATGAAAAATTATTAGGAATATCTTCAAAATTAGATAGGAATGTATTTGTTTCTTTAAGAGAGGCAACTAATACTGTTTTTTACTTTATCGGTTCGATGTTTGATGTTTTAAGACAATTAATTACCGGTAAAGTTGGTGTAGGACAGCTTTCAGGTCCTATTGGAGTTGTAGGAGCTATAAGTAGTGCAGCAAGCAATGGTATTTATTCATTGTTGTATATAACTGCATTTATAAGTGTTAATTTAGGTTTTATTAATTTATTACCTATACCTGCATTAGATGGAGGAAGACTTGTCTTTTTGATTATAGAAATGATAATTGGAAGACCGGTATCAAGATCAAAAGAGGGTTTAATTCATACCATTGGTTTTATCTTCTTAATGTGTTTAATTTTATTAGTGTCTTTTAAGGATGTTATTAGACTAGGTATTTTTGGAGCGAATTAATGGAAAGAAAAATTACTAAAAAAATTTATGTGGGGAACGTTCCTATTGGGGGAGGTTCTCCTATTTCTATACAGTCAATGACAAATACAATTACAAAAGATATATTTTCGACTGTAAATCAAATAAATGAATTTACTAAAGAAGGTTGTAATATAAGCAGATCTGCTGTAAATGATTTTGATGATGCGGTAGCAATAAAGAGAATAAAAGAATTAACTACTATTCCATTTATTGCAGATATACAATATGATTACAAATTGGCAATTATGGCAGGCGATAATGGTGCGGATTGTTTAAGAATTAATCCCGGAAACATCGGAGGAAAGAAAAAAGTAAGAGAAGTTGTAGAATGTTGTAAATATCATAATATACCTATTAGAATAGGCGTTAATTCCGGTTCGGTAAACCAAAAATTTATAGATAAATTTGGTGGAGTAAATAAAGAATCAATAGTTTACAGTGCATTGGAACAAGTTGAATTTTTAGAATCTTTGAATTTTGATAACATAAAGATTTCTATTAAATCAAGTAATGTTCCTATTTGTGTAGAATCTTATGAATTATTGAGCAGTCTTTGTGATTATCCGCTACATCTTGGTATTACTGAAGCAGGACCTAATTTTAGAGGAAGTATAAAATCTTCTGTTGGACTTGGAATTATCTTAGCTAAAGGTATAGGAGATACAATAAGGGTTTCTTTAACAAGTAATCCTGTCGAGGAGGTAAAGGTTGGTAAAGAAATTTTACGTTCTTTAGGCTTATATAGAAATGGAATAGACTTAATTTCATGTCCTACTTGCTCAAGAACAAAGATTGACTTAATTCCAATAGTTGAACAAGCAGAAAAAGAGCTAAAAAATATAGATAAAAACTTAAAGATTGCAATAATGGGTTGTCCTGTTAATGGACCCGGAGAAGCTAAAGAAGCAGATATCGGAATTGCCGGCGGAAATGGAAAGGGATTAATCTTTAAAAAGGGAAAGATAGTAAAAAAAGTTGAAGAGAAAGATTTATTAAAAGAGTTGATAAAAGAAATAAATGATTATGTGGAGGAGTAATATGCATAGAAGTCTGAAAAGTTTCTATTTTTCAAATAAAAAAGAATATACTTTATCTGATGATTTTATAATTTATGATTTTTATCAAAAAGATGAAAAAATTTTTTTAAAACTTTTAACTGATAGTGATGATGTTGGAATCGAGGAAATTTTAGTTTTAGATAAAGAGTTACATGAACTTTTTAATGGGATTGAAGTTGAATTTTTTGTTGAAAAACTATTTTCTAATGAGATAGGAGATAATTATTTTTACCATATAACATATGATGATTTTGTATCAAAAGTTCAAGGTATACTTTCAAAAGATAATGTTTTACTTACCAATAATGATAGAATTGATTTTTTGGATAATTCTATTGATATTTTTATCAATAATCCTGCAGATAGGTTTAAGTTAATATCAAATGGATTGGTTAAAGATTTGGAAAAATATATTTTGAATTTTACTACAAAAAGTGTTGAGATTAACATGTTAAATTTAATTTCTGACAACTCTATAAACTATGAAGATAAATTTAATGAAGAATTAGAAAATAAATTAAAAAAAATTGAAAATGAAAATGTAAAAGTATCATTACAAAAAAAAGATAATCTCGAAAGTAACATTGATTTTAAAGTTGGGAGAAAAATTTCTGAAAAAGAACCTCTCCTAAAAGTTTCAGATTTGAATGAAAACAGCGGTTTATGTAAAATAGAAGGAAAACTATATAAATTAGCTTTTCTTGAAACAAAAAGCGGAAAATTTTTGGTGACGTTTGATTTGGAAGATGAAACTTCTGCTATAAGTTGTAAATTGTTTTTAGATTCAAACAAAATTGATATGTTTAAAGAAACAGTGAATGAAAAATCTGTTGCTTCAGGAATAAGTTCAAGACTATTTGGAAGAGTAGGATATGATAGCTATTCAAAAGGAATATCTATGATGATAAGTAGCATGGAAATAATTCCAAATAAAATACATGTAGATAATGCTGAAGAAAAAAGGGTAGAATTACATTTAAATTCTCAAATGTCAGGACTTGACGGAATGATTGACTTAAAAGTTTTAAAATCAAGACTTCAACAAATGGGGCATACTGCTATTGGTTTAACGGATATCGGTGTTGTTCAGGCATATCCCAAAATGATGGAACTGTTTAACGGTAGCGAAATAAAACCTTTATATGGTGTTGAACTTAATTTATTAGAAGATAATCCAAGAATTTTATATAATTATAAACAAGAAGCTACATTTGATAGATTTGTTGTATTTGACATTGAAACTACCGGTCTTTCTCATTTAAAAAATAATATTACGGAAATTGGTGCAGTTAGAGTTGAAAATGGGCAAATAGTGGAAGTATTTAATGAACTTATTAACCCTGAACAGTTAATTACCGAAGAAATAACGGAACTTACAGGGATAACTAATGAAATGGTTATTGATAAACCTTTGATTTCAGAAATTATGCCTAAATTTTTAGAATTTTCTAAAGATTGTATTTATGTTGCTCATAATGCTGAGTTTGATATTTCTTTTATAAAAACTAATTGTAAAAGATTAGGGTTAGATTTTAATCCTACTTTTGTTGATACTATGGGATTTGCAAGAGCGGTGCTTCCTAATTTAAAAAATCATAAATTAAATACTTTGTGTAAAGAATTGGGAGTTAATCTTTTAAATCATCATAGAGCCAGTTTTGATGCAGAGGCTTGTGCCGGTATTCTTTTGGAACTTATTAAAATCATAGAGCAAAGAGGATTAAGGTTTGACAAAAATATAAATAGTATTGAAACAACATGGCCTATTTCAAGAAATATTTCTTTTAATTCAATAATTTATGTTAAGGAAATGAGTGCATTAAACGGTTTTTATAAAATGATTTCTGAAGGTTTGATGAAATATTTTAGAAAAGTTGGAGCATTTCCGAAATCAAAATTAAAGGAATATAGAAAAGGTCTTTTAATAGGTTCAGGAAATTGGGACGGAGAACTTTTTAGGGCTTTTTTGGAAGATAAAACGGATGATGAAATTTTAGAGATTGCTAATTTTTATGATTTTTTAGAGATTCAACCAATTTCAAATTTGATTCATTTATATCATAGAGGAAAAGTTTTAGAGGTAGAAGATTTAAAAAATATAAATAGAAAGATTGTAGAACTTGGAAAAAAATTAAATAAACTTGTAGTAGCAACCGGAAATGTGAAATATTTGGACAGAAATGATTATGTTTTTAGAAATGTAATCCTTTATTCGCAGGGGTATAAAAATCTTGAAAAAGAAGGAGCATTTTATTTTAGAAATACAAAAGAAATGCTTGAAGAATTTTCTTATTTAGGTAAAGATATAGCTTATGAAGTTGTTGTTACAAATACAAATATTTTTAAAAATAGCATAGAAGATATTTTACCGATACCTGAGGGAACTTTTCCTCCATTTATTGAAGGTTCCGATGAAGAACTTCGAAAGATTTGTTACGATAAAGCAAAGTCGATTTATGGAGAAAAATTACCTGAAATTGTTGAAAATAGGCTTGAAAGAGAGCTTAATTCTATAATAAAAAACGGATATGCCGTTTTATATATAATCGCTCAAAAACTGGTTTGGAAATCAAATGATGATGGATATTTAGTAGGCTCAAGAGGTTCGGTAGGGTCCTCATTTGCTGCTACTATGGCGGGAATAACTGAAGTAAATCCTCTTATGCCTCATTATATTTGTCCAAATTGTAAATATTCGGAATTTCATAGTGAATTTAGTGGAATGTCCGGAGTAGATATGGCTGATAAAAAATGCCCCCATTGCAATACACTTATGAAAAAAGAAGGACATGATATACCTTTTGAGGTTTTCTTAGGTTTTGACGGAGACAAAGAACCGGATATTGATTTAAACTTTGCTGGAGAATATCAACCAACCTGTCATAAATATACAGAAGAACTTTTTGGTGCAGACAAAGTATATAGAGCAGGTACAATAGGTACTATAATGGATAAAACCGCTTTTGGTTATATAAAAAAATATATGGAAGAAAAAAATATTGACTTAACAAGCGGAAATATAGGTAGGTATCAGAGAAATATCGTGGGTGTAAAAAGGACAAGTGGACAACATCCCGGAGGAATTATGATAGTTCCTAATAATAAAGAAATATACGATTTTACTCCAATCCAATATCCTGCAGATGATCCTAAATCCGGAGTTATAACAACACACTTTAGTTATAAGGCAATAAGCGGTAGAATTTTAAAACTTGATCTTCTTGGACATGACGTTCCGTCAATTATAAAACAATTAAGTGACTTGACAGATATTGATCCTCTTAATATGCCTATGGATGATGAGGATACGTTTAAGATCTTTTATTCAACAGAAAGTTTAAAATTTAATACAAATAAATATGAATCAGAAGTAGGAACACTGGGAATTCCGGAGTTTGGTACTGGCTTTGTAAGACAAATGCTGCTTGATACAAGACCAAAAACATTAACTGAACTTGTAAGAATTTCAGGACTATCTCATGGAACAAATGTATGGTTAAATAATGCACAAGATTTGGTTAAAAGTGGAATAGCACTTAGTGATACTATTTGTACAAGAGATGATATAATGACTTATTTAATTTTTAAAGGACTTGATAAAAAAAGAGCTTTTAAGATAATGGAAACTGTAAGAAAAGGCAAAAAATTAGATGAAGATACTGAAAATTATATGAAGGAATGTGGAATACCAAAATGGTATATAGATTCTTGTAGGAAGATAGAATATCTTTTCCCTAAAGCGCATGCCGTTGCTTATGTAATGATGAGTTATAGGATAGCTTATTTTAAAGTTCACTATCCTGAGGCTTTCTATGCAACTTTTTTTACAACAAAAGTTGATGACTATCCTGGAAATTTAATTTCAAAAGGAATTTCTGCAATACAGGCAAAGATGAATGAAATAAAAGAACTGGGTGACTTAGCATCTAACAAAGATAAAGATACTTATTCAATACTTGAAGTTGCGGAAGAAATGTATTTAAGAGGAATCGTTGCGAGTAAAGTTGACCTTAAGAAATCTCATCATTCAAAGTTTTTGATTGATGGAGAAAGAAAGATTTTACCTCCATTTAAGGCATTAGAAGGAGTTAGTGATGTCAGCTCTCAAATGATATATAATGAGTCAAGAAAAGCTCCTTTTATTTCAATACAGGATTTTCAAGAAAGGACTAAGTTAAATAAAAATGCAATAGAATCTTTAAAAGAACATGGTGTTTTAAATAATCTTCATGAAACCAATCAAGTTAGTCTATTTGACTTAATGTAAAAAAAGGAGTTAAGTTGATAATATAATTTTATCAACATAACTCCTTTTTAATATTTTGATTTTAAATTTTTAATATCCATATAGCTAAAATAAAGTAGGTAATTAAGCTTGTTGCATCTACAATGGTTGTGATTAATGGGGCGGCAGCACTTGCCGGATCCATTTTAAATTGTTTTGCAATTAATGGCAAAATTCCTCCTGATATATTTGCGAATATAAGTGAAAGAGTTATTGTAAGGCTAACTACAAAGCTGATTTCTAAATTTATTTCAGGAGATCCGAATACATATAATCTTAAAAAATTTATTACAAATAAAATTGCTCCACATGTTAATCCTACTAAAAACTCTTTATTGAAAACCTTAAGTATATCTTTGATATTTAAGTTATCAACTGCTATTCCACGTATTACCATTGTAGAACTTTGAGTTCCTGCATTTCCTGATGTGGACATTATTATTGGAATTGAAGCGGACAAAATTGCAACAGCACTTAATTTATCTTCAAAATACTGTAATATATATCCTGTAAAAGTTGCGGATATCATAAGAATTAATAACCATGAAATTCTTGATTTTACCATTTCCTTTACACTTGTTCTAAGATATGATCCATCAGTTGGAGTAATCCCGCTCATTTTATGGATATCTTCAGTTGCTTCTTCAGTTAAAATGTCAAGCACATCATCAGCGGTAACTATACCTATTAATCTGTTTTGGTCATTAAGTACACAAATAGTTGTTAAATCATATTTACTTAATAATTGAGCGACTTCTTCCTGATCGGTATTTGTATATACATAGTGCATATTTTTATCCATTATTTCTGAAATGTATTTATTATTTTTTGAAACTATTATATCTCTCAAATTCACAATACCTACTAAAACACGTTTTTTGTCAATTACAAAACATACATTTACCGTTTCGGCAATTTCAGCTTGAGTTTTTATTTTTATAATTGCATTTTCAACTGTATCTGTTTCCAATAGCTCTATAAAGTCCGTACTCATTACTGAACCGGCACTATTTTCCTCATAGCTTAATAATGTATTTATTTCTTTTCTGTGTTCAGGCGATACATTATCTAAAATATGCTTTATAACATTTGCAGGCATTTCTTCAAGAAAGTCTAAAATATCATCACTAAACATATTATCAAGCATACTCTTAAGTTCTACTGAAGATAGGGCAGCGATTAATTTTTCTTGGTATTCAGGGTCAAGGTAGGTAAATAAATCAGCTGAAATGTCTTTTGGTAAAATTTTAAATATAAATAATGCTTCATCAAGTTGTAATTCAATAAATATTTCACTTAAATCTACAATGTTATACTCATCAAATATTTCTCTTATCATCAGAACTTTTTTTTCTTTTATCAATTCAGGAAGTATAGAAGATAATTGATCTTTATTATATTCTAAAAAATTATATTCCATAAATACCACCTCCTAGAAATATGCTTGCTAATGTAAAATAAATAGTAAGAGAAATTGCATCACATACAGTTGTAAGTATTGGCCCGCTCATTGATGCAGGATCTTGCTTTAATGAACTTGCGATAAGAGGCAATATACCTCCTATTAAATTTGCAACTGTAACAATTATATAAATAGTAGCTGATATTAAAAACGCAACTAAGATGTCGATATTCGGCATAAATATCAGTATTCTTAGCATGTTTACAACAAACAAAATAATACCTAAGATTAATGAATTTAAAAATTCTGTTTTTATTACATATTTAAAATCTTTAATTGATAAGTTGTCAATTACTATACCTCTTACTACCATAGCACTTGATTGACTTCCGGCATTTCCGGCAGTATCCATTAGCATAGGAATAAATATTAGTAAGGAAGGAATTTTTAAGGTCAAGTCAATATTTTTCGTTAAAATCCAACCTGAAATTGTAGCAGAAACCATAAGTATCAGTAACCAAGTTATCCTACTTTTTACTATTTGGAATATACTCATATTTATATATGAGCCCTCAATCGGAGTAATACCGCCCATTTTTTGTAAGTCTTCTGTGACCTCATCTTGTATAATGTCATATACATCATCTACTGTAATAATACCGATAAGTCTGTGTTGATCGTTTACAACAGGTAAAACTAATAAGTCGTATTTAGTAAATATCTTTGATACTTCTTCTTGATCTTCATCACAATCAATTGAAATAACATCAGTTTCCATTATATCTTCAATTATTGTGTTTGATGGAGATAATAATATTTCTTTCATTGAAACAAATCCAAGCAATATGTGTTGATTATTTGTAACGTAACAATAAGAAATGGTTTCAGCAAGTCGTTCTTTTGATTTTATTTTTTCAAGCGCTTCATCCGCAGTAATATCAGGATCAAGCTCCACATAGTCGGTGCTCATTACTGAACCTGCACTGTTTTCTTTGAAATTCAGCATCATATTTATTTCATTCCTTCTTTGCTTAGATGCGGAATTTAGAACTCTCTTTACAATATTTGCAGGAAGTTCTTCTAAAAACTCGCTGATATCATCTGTAAACATATAGTCCAACATTACTTTTATTTCATGATCTTGGAGGCCGTTAATCACTTCTTGCTTCATTTCTTGAGGTAAATATGCAAATATTTCAGCAGATTTTTCTTTTTTTATAACTTTGAACATAAATAAAATTTCTTGAATGTTAAAGTATGTTTCAAATATATTTGCTAATGTAACTTCATTCGTATCGTATATTATATCTCTAAGGTGAAATATATTTTTTTGTTCAAGAGAGGTTTTTAAATCAGAAACTATTAATTCAAAACTTTCTTCTTTTGATAGTGATAAATCCAAAGTACACCTCCTGTTAATTTTTTATTTAATCATCTAATTATAACATATTTATTTGTTTTTGAAAAACATACAAAATATGTTATAATTATTATGTTAATTTTAAGAGGTGAAATTATGAAAATAAATTTAATTAAGGAAAGCTATGTGAATATTTCAGGTAATATTTATGATCCTGATTTTATTAATTTAGCCAACATAAATAAAGAGAAAATAAATTTTGATGATAATACATTATTTTTATCTTCAAATATGAAAAAAAAATTAAATAGTCAAAAACTTGAAAAAAATGATAATACCATATTTTTATTTAGATATGACGATTCTTACGGACTTATAGCTGATTTGGATATTTCAGAGTATAATAATGAGAATATAAAATGTCATGAGCTTGTTTTACCGGATACAATTCAAGGTATGATTGCAAATTTTCACACCTACAATTCTGAAACAGCACCTGTATTTATTGTTCATGAAGAAAATATTGGAATAGAAGAAATAATCAAAAAGAGAGAGTATTCAAAAGTTTATGATTTTGGAAATTTAATTTTATATAAATATGATGAAGATAATGCTAAAAATATTTTAAATTTATACCAGAGTATTGAAAAAATGTATGTAGCAGACGGGCATCATAGATTATATACTACATCTATGATGAAGAATAAGAAAGGTATGCTTTCTTGCTTTATGAGTTTTTCTGATGTAAAAATTTTACCTATTCATAGGATAATTAAAGGTATCGATGCGAGCAGTTTTGAAAAAGCAAGAAGTTTTATGAATAATTTATTGAGCATTAACTATGATGAAAATATTTCAAAGGGATTTGTCAGAGTTACTTATCAACAGGATTCTTTTCTTGTAAAATTAAAAGAAGTTGAAGAAGACCTATTTTGGAACAATGATGTTTATAGGTTAAATACACAGATAATTTCTACAGCTTTCAGAATTCTTAATTTTTCAAATGTTGAGTATGTTTTAGATAATTTTTTGGAAGTTAGAAAAAAAGAACTTACTAATACTGATGTTTTACTGGAAGTAGATGCGTTATCCTTTGATGAATTTACTGAATTATCAAAAAATAATTGTATTTTGCCACCAAAATCAACATGTTTTATTCCGAAATTTCCATCATTTTTAATTTTTAAAAAGTATAAGTAGGAGGAATTTATGCAAGGATTGATATTAGCTGCCGGAATGGGTAGTAGATTAAAAAAATTAACTGAAAATAATACAAAATCAATGGTAGCTGTTAACGGGGTATCCCTAATTGAAAGAATGCTTAAAATTTTAGATGAAAAAAATCTTTCTAAGATAATAGTTGTAACGGGATATAAAAGTGAATTTTTCACAAAGTATATAAATTCATTGGAACTAAAAACAAAAATAGAATTTATTAATAACGATATATACGATACAACTAATAATATATATTCAATGTATCTTGCAAAAGATTTTATGGAACAAGATGATACAATTACTTTAGAATCAGATTTGATTTTTGATTCAGAACTTATTGATGAACTTATTGATGATGCTCGTGAAAATCTGGCACTTGTTTCAAAATATGAAAGATGGATGGATGGAACTTGCTTTAAGTTAAATGAAAATGAAGAGATTTTAGAATTTATTTCAGGAAAGGAATTTAATTTTGAGAAAGCAGATGAGTATTTTAAGACAATAAATATCTATAAATTTTCTAAAGAATTCTCTAAGTTAGTTTATTTTCCGTTTTTAGAAGCTTATATTAAAGCAAATGGAATGAATGACTATTATGAGTCAGTATTAAAGCTTATAATTGGAATGAAAAAAAATCATATTCAAGCAAAAGTTATTTCTGACAATATAAAGTGGTATGAAATAGACGATGAACAAGATTTAGACATAGCAGAGTCAATTTTTTCAAGTGGTAGTGATAAATTGAATAAATACCAAATAAGATACGGAGGATATTGGAGATACCCTAAACTATTGGATTTTTGTTATTTAGTCAATCCTTATTTTCCGCCGAAAAAATTAAAAGAAGAACTTAAATATAATTTTAACACTTTATTGGAACAATATCCTTCAGGACTTACTGTAAACTCAAATTTGTGTGCTAAGATATTTGGAGTAAATAAGGAACATATAGTTGTCGGAAATGGTGCTGCTGAATTAATAAAGTCAGTAATAGAAAATTTTAACGGTAACATTGGGGTTATTAGACCTACTTTTGAAGAATATCCTAACAGATATGATAAATCAAAAACGATAATTTATGTTCCGAATAATGAAGATTTTAGATATGATGCAAAAGATTTGATTGAGTTTTATTCTGATAAAAATATTGAAGCATTGGTACTTATAAATCCTGATAATCCAACCGGAAATTATATCGAAAAAAAAGAGGTTTTAAAACTTTTAAATTGGGCAAAAACTAAAAAGATAACATTTATTTTAGATGAAAGTTTTGTTGATTTTTCAGATGAAGAAAATTCAAGTTTTATTTTTGATGAATATTTGGATATTTATGAGCGTTTTATCGTGATTAAAAGTATATCGAAATCCTATGGAGTTCCCGGACTTAGACTTGGTATTTTAGCGACTTCAAATAAAGAAATGATAAGTTATATAAAGAAAGATGTTTCAATTTGGAATATTAATTCTTTTGGTGAATATTATCTTCAAATTTATGAAAAATATAAAAAAGATTATAAGTTTGCATTAGACAAAATAAAAGAATCAAGAAAAAATTTTGTATCAAAATTAGAAGAAATTTCTGAATTCAGAATAATTCCAAGCCAAGCAAATTATTTGACTTTGGAAGTATTGAAAGGTACATCTGAAGAGTTGTGTATAAGAATGTTGGAAAAAAATATTTTCATCAAAGATTTGACTTCAAAGATCAAATTAAATGGCAGACAATTTATAAGAGTTGCTGTAAGAGATGAAATTGATAATTCTATCTTTATTGATGAAATAAAAAAATATTTTAAATAAAATTGACTTTAGTCAATTTTATTTTTAATTGTGAAATAGGATTTAATTTAATGAAACAATTTGCAAAATGAGAAATTTTATTTATTTTAAGGAGATTTTATGAAAAATGATATGACAACCGGCAAAATATATTCTTCAATAATATATTTTGCGATTTTTATATTTTTCGGTAATTTGTTTCAACAGCTTTATAATGTAATAGATTCATTTATAGTTGGAAATGTAAATGGAGAAAATGCACTTGCTGCAATAAGTGTAACAGGTCCGATAGTTTTTATGTTTATCGGTCTTTTATTAGGAATAAGTGCAGGATTTGGAATAAAAATGTCTCATATTTACGGTGCTAAAAAGTATGATTTACTAAGAAAATATCATGCAATGGCTATATTTTTATCGTTTATTTTAGGACTTAGTATGAGCGTTATATTATTAATGTTTAATAAATTTATACTAAATTTTATAAATACTCCAAAAAATATTTTTAATCAAACATATATTTATATTGCAATAATATACTCAGGAATAATTTTTACAATGTTTTATAACTTATGTTCAAGTACACTAAGAGCTATTGGAAACAGCAAGATTCCGCTTATATTTCTAATCATCTCTTCAATTATGAATATAATTTTGGATATAATTTGTGTTTATTTTTTAAAAATGGGAGTTTTTGGTGCAGCATTTGCCACAGTAATTTCACAATGTTTTTCTGTTGTAATTTCAATAAATTATATTTTTAAAAAATATGAATTTTTAAGAGTTCAAGTAAAGGATTTTAAAGTGGATAAAAACATAATTATTCAACTGTTAAAACAAGGTATACCGATGGGACTACAGTTTTCCATAACAGCTTTTGGAATTATGTTTGTACAAATGGAATTAAATAAGTATGGATCAGAATATATTGCAGGTTTTGGTGTTGCAGGAAAATTTCAGGCGATAGTGTTGCAGTTATTTATCGCACTTGGAGTTGCAATTGCAAATTTTATCGGACAAAACTATGGTGCTAAAAATTTTGACAGAATAAAATTAGGAATAAAATATTCTACTTTTACATCTATTTTTCTTAGTTTAGTTGCATTTATTATAATAAAATTCACTTCTGATTTTTTTGTTTTACTCTTTGTTCCTGATGCATCAGAAGTTATGAAGTCGGCATCTAAGATTTACTTTAATTGTGTTATGTATTTTTATCCGTTTTTAGCATTACTTTTTGTTTACAGAAATGGGTTACAAGGTTTTGGAAGAGCGGATTTATCTATGCTTGGAGGTGTATTTGAGGTTATTGCACGTGTCGGAGTAATTTTACTATTTTCTGAAAAGTATGGGTATGTTGGTGTGTGCTTTTCAGATTCGTTAGCATGGATTTTTGCGTTAATACCTCTTATTCCATTATTTTTTATTGTGTATAAAAAAGAGATTATATATGCAGATAAATTGTAATAAATGATGAATTATGATATACTAATCACGTGAATATTGGAGGTAATTATGAAAATTATTGTTGATTTATTAGGGTCTGACAGAGGTGCGGAATGTATTTTTCGTGGAGTTGTTGAAGCAAGTAAATTACTTGATGTAAATTTTGTTGTTGTTGGCCCGAAATCTGTTTTTGAAACCGTAGATATTGATAAAAATTCAAGAGAAAGAATTGAAGTTATTGAAACAGAAGAATATATTTTAAATAACGAAGAACCCACCTTTGCTGTTAGAAGAAAGAAAAATTCATCAATTGTTTTAGGAATGAAAGAGTTAGCTTTAGATAATGCCGATGGATTGATTTCTTTTGGCAGTACAGGAGCTGTTTTAGTATCAGGACTTTTAATAGCAGGAAGAATTGATGGGGTTGAAAGAGCTGCTCTTACTATAACACTGCCTACTAACAAAGGAAAAATGATTTTACTTGATGCCGGGGCAAACATTGAATGTACAAAAGAAATTTTAAAACAGTTTGCTATAATGGGTAATATTTTCGCTAAAGATTCTTTAAATTTAGAAAATCCAAGAGTAGCACTTTTAAATATAGGAAGTGAAGAAGGTAAAGGAACTAAAGTTTTAAAGGAAACTTATGAAGAATTAAAAATAATGGATATGAACTTTATTGGAAATTTAGAATCAAGAGATATTTTTAACGGAGAGGCTGATGTTTTAGTTTGTGATGGATTTCATGGTAATATAATTTTAAAGACAACAGAAGGATCTGTTAAATTCATTTTAGAAAACATAAAGAAATCTTTAATGTCATCGTTAATAGCTAAAGTAGGAGGTCTTTTAATTAAACCATCTATGAAATCATTAAAGAAAACTTTAGATTATAAAGAGTACGGAGCATGTCCTATGTTAGGTTTAAAAAAAGTTGTTTTTAAGGGTCATGGAAGTAGCGATGAAAAAGCAGTAGTGTCTGGAATACTTTCTATGGTAGATTATATTAATAAAGATATAAATAAAAAAATAGAAAAAAGTTTAAAAGGAGAATAGAAATGGTTTTTGAAAAAGTAAAAGAATTTTTAGAAAAATCTTTTAAAGGAAAAGAGATAAATTTAGATACGAAATTTAGAGAAGATTTAGAAGCGGATTCTATAAAAATTTTAAGTGTTGTTATGGACATTGAAGATGAGTATAATTTGGAATTGGATGAAGAAACAATAAGATCTATGGTTTGTGTAAAAGATTTAGTAGAGTATATTGAAAAAAATATATAACAGAGGTATTTTATGAAAATTTCAAATGATAGATTAAAGCTATTGAGAGAACTTATGGATAAAGTACAATATAAATTTAAAGATATTGATTTATTGAATACCGCTTTTATCCATAGGTCTTATTTGAATGAAAATAAATGTGAAAAGATTTCTAATGAACGTCTTGAATTTTTAGGAGATATAATTATAGGCTATATTGTAAGTGTAGAGCTTTATAATCAATTTCCTGATAAAAACGAGGGATTTTTAACTAAGATAAGAAGTAAAATAGTATGTGAGGAATCATTCGCTTTTGCTGCAAGAGAATTGAATTTAGGAAAATATTTGTTGCTTGGCAAAGGAGAAGATAGCTTTGGAGGAAGAGATAGAAATAGTATTTTAGCTGATACTTTCGAGGCTTTTTTTGGTGCTGTTTATCTTGATGGAGGTATTGAAACAGTGGAAAGAATTGTAAATGACAATTTCTTTGACAGAGTAATTTATAAAATTCATAAAGATATTTTTATAAAAGATTATAAAAGCAGTTTACAGGAATTTTTTCATAAAAATATATCCGCTAAGATAAAGTATTGTGTATGTGATGAAAGAGGCCCTGATCATAATAAAGAATTTGATATATGTGTTATGGTTAATGATGAAGTGATGGGACGAGGTACCGGAAAAAATAAAAAACAAGCTGAACAAAATGCAGCAAAAAATGCATTAATAAAACTTGGAGTTATAAGTGAATAAAAATAACATAATCCCCATATTTGTACCTCACATGGGGTGTCCTCATGATTGTATTTTTTGCAATCAACGAAAAATAACAAATTTTCAAGATGTTTTAAATGAAAAAGAGATTTTTGATAACATTGATAAATATCTTTTGTATTTTAAGAATAAAAATATCCCTGTTGAAATTGCATTTTATGGAGGAAGTTTTACTGGGCTTGATGAAGAACTTATGATTAAATATTTGAATATTGCCAAATATTATATTAATTTAGGTAAAGTTTCTTCTATTAGGTTATCTACAAGACCTGATTACATAAATAAACATATACTTGATATTTTAAAAATTTATAATGTAAAAACAATTGAGTTAGGTGTACAATCATTAAATGATAATGTTCTTAGATTAAATGAAAGGGGTCATGGAGCATCTTGCGTATATGAAGCATCGAATTTGATTAAATCATATAATATTACGTTGGGTCTTCAAATGATGGTAGGACTTTATGGAGATAATTTTGAAAGTTGTATTCTAACAGCATATAAAATTGCAAGTTTAAAACCTGATTTTGTGAGAATTTATCCTACATTAACTATAAAAGATACTAAATTAGAACAATTGTTTTATTCTAATAAATATATTCCTATGAACATGGAAGATACTATTGAACTGTGTAAGTATATTTATATAATATTTGATTATTATAAAATTCCTATAATAAGGTTAGGATTGCAAAGTAGTGATAATATTTCTGAAAATGGAGACATTATTGCAGGGGCGTATCATCCTGCTTTTAGGGAATTGGTCGAAAGTAGGATATATAGAGAAATTTTTAAATATTATATAAATAAATTTAATATAAAAGAAAATTTTAATGTTACTTGTGCAAATAGTGAGGTATCAAAAGTTATAGGTAATAAAAGAGAAAATGTTGTTTATTTATATAGACAACACAACTTAAGTTTAAGTACTAATATTCATTTTGACGATGCAAATATTTTATATCTAAACGGAAATAGAATAGACAGATATGACTTTATAGATTATTATTTTGCTAAGAAAATTTTAAGGAGAATTAATGAAACTTAAAAGTATAGAAATAAATGGGTTTAAATCTTTTGCAGATAAGATAAAATTAGATTTTGAAACTAATATTACTGCAATTATCGGACCTAATGGAAGTGGGAAAAGTAATGTTGCTGATGCGGTAAGATGGGTTTTAGGGGAACAGAGTGTAAAAAGTCTTCGTGGCAGCAAAATGGAAGATGTAATATTTTCAGGAACTGATGAAAAAACAATGAAAAATTTTGCGGTTGTAACAATAACATTTGACAACTCTGATAATATTATTCCCATAGAATTTAAGGAAGTAAGTGTTTCAAGAAAACTTTATAGAAGTGGAGAAAGTGAATATTTCATAAATAAATCTCAGGTAAGGTTAAAAGAAGTAAAGGAGTTGTTTTTAGATACCGGAATTGGTAGAGAAGGATATTCTATTATTGGACAAGGTAGAATTGAAGAAATAATAAATGGAAAATCTGAAGATAGAAGAATGATTTTTGAAGAAGCGTCAGGGATTTCAAAAATCAAATACAAAAAAAATGAATCACAAAAAAAGTTGATAAGAACTAAGGAAAATTTGGCAAGATTAAGAGATATTATATTACAAAATGAACAAAGATACGAATTTTTAAAAATTCAATCTGATAAAGCAAAAAAAGGGATGGATTTAGTATCAAAAATAGAAAAGGCAGATTTTTCAATTTCATACAGAGATTATAACAATCATAAAATAAATGTTGAGAAATATAAATCAATGTTGAGTCAATCAAAAGAAGAATATTCAAAGGTATCTTTTGAATTAGAAAAAATAAAAAATGAAATAGAACCTGTAAAAAAAGAACTGTTTGATCTTAATTCTTATTTAGATACTGCAAATAACGAATATACAAAATCTATAAACGAAAAAAATGAGATAAGTAATAAAAAAGAAATCCTGATTGAAAGAAACATTTATATCAAAAATTCAACAGAACAGTCTATAAAATATAATGATGAATATAATTTGGAACTTTCATTAATTAATAAAAAATTGTCTGATATTGACAGTGATATTTTAAAAAAAGAAGAAGGTTTAATTAACTTCAAGAAAGTAAAAAATGATTTTAAGTTAAAATTAGATGAAAATAGAAATATACTCGAAACTGAAATATCTAAATTAAAAGCTTTAAAAGATTCAAAACTTGAAATGGATAACAGAATTAATGTTTTGGAAACAGAGAAAAAAGCAGAAGATATTGTTAAACAAAATATTGAAAAAAAAATTAATGAAAATTTTAAGGAAATTAAAAATTTAGAAAATTCTAAACTTAAGGTTGAAAATTCTATTGAAAACTTAAATAAACAATTACAATCTAAATTAGAAGAAAAAGAATGCACTTATATTGATACTGTAAATTTAGGGAAGTCTATTGATCATAATGATGAAAAATTAAAATCGCTAAACGACAGAAACAACAATATTTCGAATGAGATTATATACCATAATAAAGAAATTTCTATGTTAAATAATTATATAAAAAATTATGAAGGTTATAATAAATCTGTACAAGAACTTTTTAAATTATTAGAAAGAAATTTATCACTAAAAAATATGGTCTGTGGTACCTTAGGAGATATAATATCAGTTGATGAAAAGTATAAAAAAGCTGTTGATACAGTGTTATCGTCAAATTTACAGGGAATAGTAGTTCATAATGAATCTGAGGCTAAAGTAATAATTGAAAAAATAAAAGAAAATAAAATTGGAAGACTTAATTTCTTTCCAATTTCAAAGATATTTTCAAAAAATGAAAAATTTAATGTTAATGATAAAAATATTCTTTCTTTTGCGAATATGGCAGTAGAATGTGATAAAGAGTATAGAAATATTGTTGATTATTTTTTATCTAAAACAATAATTTGTAAAGATTTGGAGGTTGCCTTAGAACTTTCTAAAAAGTATAAATCGAAATTCAAAATTGTAACTTTAGATGGTGATATTATAAGTACTTGGGGATCAATTTCCGGAGGATATAAATCTAACAAACATTCATTTTCATTGTTTGGAAGAAAAAAACAACTTCAAGATGCATTAAGTAAAGTTTTAAATTTAGAAAAAGAGTTAGAAAATAACGATAAATCTGTTAAAATAATAAATGAGGAAAATTTATATTTAAAAAAATCTTTAGCTATAAAGAATGATAAATCAAATTTGTTAAATACAGATATTGAAAATATTCAAAAAAATATATATAAATTGAATTTAGATTTGGAAAATCTTGTTTCAAAAATTAACGACATCAAGGATTATGAAGAAAATCATTCGGGTTTTACACCTGAAAAAGAAAGAGAACTTTCAAATTTAATTGAAAATAGAGATTCTATTGATATAGAAATATCTTATGTTAAAGAAATAATTGAAAAACTTAAAAATGAAATATCAAATCTTGAAAAAGAAGAAATTTTTGCAATAAATAATCTCGATACAGTTCAAAGAGATGTAAATATTTTATTAAATGAAAAAAGTAATTTATTAGAAAATCGGTTAAATATTGAAAATAAGTTAAACTTAAAAACAAAAGAGATAAGCGATCTTAAAAGTCAATTTAGTGATAACCTATTAGAAATTAAATTACTGGAAGAACAAATTAAAGTATTTGAAGAGTTATTGACCAATTTATCTATGAAAATTGATGAAAATACTGCTTTGAAAAGGAATATTTCAGAAAAAAATGAAAAATTATCTTCTAAGCTTATGAATTTAAGTCAAGAATTTTATAATCTTGAAAAAGAGATTGAAAAAAATGATTTAAAGTTAACATCTTCTAATTCACAACTTTTTAATATTATTTCAAGATTATGTGATGACTATTCTATTTCTGATGAAGTGTGTGATTCTAAAATGAATCAATTTAAAGATGAAAAATTCACAAAAGAGGAATTAAAAAAACTAAAAGAAATGTTAAGAGATATCGGAAGTTTTAGTTATGATTCCATTGAAGAATTTGAAAAAGTAAGAAAAGAATTAGAATTTCAAAAGTTACAAGAACTTGATTTGAAAAATTCAATTGAAGATATTACAAAAATAATCATAAAACTTGAAAATACAATGAAAAAGAATTTTATTGAAGAATTTAAAAATATTAACGAAAGATTTTCAAATATATTTAGAATACTGTTTAACGGCGGAGAAGCAAGGCTTGAATTAGATAGCGACGATATTTTAACTTGCGGTATTGATATAATTGCTAAACCTTTAGGAAAAAAAATGCAGGCTCTTTCTCTTTTATCCGGCGGTGAAAAATCATTAACAGCAGTTGCGCTATTATTTGCTATTTTTGAAACTAAACCGTCACCTTTTTGTATTCTTGATGAGGTTGATGCTGCACTTGATGATTCAAATATTTTAAGATATGTAGAATACTTAAAAACATTTTTAAAGGACATTCAATTTATAATGATAACTCATAGAAAGCCTACTATGGAAATGGCAGAAATGATTTATGGAGTAACTATGGAGAAAAAGGGAATAAGTAAAATAGTATCTATGAAATTTAACGGAGAGGAGTAATTTATGTTTAAAAGTTTTTTTTCTAAAAAAGAAGAGATATCCGATGAGGAACAGAATAAAAAACTCGGCTTTTTTGAAAGATTAAAAAAAGGATTAACTAATACAAGGAATAATTTATCAGGGAAAATAGATAAATTATTAGCGATGTATACGAAAATAGATGAAGAATTATTTGAAGAATTAGAGTATATATTAGTATCAGCAGATATAGGTGCTAATGTTACAATGCAACTTATTGATGAACTTAAAAATATGGTAAGACTTGAAAAAATTACCGATCCTAAACTTATAAAAGAAAAATTGGTTGAAATAATGAATAGAAGATTAGTTGACAAAAAGCTTAATCATTCATTTAATATTACAGATGACAAACCTACAGTTCTTTTAGTTGTAGGAGTAAATGGCGTGGGAAAAACAACTTCAATAGGTAAACTTGCAAGCAAGTTTAAAGCTAACGGTAAAAAAGTAATGTTGGTTGCAGCAGATACGTTTAGAGCTGCTGCAATTGAACAACTTACTGAATGGGCCAATAGGGCAGATGTTCCGATAATTTCAAATGCTGAAGGGGCAGACCCCGCATCAGTAGTTTTTGATGGAATACAAAGTGCAAAAAGTAAGGGAATAGACATTTTGATTTGTGATACAGCAGGAAGACTTCACAATAAGAAAAATTTAATGAATGAACTTAATAAAATTACAAGAATAATAGATAGAGATTTTCCGGAGGCAAATAAGGAAGTTGCACTTGTTTTAGATGCGACGACTGGTCAAAATGCAGTCATACAAGCTAAAGAATTTAAAGAAGTTGCAAATATCGACAGTGTAATTCTTACAAAATTAGACGGTACTGCTAAAGGCGGTGTTGTTTTTACAATACAACTTGAGATGGGAATACCGGTTAAACAAATAGGAGTAGGAGAACAAATTGATGATTTACAAGATTACAATAATGAAGATTTTGTAAATGCAATATTTAATTAATAAATTACAAAATTCAGTATATACGATTAATAAAAATGTAAACTAAAATTGTAAAAGTAGATTAAATTATAAATTTTGTTAAGAAAACTATTGACAAATATAAAAATAATGATATAATAAAAGGGTCAAGTGAAAAACTTGACCCTTTTATTGTTAAATAACTTTAGAGGTGATTATGGAAAAAATTGTTGAAATTGCTGTTTTGTTTGATTATTATGGTAAACTTTTAAGCGATAAGCAGTACGATATTGTTGAACAATATTGTAATGATGATTTATCGTTAAGAGAACTTGCAGAATTGAATGGAATTAGTAAGCAAGGAATATCGGATATTTTAAATAGGTCTGAAAAAAAGTTAGAATTTTACGAAAGAGAGTTAAAATTAGTTGAAAAATTTGAAAATATTTCAAATTCTTTAAGAGAGATAAATCAAATTATAAACTCTATACAAGATTTTGTTGAAGTTCAAGACTTATTGAAAATTCTTGATATTATTCGCAAAAAAAATGATGAAATTATTGAAAATAATTTATAGGAAGTGATAGAATGATATTTGAGAATTTATCTGAAAAACTTCAAGGCGCTCTTAATAAATTGAGAGGTAAAGGTAAATTATCTGAAAAAGATGTTGAACTTGCCATGCGAGAAGTTAAGTTGGCATTATTAGAGTCAGATGTAAACTTTAAAGTTGTTAAGCAGTTTATAAGTAATGTAAAGGAACGTGCTGTTGGAAAGGAAGTTATGGAAAGTTTAACTCCTGCTCAACATGTAATAAAAATTGTAAATGAAGAACTTACATCACTTATGGGAACAAATGAGGAAAAAATTAAAATTGACTCAAATCCACCAACAATTATTATGTTGTGTGGTCTTCAAGGTGCAGGAAAAACTACGCATGCCGGTAAACTTGCAAAACATTTTTTGAAACAAAATAAAAGACCACTTTTAGTTGCTTGCGATGTTTACAGACCTGCTGCCATAAAACAATTACAGGTTGTTGGAAGTAGTGTAAATGTTCCGGTATTTACTATTGATGACTGTAAAGATGTCATCAAAATTGCAAGTGATTCAATAAATTTTGCAAAATCAAATTCTAATGATATTGTAATTTTAGATACTGCAGGACGACTTCACATTGATGAGGGTTTGATGGAAGAGCTTAGAAATATTAAATCGGAAGTTAATCCAATAGAGATACTGTTAGTAGTTGATTCTATGACAGGACAAGATGCAGTAAATGTTGCCGAAACCTTTAATAACGAGCTCGATATAACCGGTGTTATTATGACCAAGTTGGATGGTGATGCAAGAGGAGGAGCTGCACTTTCTATAAAATCTATTACAGATAAGCCTATTAAATTTGTCGGTGTAGGAGAAAAATTTGATGATTTGGAACCTTTTTATCCGGATAGGATGGCATCAAGAATTTTAGGGATGGGAGATATTTTATCTGTAATTGATAAAGTACAAAAGCAATTTGATTTAAAGCAAACTAAAGAACTTGAAGAAAAAATTAGAAAACAAACTTTTACACTTGAAGATTTTTTGACACAGATGAGGCAAGTTAGAAATATGGGACCTTTACAGGATTTATTATCTATGATGCCAGGTGTAAACTCAAAAATGTTAAAAGAAGTAAATATTGACGAAAAAGAACTTGATAAAATTGAAGCAATGATTTTATCAATGACAAGTAAAGAAAGAGAAAATCCTGATATAATAGATAATTCAAGAAAGCAAAGAATTGTTAAAGGTTCAGGTACAAATATTACGAATTTGAATAAGTTATTAAAACAATTCAAAGAAAGTAAAAAAATGATGAAAAAAATGCAAGAAATGACTAAAGGAGCTAAGAAAAAAGGAAAATTCGGTTTACCTTTTTTTAAATAAATTTTAAGGAGGAAAATATGGCAGTTAAAATTAGATTAAAAAGAATGGGATCAAAGAAAAAACCATTTTATAGAATAGTTGTTGCCGATTCAAGAGCACCAAGAGATGGTAAATTTATTGAAGAAATAGGATATTATAATCCGCTTACTGAATCAAAAGAAATAAAAGTTGATGCAGAAAAAGTAAATCAATGGATTAAAAACGGTGCAAAACCAACTGATACTGTAAATAGACTGTTCAAAAATAATAATATATATTCTGAAAATAAATAGGTATTTGATATGAAGGAATTAGTTGAATTTATAGTAAAATCTTTAGTAGATAATCCTGACAGTTTGGTAATTACAAGCGAAGAAGAAGGAGATTTAGTGAAGATATTTATTAAAGCAGATGAAAATGATATTGGTAAAATTATCGGAAAGCAAGGTAAAATTGCAAAAGCAATTAGAACTATCGCTCGTTCTTCTGCAATGAAGTCAGGGAAAAAAGTTTTAGTAGAAATTAATTAATATGGAATTTATAGAAGTAGCTAAAATTATTAATTCTCATGGTATAAAGGGTTCAGTTAAAGTATTTTTATTAACTCACAGTGTTGATAGATTTAACTCCGGATGTGCATTTTATATTGATAAGAGAATTTCTGTAACGGTAAAATCTGTGAGAAGCTTGTCACAAGATACTGCAATATTAACGTTTAATGAATATGATAATATAAATGATATTTTAAAGTTTAAAAATTTAAGTATTTTTGTTAATGAAGATGATTTAATAGACCTACCTGAAGATGAGTTTTATGTATATAAATTAATCGGAATGAAAGTTTATAATCAAGAAAATATTTTTGTTGGTGAAATAAGTAATGTGCTTACTACTTTAGCAAATGATGTTTATGAAATTCATAACGGTGAAAATGTGGTATATATTCCTGCGGTTAAAGAGTTTGTGATAGATGTTGATACGGATAATGCTGTTATGAAAGTTAATACGATTGATGGTATGTTAAATGATTAAGATAACGATATTAACTTTGTTTCCGGAATTTATAAAATCCGTTGAGAAATATGGAGTTTTGGGAAGAGCAATAGAAAATAACATTGTTGAATTAGAAATTCTTAATATAAGAGATTTTTCTTTAGATAAACATAAAAAAGTTGATGATGAACAGTTTGGAGGAGGTGCAGGAATGCTTATGACACCTCAACCTGTTTTTGATGCAATTGAACACTCTAAATCGGAAAATTCAAAAGTGATTTACTTATCTCCACAAGGGAGTGTGTTGAATCAAGATAAGTGTAAAGAATTATCTAAAAATTCTCATTTAATATTGTTATGCGGACATTATGAAGGCGTTGATTCTCGTATAATTAATAATTTTGTTGATGAAGAAATATCTGTAGGCGATTACGTTGTAACCGGTGGAGAAATTCCTGCACTTTTATTAATGGATGCAGTTTGCAGAATGGTTGATGGAGTTCTTGGAAATTCAGAAAGTGCTACTACAGATTCACACTATGATTCGTTATTGCAATATGATGTTTTTACAAGACCGAGAAATTTTAAAAATATAGAAGTTCCTGAAGTTTTGTTAAGCGGAAATCATGAAAAAATAAAAAAATGGAGAGAAGAATCTTCGTTGATAAATACTAAAAATAAAAGACCTGATTTATACGATAAGTTATTAAAAAAATAGTAAATGCTCCTCTGTTTTTATAAAAATTAAGAGCATAATATAGGAGGAATTGTTGTGGATATAATTAGACAAATTGAAAACGAACAATTAAGAAAAGAAACATTTGACTTTAATGTTGGTGATACTATTGTTGTTGGATACAGAGTAAAAGAAGGAAATAGAGAAAGGGTTCAAGCTTTTGAAGGAACTGTAATAAAAATTCAAGGTAAAGGTTCAAGAGCAACTTTTACTGTTAGAAGAGTATTACAAGGTGTAGGAGTTGAAAGAACTTTCCCTGTTCATTCACCTAGAATTGAAACTTTAAAAGTTTTAAGACGTGGTAAGGTTAGACGTGCTAAATTATTCTATCTAAGAGATAGACAAGGTAAAGCGGCAAAAGTTAAAGAATTAAAGAAATATTAGAAATTGATACCTCGAATTTTCGAGGTATTAGTTTTATAATTTTATATAAAGAGGATAATATGGATTTATTTAAAGTTAATTATAATTTATTTTCTAAATCATCAAAACCATTAGCTGAGCGAGTGAGACCAAACAGTTTAGAATTTTTTAAAGGTCAGGAAAATATTGTAAGTGATAATTCGGTATTAAAAAATATGATAAAAACGAATAAATTTCATTCAATATTATTTTATGGCCCTCCGGGAAGCGGGAAAACTACACTTGCAAATATTATTTCCCAAAATTGTGATAACTTTTTTGTGAAACTTTCTGCAGCGTCTTCCGGAACAAAAGAAATAAAGGATAATGTTGAACTTGCAAAAGATAAGCTATCCATGTATAATAAAAAGACAATATTATTTATAGATGAGATTCATAGATTTAACAAATTACAACAGGATTACTTATTAGAATCTATTGAAAATGGAGATATTATATTTATTGGAGCTACAACTGAAAATCCATTTTATGAAATAAATAATGCTTTGTTGTCCAGATTAATTGTATTTGAACTTAAACCGCTAAATTTTGATAATTTAAAAAATATAATTGATAATGCAATTTTAAATGATGAGATATTAAGATCTTATAATATAAGTTATAGTAAAGAGGCTTTGGAATATTTAATTAAATTGTCACTGGGTGATGCGAGAAGTATGCTTAATAATTTTGAATTGGTATTGGATAATATTTCAGGTATTGATAAAAATATTTCAATTGATACAGTAGTGAAAATTTTTGAAAAAGTTAAAATATATTATGATAAGGCATCGGATAATCATCATAATTATATTTCGGCGTTTATAAAGTCTATGAGAGTAGGTAATAGTGATGCTACAATTTACTATTTGGCTGCTCTTTTGAGTTCAGGAGAAGATATAAATTTTATTGCCAGAAGAATGATTATTTTTGCTTCAGAAGATATTGGTAATGCTGAGCCTAACGCTCTTATTCTTGCAAATTCTTGTGCAGAGTCTGTAAGAAAAGTAGGGATGCCTGAATCGAGAATAATTTTATCTCAATGTGCATTATATTTAGCAAATTCCAAAAAGAGCAACAGTTCTTATACCGCTATAAATAATGCTATGGAATATATTAAAAATAACGGGTTAGAACAAGTTCCTGACTTTTTAAAAAACAGCAGAACTTTTTCAGTTGAAAAAGAGGCGTATAAATATCCTCATGATTATGAAAATATGTACACGGGTCAAGAGTATATGCCAAAAAATATTAAAAATATTAAATTTTACAATCCTAAAAACATAGGATATGAAAAGAATTTTTTTGAAAAATGTAAGGAGGAATAATATGTTTTTATTAAAGGACATTTTTACTGATGAAAAAAAATTTATTGGTCAAGAAATTGAAGTTGCAGGATGGATAAAGAATAGTAGATTTAATAACAATATAGGTTTTATTGAACTTAATGATGGAACAACTTTTAAAAATATTCAAGTTGTTGTAGAACCAAAACTTGATAATTTTCAAGAAGTTTCTAAACTTATGTTACCCTCTGCAATTATTGTTAAGGGTATTGTAGTTGAGAGTAAAGGTTCAAAACAAAATTTTGAAATTAATGCTATAGAAATTGTTGTTGAAGGGGAATCCAATGAAAAATATCCTCTTCAAAAGAAAAGACATACATTTGAATTTTTAAGGACTATACAACATTTAAGACCTCGTACAAATACTTTTAATGCTGTTTTTAGAGTTAGATCTGTTCTTAGTTATGCTATTCATAAATTTTTCTTTGAAAGAGGATTTGTATACGCTCATACTCCAATAATAACTGCAAGTGATGCAGAAGGAGCAGGAGAAATGTTTAAAGTTACTACATTGGATTTGAAAGATATACCTAAAAATAAAAACGGAGAAGTTGATTTTTCTTCAGATTTCTTTTCGAAACCTGCAAATTTAACAGTCAGCGGTCAGCTTCAAGGAGAAGCATTTGCTATGGCTTATAGAAATATTTATACTTTCGGTCCTACTTTTAGAGCGGAAAATTCAAATACAACAAGACACGCTTCTGAATTTTGGATGATTGAACCGGAAATAGCATTTGCTGAATTGAAAGATGTTATAAAATTATCAGAAGATATGGTTAAATATATCATAAAATTTGTTATGGAAAATGCATCTGATGAAATTAATTTCTTTAACTCATTTATAGATAATAATTTAATTGATAGGTTAAATTCTGTAATTAATTCTGAATTTAAGGTTATGACATATACTGAAGCAATTGAAATATTAAAAAATTCTAAGGAAGATTTTAAATATCCGGTTGAGTGGGGAATGGATTTAAAAACAGAACATGAAAGATATATTTGTGAAAAAATCGTAAAAGGGCCTGTATTTTTAACTGATTATCCTAAAGAAATTAAGGCATTTTATATGAGACTTAACGATGATAAGAAAACTGTTGCTGCAATGGATATGTTAGTTCCGGGTATTGGAGAATTGATAGGCGGAAGTCAAAGAGAAGAAAGAATTGATATACTGGAAGAAAAAATGTTAGAAGGTAATATGAATTTACAAGATTATCAATGGTATCTTGATTTGAGAAAATACGGAGGTACTAAGCATGGTGGATATGGATTAGGATTTGAAAGAATGGTTATGTATGTAACTGGAATGCAAAATATAAGAGATGTATTACCTTTCCCAAGAACTGTTGGATTATGTGAATTATAATTTTTTAGCTATCTATTTTAGATAGCTATTTTATTTTAAGAAACATTGAAAAATAAATTAAATTCTGTTAAAATAGTTGTTGAATAAATAATGGAGAGGTGTGAATGAAAAAAGGAGACTTTATTTTAATTTTTTCTTTACTTGGTGTATTTATTATTTCTTTTTTTTATATAAATAGTAAGTTTTTCTATTCTAATGATAAGTATATAAGTGTTCAAGTAAATGGAAAAGAAATAAAAAAAATAACATTTGGAAACGAAAAAAAAGTATATCCTATCAGAACTTCTTTCGGATTAAATATTTTAGAAGTTGATGAGTTTGGAGTCAGAGTTATTGAAGCAAGTTGTCCGGACAAATTAGATGTAAAATTCGGAAAAATAGATAAAGTTGGACAAGCAATAATTTGTTTACCTAATAGATTGGTTGTTGAAATTAAATCAAATTCTGATATTAATGAATTGGATGTGGTTAATTGATGAAAACAAAAAAAATTATTTTAATGTCTCTTCTTCTATCTGTTGCGCTTGTGATTTCACTTTTGGAGTTTTATATTCCAATCCCTGTTCCTAATGTTAGATTAGGGCTTTCAAATGTAGTTATAATAAATTCCCTTTTAATTTTCGGATTTAAAGATAGTATGTACATTTCACTATTGAAATCACTGTTGTTAGTTATAATTTTAGCTAATCCGATTAGCTTTTTGTATAATTTTATTGCATCTTTGTTTAGCATTACAATTATGTTTTTACTACAAAAATATTTTAATAGAATATTTAGTTTAGTAGGTATAAGTGTTGCGGGGTCTGTTATTTATATTTTTATTCAAATAGTTATTTCAGTAATTTTGTTAAATACATATTTGTTATTTACTTTTGTTCCTTTGTTGTGTTCAATAGGAGTATTTACAGGAATTATTGTTGGAGTTGTTTCAACATATATGAATAGAATTTTAAGAGGTATTTATGTCAAATAATGATTATGATGAGTTTTTAAAAGAGTTAGATGTTTTTTTAAATAATCAGAGAAGTAATGTAGAAAATGTTTGTGAATCAAAGGGGATTAATGAGCCTTCTACTATAAATTCACATAATATTTTAAGCAAAAAATCTGTTAAATATTCTGATATTAAAGTATCTTCTATATCAATAAATGATTTGAACGATACTGATAAACCCAGAGAAAAGTTGGTGCGAAAAGGGGTTGAAAAATTATCAGAAGAAGAACTCATTGCAATTTTACTTGGAAGTGGTTCCAAAAAAGAAGATGTTTTGACTGTTTCAAAAAAATTATGGACATATATATCTAGTCTTCATAGATATAGTGAACTTAATATTAATGATTTGATGACTATTGATGGTATAGGCTTATCTAAAGCAAGTACTGTAATTGCAGCTTTAGAATTTTCTAAAAGATTGAATGTTAGAGAAAAGGTTGATGAGTTTTCTGTTAATTCTCCTAAAAGTGTTGTTGATATATTTATGAATATATTAAAGGATGAGTTGAAGGAACATTTTTATGTTATACTTTTGGATACAAAAAATAAAATAATCTCTTGGGATGAAATTTCAAAAGGGGATTTAAATTCATCAATTGTTCATCCAAGAGAAGTGTTTAAGTATGCATTAAAGTTAAGTGCAAATAGTATAATATGTTTACACAATCATCCAAGTGGGGATCCTACACCAAGTGTGGAAGACATAAAAATTACTAAGAGGCTAAATGATGTGGGTAGATTAATGGGAATAGAATTAGTAGATCATATTATTATAGGATATAATAAATATGTTAGTTTAAGAGAAAAAGGTATAATTAATTAATAAAGAAAGAGGTAAAATTATGGGGTTATCGTGGTTTTTAGGTGAAGATTTAGCTTTAGACTTAGGAACTTCCAATACTTTGATATATTCAAAAAGAAAAGACAAAAATGTTATTGAACCATCTGTTGTTGCGGTTGATTTAAATAACTATGAGATAGTAGCTGTTGGAGAAAAGGCTAAAAATATGGAAGGGAAAACTCCTGATAATATAATAACACTTTCTCCTATAAAGGGTGGCAGAATAATTAATTTTGAAATTGCTCAAGTTATGTTAACAAATTTATTAAAAAAGGCAAAACATAATTTTTCAGTAATTCATCCTAAAGTTTATATTGCTATTTCAAGTGGAATTTCAGAAGTTGACAGAAGAGCTATAGAAGACTGTGTTATATATTCAGGTGCAAGAAGCGTTGAGTTTATACAAAGTGGAGTAGCCACTGCGGTGGGGATAGGACTTCCTGCTCTTGATCCGTCAGGTAGTATAGTTGTAAATATCGGTGGAGGAAGTATAAATGTGTCGTTAGTTAGCTTGGGAGGAATTGTTGCATCAAAATTTGTTGATATTGGTGGGGATTATATAGACTATGATATTATAAATATAATTAAAAATAAATATGATTTGATGATCGATAAAGAAACTGCTGAATATATAAAGATTAATCTTGCTTCATTTATAAGCAGTAATATAACAAACAGTTTATCTATATTTGGACGTGATATAAACAGCGGTATGCCAAGAAATGCAATTATATATGGCAAAGATATAACATCATCTTTATTTCCGTTATTCAATGCAGTTTGTGATTCGATAAAAGTTATTTTGGAAAAAACTCCTCCATCAATGACCGGAAATATTATAAAAAACGGAATATTTTTAACTGGTGGATGTTCTAATATAAACGGATGTGTTGAGTATATTGAAAAAGAGATAGGTATTTTGGTAAAAACTGTTGATAATCCATTAGATTGTACCTGTTTAGGAGCAAGTATACTAATAGATAATTTTAAAAAAAACAGTTCAAATAGGAGAGTTATAAATGGATAGATTTAAAAGCCATAAATCTCGCAAAAAGAAATTTACATTTTTTAGTACGGTTGTATGTTTATGTTTTATTATTTTATTTAGTAATAACTCATTTATAGTTGGTATAGGAGAAAATACTATCGGTGTTTTTACTAATTCTCTATCAAAATTTTTTTATGGTTCAATAGCTAATTCAAAAGAAGTTTTTAAAAATATATTTGGGACAAAGGCAATAAGAGAAGAAAATGAAAATTTAAAAGCTGAAAATATTGAATTGAAAGAAAAATTAACTAATATGGAAAATGTGATTTCTAAGGAAGATTTTTTAAAAAACGAATATGAATTATATAAATCTATGAGTGATAAATTAATGAAATCACATATTGTAGGGAGAGATGTAAACAGTTTATTTGTCAGATTTTCTATTGATAGAGGATCAAAAGATGGAGTGTCTGTTGGAGATATTGTAGTTCAGGGGGCACAAGGTGACGAAAATAAAAATTATATTGAAGCTGTTGTAGGAAAAGTAGTAGAAGTTGGATATAACTGGAGTAAGGTTTCAAGCTTGGTCGACAGTACAAGTAATATTTCTTTTAAAGTTGTACGTACTCAAACTTATGGAGTTATAAGTGGACAAGAAAATAACTATTTGTCCGGTTTTATGTATAAATCAGATGCAGAAGTTGAAGTAGGAGATAAACTCGTTACTTCCGGTATTGGCGGAATATTTCCAAAAGATTTGTACATTGGTGAAGTAGTTGAAATGAAATCATCGGTTAATAATTTAGAAAAACTTGTTTATGTGAAATCTCCGGTTGATTTCTCAAAATTATATAGAGTTTTTGTGTTAAAAAATAGTGGTGAACATAATGAATAGATTAAAAGTATTTTTAGTGTTTTTTGCAGGTATAATAATACAAACAGCAGTTATACCTAATTTTAGTATATTTGGTTCTTATGCAAATATGACTTTAGCTATGACTGTTGCTTTAGCAATGAATTTCGGTTCATATATAGCAGGGTATTCGGGTATGGCTTTAGGATTATTAGAAGATTTGCTGTTTTCTCAAACAATGGGAGTAAAAGCTTTGATATATTTCATTATAGGGTTTATAGTTGGATATAATGAAGATTCTATTAATAAAGGGGATGTTAGATCTGGTTGTATTATTACTATTTTAGCTACTTTATTCTATTGGGGGCTAAATACAGTGATATATATGTTCATAGGAAATGGTATTGTTATTACAAATTATATTAAGGGTCCGATTTTTATTGAATTGTTTTTAAATGTTATGCTATATATAATTTGTCATTATACTTTTAAAAAAGTGTTTAAAAAGAAAAAATTTAGATTTTAGTGAGATTTTGTTATGAAAATATTTGATAAAAATAAAATTGAAAAAATAAAAGATAGGCAACTAAGATATAAAATTATGTATTATACTTTGTTTATATTGATGTTTTTATTGATATTGAAACTTTTTCATCTAACAATAATAAAAGGTGATGATTACAGAAATAAATCAGACAATAACAGGTTAAAAGACATAAAAATTACTGCACCAAGAGGTAATATTTATGATAAAAACGGTAAATTACTTGCAGGGGTAAAATCTACACCGGCTGTACAAATTCAAAAGGATGAATTTAATCGATTAAGTAAAGATGAAAAAATATCAAATATAAAAAGGTTAGTAAATATACTAAATCGAGATGGGAGTAGTTTTGATACTGATGATTATTTTGTTGGTTTAAACTATTTTGTCTATAAATCCAATACGGATTATTTTACTGAGCTGAAATCTCCAAAAGAAAAAGTTTTGGATATAATAATGGAAAATAATTTAATATTAGACATATTAAAATTGCGTATTGAAAAAAATTCATCTTCTGATTTTTCATATTATATAATAAAAAAAGTTATAAGAGATTTACAACTCAAAGGAATATACATTCCATCAGATTTTTTTTATGTAGATAGTGGTTTAATTCGTTTTTCAGATGATGATGCTTTTAAGACATATTCAGAACATACTAAAGTAACAGGGGATATTTATGAACATGTTGCCGATTTGATAAAAAATGATAAATCAATTATCAGAAAAATTTTAGATGAACCTTTGGCAAGAAATTTGATTTATAATGAATTAAGTAAAAGAAATTTTCTAGGGAATATTACGATTAGTCAATTTGTAGATGTAAATGTATATAATTTTTTGTTGTTAAAATCTGAATTAAATAAGAAAAATTCAAAAGTTACTTTAGAAACAAGTGCGAAAGATGATTTTTACAATATGGTAAGAAAATTTACTTTAGACAAATTGTTAAAGTATGTAAGTGTTAGTAAAGATGGGAAAAAAACTATTCCTGCTGAAATTCTATTAAATAAATTAAAAGAAAAAAATATAAATTCAAATGTATCATTTTCTATAAAATCTGAAAATGATAAAGAAGTTGTTGAATTTAGTTATTCTGATAATGAAAAAAGTAAAATTGATCCGCTGACTCATTTGATATCAATTGCTGAGGAAAATAATTTATTGTATGATTTTATAGTATCAAATGAAATTAGTTTGGTTGCACAAAAAGTTAATACTGAAAATGATATAATTTTAAAGATTTTAATAGATAAAGATAAGTTTCAATATGTTTATGATAGAGATAGGTTAGATATAGCAAAAAGATATCAAATTGATGGTGACTTTAATGGAGAAAGTCTTTTTAATATGTTAAAAAAATATTATGATATAGAAGAATTATCAGTTGATGATGCGTATAGTTATTTAACATTTATAAGAAGAGTAGAACTTCAAGGTGACAAAGCGTATTTACCAATAAATTTAACTTACGGTATATCAGATACCTGTATATCAAATATTAAAGAACAATTTGTAAATAACAATGGAATATCTGTATCAATGGAACCTATAAGATATTATCCCAATGGTGAAACTGCAGCTCATATATTAGGATATATAGGTAAGATATCACAAGAAGATGAAATTGAAAAATATAACACTACTAATGGATACTCTCAAAATAGTTTTATAGGAAAGACAGGAATCGAGGAAAGTCAAGAGAGTTCTCTTAAAGGGGAAGACGGTTTTAAAAGAGTAATGGTTGATAATCGTGGTAACAGAACAGAAACAATTTCTGAAAAATCTGCTAAACCGGGGAAAAATATATATTTATCATTAGATTTGGATTTACAAAAAATGGCAGAAGATTCATTAAAACGTACTATAGAATCTATTACTACCGGTTCGGAAAATAAAAGTAAGTGGGGAACTTATACACCTGATAAGGTATATCGTAATGCTACAAGTGGAGCTACAGTTGTTTTAGATGTAAAAACCGGTAAAGTATTAGCTATGGCAAGTTATCCTTCTTATGATCCTAATTTGTTTGTAACCGGAATTTCTAATAGTGACTGGATAAGTTTACTTCCGGAAGAACCGAGAGATTATTTAGCGCCACGTCCATTGTTTAATATTGCAACTCAAAGTATGTCACAACCCGGTTCTACGTTTAAGCTTGCTACTTCTTTATCTGCTTTAGAAAAAGGGTTAAATCCAAATGAACAAATAAATTGTCAAGGCGTAATGAAAGTTGGAGATACTGACTTTGGATGTTGGATTTGGAATATGTATAAGCAAACTCATGGAAATGAAAATTTGTTTACTGCAATAAGAGACAGTTGTAATTACTATTATTATTCATTGGCTTTGGGAAAAAATCCTAATAATAATCAGCCAACCGGTGTAAAACTTGAAGTTGAAGATTTGGTTAAAACTGCTACAGAGCTTGGATTGGGAGAAAGAACAGGAATTGAAATTAATATTCCTCGAGAAAATAAAGGTGTAGTTCCTGATCCTAATACAAAAAAATCATTAACAAAATATTTAATGAAAACAAAATTGGAAGCAGAAATTGAAAAATATGTTCCAAGCAACAAAAATAAGGATGACTATAATTTCAACGAAATTGTTGATAAAATAGTAAGTTGGACTGATGAACAGGATATACCTTCAAGAACGGAAGTAATTAATAGGTTGAAAGAAATGAATTTAGAAGCGGAAGTGCCTGTATCAAACAATAAAGCATCTCTTGCTGATATAATAAAATACGATTACTTAAATCAAGCCTATTGGTCAAATGCGGATTCTCTTAATACAGTAATAGGTCAAGGACAAAACTCTTATACTCCAATTCAAATGGCAAGATTAATGGCGATTTTTGCAAATGGTGGCAAAAAAGTAAAAACTTCTGTAATAGATAAGATTTTAACTTATGATAATAAAGAAATAACTTTTGAGAATAATCCTGAAACAGAAAAAACTTCTTTTAATCCTGTAAATTTGCAGTATGTTTTGGATGGTATGAATATGGCATCAAAAACGTCTGAAAACGGAAATATATTTAAAGAATTACCTATTGATATTGGTAATAAAACCGGTACGGCACAAAGAAGCGGCTCTAACCCTGTAACTGGAGAACTTTATGACAACTATGCTTGGACGGTTGCGTTTGCACCATATAGAAATCCTGAAATTGCAATAGCCACAGTTATTTTTCAAGGTGGAGCGGGACCATACTGTGGACCTATAGTTAGAGATATTGTTGGACAATATATAGAAAACAAAGAAAAAAATAACGAAACTTTAATCAAAGATAAAGAAAAACGTACAACTAATGAAAATAATTCAGGGTTGATAGGAGATTAGTGTTCAAAGTATTGAATTTTTATAAGTTTTAATATATAATAATGTTTGAATAAAATAAATTTTAGGAGGATTATATGAAATTTAAAAAAACTCTTTCTGCACTTTTAGTAGGTGCTATGATTTTAACAGGTTGTTCTTCAAAACCTAAAGAAGAAAAGAAAACTGAAACTGAAACTAAGACTGAACAAAAATCAGACAAAAAAGTAATTAAGTATGGAATGATTACAGATGTTGGTGGTGTTAATGACCAATCATTTAACCAATCTGCTTATGAAGGATTACAAGAATTAGAAAAAGAAGGTATAGCTAAGATAAGTTATATTGAAAGTAAACAACAATCAGATTATAAGACAAATCTTGAAAACTCATTAGATGCTGAAAATGATTTAATTGCTTGTATAGGTTTTGCGCTAGCAAAAGATATGTTAGCTGCTGCAAAAGCTAATCCAAACCAAAAATATGTAATCATTGACTCAAGTTATGGAGCTGATACTCCTAAGAATGTTGTTGGTACTGCATTTGCTGATCACGAAAATTCATTCTTGGCAGGATATATTGCTGGAACATTAACTACTGCAAACAAAGTTGGGTTTGTTGGTGGGGAAGAATCTCCATTAATTAAAAAATTTGAAGCAGGATTTAGAGCTGGTGTTGAACTTGCGGCAAAAGATAGTAACAAAAAAGTAGAAATAGTTGATCAATACGCTAATAGTTTTACTGATGCAACAAAAGGAAAAGCAATAGCTAACAGTATGTATACTTCAGGTGTTGATATTATTTTCCACGCTGCAGGAAATGTAGGAACAGGTGTTATAGAATCTGCTAAAGAAAATGATAAATTTGTATTTGGTGTAGATAGAGATCAATCATATTTAGCTCCTGAATATGTAATTGCATCAACAATAAAAAAAGTAAACGAAGCAATTAAAAGTGTTGGTAAGGATTTAGCTGACGGAAAATTTGCTGGTGGTACTACAATAGAATTTTCTTTAAAAACAAATGGTGTTGATATAGCTTATGGAAAGGAAGATAAATTAAAGATTAAAATTCCTGCTGAATTAAAATCAAAAGTTGAAGAATTAAAGAAAGAAATAGCTTCAGGAAAAATAGTTGTTCCAACAGAAGTTAAAAAATAAATAATAAAATAAAAAAAAGTTAGAGAGTGGATAAATCACCTCTAACTTTTTTATTTATTAAAAATGTAAATTTTAAGGAAAATGAAATAAACGATAAGTGATATGAGAAAATATAAAAAATTAATTTTAAAATTTATTATAAGAGTAAAAATTTAGACAAAAGTATTGATTAAAAATATAAAATAGTTTATAATAAAGATATATATATATATAGTATTAATATATAATTACAACAAATTTTTTTTAAAAAAGTGTTGACTTTTTTATGATTTGTGGTATTATATAGTTGAGATTAGAATTTTTAGAGGACATTTTTCATCTCACGTGTTAGAATGCAAGTAAAAAAGCAAGGTGGTCAGACCTTGCTTTTTATGTTGATTATTTAAAATTTTTAAGCAATTTCAATAACGCAATCAACAACGTTAAAAAAATTATAGCTTCGACAGAGGACATTAATTTCACCCCCTTTCGTGTTATAATGCTAAATAATTATATAATAATTAAAGATTTTAGTAAATACTTTTTTAACTAAATTTTGCAAAATATCCTTGAGTTTTTAAAAATAGGGGATAAATTCATTTTCTTGCATTTATGTATTATTTAAGCATTCAATAATAATTTTGAAAATTGAGATTTAAGTTTAATAAATTCAGATAAGTTAAATTGAATTAGGTAAAGCAAAAAAAATAAACTTTAGTCAATTATTAAAAAACACTTTAAATGATGAATTAAATATTTAAACAAAAAACAAGACACTTTTTGATTTATTATTTTTAAAATTATCCTTTTTTCGCAAAACTATTATTTTGCGAAAAATATTCGGCTTATTTTTTACTCACTAGCTACTATGCTGTGAGTTTTTTTATTTAAAAAATAAATTAATGAGATATATTTAATTATCAGATTTCGTAATTTATTAAG
>JALEHY010000029.1 GCA_022770425.1 Parvimonas sp. | reverse complement strand
TAACGTTGGTTGTGTTTTATAATTTCTTGATTTTGTGATATAATATTATTCATAAAAGAGAGTTCCTTTCTAGTTAATTTTTTTGTTGTTTTAATTATACAGGATATTCTCTTTTTTTGTATCCTTGGTCTCACATCAATTATTTATAATTAAAAAATTTTGTAAATGGTGTTGATTTTTATATAATTTTATGATATAATTTCTTAGTATCTTTTTGATACAATGATATTTAAAAAGCCTTGTCTTTTTACAATATCAAATCGCAAAGCAGTCGGGGTTGCGATTAAGAAATCCCCGCCTACAAAATCGCTGGGTAGCGATGTCTAAATAACCCAATATTGTAAAAAGAACTAAGGAGGAAGAAATGAAAAGTTATGTAGCAAAACCTTGCGATGTTAATCGTAAATGGTATGTTATTGATGCAAAAGATGTTGTTTTGGGTAGACTTGCAACAGAAGTTGCTTCAATTTTAAGAGGAAAGAAAAATGTTAGATTTCAACCGTCATTCGATATGGGAGATTACGTTATTGTTGTTAATGCGGAAAAAGTTAAATTAACAGGAAACAAATTACAACAAAAGGAACATAGATACTATACCGGATATGCTAATGGTTTAAAATCTATTTCTTATGAAAAAATGTTACAAACAAAACCGGAAAAAGTTATTGAACTTGCTGTAAAAGGAATGCTTCCAAAAAATACATTAGGAAGACAAATGTACAAAAAATTAAAAGTATATGCAGGTCCTGAACACAATCATGAAGCTCAACAACCTGAAGTTTTAACATTAAATAAATAGGAATAGAAAGGAGATATAACATGGCAACTCAATATTTAGGAACAGGTAGAAGAAAAACTTCTGTAGCAAGAGTTTTTTTAACTCCTGGAAATGGAAAATTTGTTATTAATAAAAAAGATATAGACGAATATTTTGATTATGATACTTTAAAAGTAACTGCTAAATCACCTTTGGAAGTTACAGAAAGTCTTGGTAAATTCGACGTTTATGTAAACGTAAAAGGTGGCGGATTTACGGGGCAAGCCGGTGCTATAAGACACGGAATAGCAAGAGCGTTATTAGAAGTTTCTGAAGAATTAAGACCGGTATTAAAAAGAGCTGGTTTCTTAACAAGAGATCCTCGTAAAAAAGAAAGAAAGAAATATGGTCTTAAAAAAGCCAGAAGAAGCCCACAATTCTCAAAAAGATAAGACAAAGAATTTCAAAGTGTTGGAAAATACGCATTTTTCAACACTTTTTTATTGTTTAAATTGTTTTAAAAAGCTAAAAAATGTATAAAAACTTATTAATAGCATACAAGTAGCATACAGGTAGCATACAAAATTACAATAAAAAATAGAGTGATAACTCACTCTATCAAGGTAATAGTTCTATTGTTTTTTGTAACTGTTCTAACGTTTCATGTGTATAAAATTTATCGGTTGTATCGGTTACCGCATGTCCTAAAATTCTTCTTCTAAAAAGTTCATCAGCATTATATTTTTTTAAAAGTGTAGCTGTTGTATGTCTTGTTTCGTGTGGAGAATGCTTCATTTTAAATTCTTTCATCCATCTTTCCCAAAACTCTCTTTTGAAATTAGAATATTGGAATTTTCTATCAAATTTATTTACAATTAGATATTTATTATTCTCATCATATCTGTTTTCAATAAAAGGTAAAATTCTATGATGAATTGGTACAATTCTATCAATACCTGCTTCTGTTTTCATTCCACCTTTAATATACATTTCTTTAAGATTTACATTTTCAGTTTCAATATTTAATAACTCTGAAATTCTAAATCCGGTATAAATCAAAATTAAAGCTATATCCAAGTTTAACTTATCATTTACATTGTCCCATAAAATTGCAATTTCATTTTCAGAAAATGGAAATTTCTTTCTAGCTTTATGATCGTTTGTTACTTTTACAAGTTCGTTAAACTTATCCCTAATATTTAAGTTTTTAAATCTTGCAAAATCATATAATTGATTGAATAAAGTCTTAATTTTCTTTTTTGTAGGATAACCTGCAGGGCAATTATCAATGATTTCTTGAAGATGTGTTGCTCTTAAATCCAAAAAAGGCTTTTCTTCAAATTTTTTACAATGCGAAAATGCTGCTTTGTATGAAATCATATTTTTTGTAATTTCAACATTTATTTCTTTTTTAAATTTTTGATTATACCATAAATCAAATAATTGCCTTAAGGTAATATTTGATTTTTCTAAATCATAAGGATTAGCATTATAGTCTGCGAGTGCAATCATAGCATCTTTTTTTGTAGGATGATAAGAAATGTAACGTCTAATTTGTTTACCATTATCATCAAATCCATCTGTTACTACAATTGCAAATGGATTACGTCTTTTTCCTGAAAGTTTAATAATAGAACCGTAGCCGTTTGGATTTTTCATTATAACACCCCCTTTATAGATAACTAAAAAAGATCTAAATAGATCTTCTTTCTTTTTGATATTTTATTATTAACGATATTCCCTCAATCATAGATAAAATAAAAGGAATAAGAGTCCAACAAAATAATAAATATATTAATCCCTTTTTAAAATCTTTTTTATAAAATTTATGTACACCTAATCCACCCAAGAATATTGCTAAACAAGTATAAACTCTAATATCAAATACTTTATTTATTGGAGTATCATCATAATTATATTTTTGTCTAGTTGTATTTTTCCCTTTAGCAGTTTTTTTATTTTCTACATTTGTGTAATATAAACCAGTTCCAGGAATACCAACTGTTGAAGTTTTTCTTCCTGAAGTAC
>JALEHY010000025.1 GCA_022770425.1 Parvimonas sp. | reverse complement strand
TTCCGTCTTCTCCAACGTAAGTTAAATCAAATCTTTCAGGTAATAAGAAATCAAGTTGAATAGTAGATAATGTTTCTTCCAATCCCATAGCGGTTTTTACTTGAACATCAAGTTTAGGACCGTAGAATGCTGCCTCTCCTTTTGCTTCAAAGTATTCATATCCTAAATCGTCCATTGATTTTTTAAGCATTGTTTCAGCGTTATCCCACATCTTATCATCATCAAAATATTTTTCTTTATTTTTCGGATCTCTGTAACTCAATCTGAATTTATAGTTTGTAATATTAAAATCATCATAAACTGATTTCATTAAATTTACTACTCTTGTAAATTCTTCCTGAATTTGATCCGGACGAACAAATATATGTGCATCATTTAAAGTCATTTCTCTAACTCTTTGAAGGCCTGATAAAGTTCCGCTCATTTCGTATCTGTGCATCATTCCGAGTTCTGCAATTCTTATCGGAAATTCCTTGTAGCTGTGTACTTCATTATTATAAACTTCCATGTGATGAGGACAATTCATCGGTCTTAAAACAAGCATTTCTCCATTACCTAAATCCATAGGCGGAAACATTCCGTCTTGATAATGATCCCAATGTCCTGAAGTTTTATATAAATCAACATTTGCAAGGATTGGTGTATAAACATGGTTGTACCCACATTCGATTTCTTTATCAACAATGTACCTTTCAACAACTCTTCTTATAGTTGCACCTTTAGGTAACCAAAACGGAAGACCTGTTCCTACATTTTGACTAATCATAAAAATTCCAAGTTCTTTTCCGATTTTTCTGTGATCTCTTTGTTTTGCATCTTCTAAGAATTCAAGATACTCATCCAAGTCCTTTTTCTTTTCAAAACTTATTCCGTAAATTCTTTGAAGCATTTTGTTTTTTTCGCTACCTCGCCAGTAAGCTCCTGCAATACTAAGAAGTTTAAAAGCTTTTATTTTTTTTATATCAACAAGATGAGGTCCCCTGCAAAGGTCGGTAAATTCCCCTAATTCATAAAATGAAAGTTTTGCGTCTTCATCAAATCCTTCAATAAGGTCAATTTTATAGTCTTGATTTTTTTCTTTAAAGTAATTTAACGCATACTCACGACTGACTTCTTTTCGTTCAACCGAAAAGCCTTCTTTAACAATTTTTTTCATTTCATCTTCAATTTTTATCAAATCTTCCGGTGTAAATTTATGTTCCGAATCTAAATCATAATAAAATCCATTGTCTATTGCAGGCCCTATTCCAAACTTTGTGTCCGGAAAAAGTCTTTGAATTGCAAGAGCCATAAGATGACTTGAAGTATGCCAGAAAATCTCTTTTCCTTCTTTATCATCAAATTTTACAAACTTAATTTTACAGTCATTTTCTAAAACCTCACTAAGACCTTGTATTTTTTCATCATCAATAACCGCTCCCAAAACATTTCTTGCAAAGCCTTCTGAAATACTAAGTGCAACATCTAAAATTTTACTTCCTTTTTCAAATTCATGTACAGAATTATCAGGAAAAATAACTTTTAACATTTTAACTACCTCCTAAATTTTTTACAATAAAAAAATCTTCATCACTACAAAAACTTGTAGGGACGAAGATTCGTGGTTCCACCCTAATTACTTCTCAATTGATTAAAGACTCCGTATTAGTTTTCCAAAAACAGCATTCTTAAGTGAAATCTCAGCCTCGTTTCACTCTCTCTTAAAGCGCTTAAAATTGTACTTGTTACTTCAACGTCTATATTAAATTTATCAATTCATCATACGATACGGTTACCTGTTCTCCCGTATGTAAATTCTTCAAAGTGTAAAGATTTTTTTCTTTTTCATCTTCACCTAAAATTATAATAAACGGTATATTCAATTTATCGGCATAGGAAATTTTTTTCTTCATCTTTGCATCTTCAAAATACACTTGAACTATTTTACCATTATTTCGCAATAAATTCAATAGCTTTATCCCATAATCAAAACAATTTTCCATAGGAATAATTAAAGCATTTATCATCTTATCTTTTGTATTTTTAAAAAGATTCTTATCTAAAAGTTGATAAAACAATCTCGTAAGTCCTATTGAAATACCAACTCCCGGTAAAATTTGCGTAGTGTAATTGCTCGCAAGGTTATCATAACGTCCTCCTGAACAAATACTTCCAAGTTCTTTGTAACTTTCAAGAAAAGTTTCATAAACCGTTCCTGTATAATAATCCAATCCTCTTGTTATGGAAAGATTTATTTTCATACACTCCTCAGGCACTCCGAAAAGTTTCATATATTCATAAACTTTCTCTAATTCTTCTACTCCCACAAAAAACTCTTCATTTCCTATATCAAATTTCCCCAAAGTTTCTAAAATATTTGAATTTTCTCCGGAAATACTTAAAAAATCTGATATTTTTTCAATCTTATCTAATGAAATCCCTAATCCAAAAAGCTCATCTAAAACTTTTTCTTTTCCTATTTTTTCGATTTTATCAATTATTCTTAAAATTTCTGACTTGTTTTCAATCTCCAAATATTCAAAAAATCCGTTTATCACTTTCAGGTTACTGAAATTTATATAAAATTTATCGTTAATAATATTTGAAAAAATTTGATAAATTATAAATGGAAGTTCTGCATCATTTCTGATGTCAAGTTTTCCGTTTCCTATTATATCAATATCACATTGATAAAATTCCTTGTATCTTCCCTTTTGATTTCTTTCTCCTCTATAAACTTTCGAAATATGATATCTTCTAAAAGGAAAATTCAAATCAGAAAAATGTTGTGCTACATACCTTGCCAAAGGAACAGTCAAATCAAATCTTAAGGAAATATCCTTGCTTTCAGAATCAATTTTAAAAATTTGTTTTGTGGTTTCTCCTCCACCTTTCGCAAATAAAACCTCATTTTTTTCAAATACAGGTGTATCTATAGGCAAAAAACCACTGGCCTTAAATGCATTTTCTATTGTATTTTTAATATCATCAAATAAAATTTGTTCGCTTGGCAAAAGTTCCATAGTACCAACAACATTATTAGGCTTTATAATTCCCATACTTTCCCCCTACTAAAATAATTCCTCCTAAATCAACAAATGGTTCATCTTTAGGAAAAATTAACTTTACTTTCTCTTTATCAGCTACTTTTTTTATTATATCATAATCTATATATTTTGTCACATCTCCATAAAAAAGTAATTTGTCTTTTTCTATAAAGCCACAAGTTCCGCCTATAAATCCATTTTTATATCCATTTAAAAAAATTCCGTTTGTGCTTACTAAATGAACTTTAAATTTATTTTCTAAAAGACATTTATAAATTCCTTCATCACTTGTAATAACGGAATTTTGAAAACAAATCATACTGCAATTTGCATAACCTTGATTTATTTTTACATATTTCCTACTTTTCAATAATTTTGAAAAAATTTCTTTATCTGAAAAGTTTTCATTATGAAAAAAATACTCATCATTATATGCAATATTCAAAACAGTTTCTTTATTTTTAAAAGTTTCTACATTTACGCTTTGAACATCTACTCCTTTTAAGTTTTCAGCATAGAAATTATAAACACTGTTTTCAACATAAACTTTATCTTCAAAAGAAAAAACGCTTATATCAGGATGATCTAAGTAATTTAAATTAAAATTTTTATTGTCAATACTTTTTACAAAATCTAACTTCAAATTCTCAAGCAAACTGAAAAATTTATTACTTGCTTTGTTACTTACAATTATTTTTTTCATTTTCTCTCCTTAACTGTTTAATACAATAAATGTGGGTATATATAATCTGTATAAATATATACTAATATTATAACACAAGGAGGATGTGTATGTTAAAAGAATTTAAAGAGTTCGCTCTAAAGGGAAACGTAATGGATTTGGCCATTGGTGTTATTATAGGTGGAGCATTCGGTAAGATTGTTACTTCATTAGTTAATGACGTTCTTATGCCACTGATTTCTATGCTTACAGGAGGAATAAATTTCAGTGATCTAAAAATAGTTTTAAAGGCAGGAGACGAAGCAAAAAAAATTCAAGAAGTTGCTTTTAAATACGGTGCATTTATTCAAAATATTATTGATTTCTTAATTATTGCATTCTGTATATTTATGATGGTTAAAGCATTAAATAAATTGACAAGAAAGAAAGAA
>JALEHY010000001.1 GCA_022770425.1 Parvimonas sp. | reverse complement strand
GCTTATTGTGAAGTGTGTCTTGGCAACAAAGATGAAGCAATGTCTTATGTAGAGAAAGTAAAACCTGGACAAGATTTAAAATATAATCTAAATACAGATGATGTTTCAGAAGACCAAATTATTGATGTCTATTATGCGCTTGAAGAGTATGATATATTTTTAAACCTTTGTGGAGATTGTGTTGAATACTATTATATCGCAGAATGGGAAGAATATTTTTATGTTCTATGGTTAAAAAATCAAAAGGAAAGATTTTTTAGTCTTGAAGAAAAGAATCAAAAATATTTTGAAGAAGCTATAAATGAAGCTATTGCTGATGAAGATTATGACAGTGAGAAAGAGAAACAGGAAACTATTGCTAGTTGGGAAGAGGATAAAAGAAATTTTGAAGAAATGATTTCTAAAATCAAGATTGGCGCTTCAAGACCTGAGGGAAAATTAAAGCTATATCCTGAGTATTCTTGCTTTATGGTTGATTGTGTTAGACATAAATTTTAGTAAAAAAGAAGTAATAGTTAAGTATAGTTATATTTAAAGATTATAACAGTTTAAGGAGTATTATGGAATTAATTAGATATTTGAATGCATATTTTGCTTTTAGTTTTTTAGGTTGGGTATGGGAAAGTATTTATTGTACAATTGATGCAAGAAAATGGCAAAATCGTGGATTTTTATATGGACCATTATGTCCGATTTATGGTTTTGGTTCAATTTTAGGATTGGCCTTTTATGATCTTATTTCAATGGGTAAAATTTCTCATCTATCATGGTGGCAAATATTTATTATGGGATTTGTTGCTAGTATGGTATTAGAATATCCAACATCATATGTACTTGAAAAATTGTTTCATGCTAGATGGTGGGATTACAGTGATATGCCACTTAATATAAATGGAAGGACTTGTGCGATTACTTCTGTTGGTTTTGGTATTGGAGTAATTATCATAATGGAATTTTTTATTCCGCTTTTTAAAAAAATTTATGTGACAATTCCAAATAATTTTGCAATAGCGCTTGCTGTAGTTTTACTGGCTATACATTCTTCTGATTTTACACTTACAGTTTCAGGATTGACTAATTTCCAAAGAAATATTGCTGAACTGGAAGAAGAATTCCAAGATAGAATGACTTCTACTGTAGATAAAATTTTTGAAAGACATAGTAAATTATATGGTAGAACATTGAGTAGAATTGCTTCTTTTAGGATGAGTGAGTCTCGTAATATGATTGCAGATAGATTAGTAAAATTAATGCAAGAATCAAAGAGGAAGAAATAATTTTTTAAAAAAGACTTATTCAAGTTATATACTTTAAAATAATTATAACTTGGATTAGGTCTTTTTTATTGTGAAACAACAAGATTCCTAGAAACCCACACAATGTGAAGCATCGTGAAAAAAGTGGTTCTTATTTTTATAAATACCTTAAAATAAACATTTTTAAAGTTTAATTAAAAAAATTTTTAAAAAAATAAAAAAGCACTTGTATTTGATGTAGGTACATGTTATGCTATATACATAGTGATAAGAGAGGAAATAAAAATATGGATACAAAATTTTCAATTACACTTCATATTTTAGTGTATATAGAAGAAACTACAGATGTAGTTACATCAGAACTTTTAGCAAAGAGTGTGGGCACAAATGCAAGCCACATTAGAAAAATTCTTGCATTGTTGAAGGAAGCAGATATTATTGAAAGTCAACAAGGTAAGAAAGGAATAATTTTAAAAGAAAATGCAAATGAATTAACTTTGGATAAAATTTATTTAGCTGTATATCCGGAGAAGGAAATACTTCATATTCATGATACAGCAAATCAAGAGTGCCCAGTTGGAGCAAATATTAAAGAGGTTTTATCGCCTATTTTTGAAGAGTCAGAAAGACAGTTAATTTTAAATTTAAAAAGTTTAACACTTAAATCATTAATTGATGATATGTATAAGATTTATAATAAAAAGAATAAATAGGAGAGAAAAATGAGAGCAGCACAAGTAGAAAAGTATAATAAGAATAGTAATTCGGTAAAGTTAGTTGATATTGAAAAACCATCAATAGGACAAAAAGATGTTTTAATAAAGGTCTTAGCGGCAGGAGTAAGTCCATTGGATAATATGATTCCACGTGGTGAAGTAAAAATGATAGTTCCATATAAATTACCGGTTGTTGCAGGTAATGAGTTTGTTGGAATTGTTGAGGAAGTTGGAGAAAGGGTTTCAAAGTTTAAAGTTAAAGATCGTGTCTTTGCAAGACTTCCGCTTGATAAAATTGGATCATTTGCAGAATATTTATCAGTAGATGAAAATGCACTTGCATTAGTACCGGATCATCTTTCAGATGTTGAAGCTGCAGCAGTGCCTTTAACAGCACTTACAATTATGCAAGCTCTTGATTTGATGAAGGCTGAAAGTGGAAAGACAATTTTTATTTCTGGTGGAACAGGAAGTGTTGGTGCCATGGCTATTCCAATTGCTAAAGCAAAGGGATTAACAGTTATAACTAATGGAAGTGGAGCAAATAGAGATAGAGTGCTTAAACTAGGTGCAAGTAGATTTATTGATTATAAAAAAGAAGATTATGTTAATACTCTTTCTGATGTAGATTATGTATTAGATACTCTTGGTGGAAACGAAACTGAAAAGCAAATGAAGATAATGAAAAAAGGTGGAAAATTAGTATCTTTAAGAGCAATGCCAAACGGAGCGTTTGCAAAGAGAATGAAGTTGCCGAAATGGAAACAGATTTTATTTGGTATTGTTGGTCATAAGTTTGATAAGCTGGCAGCGAAATATGGTGTTACTTATGACTTTATTTTCGTAGAATCTAATGGAAAACAGCTGCAAGAAGTAGCGAATATATTTGAAACACTAAAAATCAAGCCGTCAATTGATACTGTTTATACATTTGAAGAAGTGAATAGGGCATTAAACAAGGTTGATAATGGACGTTCTAAAGGAAAGACTGTTATCATCATTGATAGTATAATAACCAAAGATAAGGAAATGAATTAGTAATAGAAAAAAATATATAATAAATAAATTAAACTAAATAGCTTATGGAAAGGAAAAATATAAATGGAATTTAAAGAAGTGAATCAACTGCAAATTGATGTTGAACAAGCTGTAAGAAAACGTGTCAGTATCAGAAGTTTTGAAGCAAGATCATTAACTGACGAAGATAAAAAGAAGCTGATGGATTTTAGTAAAACTTTGACAAATCCTTTCGGCATAAATGTTCATGTTCAACATATCAGCAAAAATACAGGTGAAAAAAATCTTCAACTTGGAACATATGGAACTATAAAAGGTGCGATGGACTTTCTTGCAATTACAGTAAAGGATGAAGCATTTGCAATGGAAGCTGTAGGATATCAATTTGAAAACTTGGTTTTAATGCCACATCTACTATAATTTACAAGATTTTAATTCTTTAACGAATGTACGGATATTTGGACTGATTATTATCGTACCTATCTTTATTCTTTTTTTGATGAGTACATATTTATTGGGTTTTGATTGTTTAAACCGATATGTATTAAAAAAACCAATTACTTTTGACTATAAATTTTATGAAGATGATTTATTTGATAATTCATATTACATTGGAGAAACTATAATTGATAATATTAAATTTGAAGTATATAAAATAAAAGAAAGGTATTACTTATACAATTTTAAAAAAATTAATGGGTTAAGAGTTAATTTTAAAGTTCATAAATTAGAAGTTAGTAAGAAAGATTTAATGGATGTTTATAAGATAGTTAAATATTGTAATTATAAAGATTATAAATTTGAAAAATTCTATATTAGTAAAGACAAAAAAACAGTTAATTTAATAACTGATGATTTTAATTTAGGGTTTGATAAAAATTTAGATTTTATAAGAACAGATAAATTTATGTTTGAAAAGCAGGTTTCTATTGATGATGTAAAAATAGAAGAGAAAAGAGTGGCAGTAGATTTAACATTGATAAATTGAGTGAGTGAAATTTTGTATCTCATATAGAATTGTAAATGGATTGTACCTGTGTGTTCAACTATTAAAATAATATAAAAAACTGAAATAAAAAGATTTCAAGTAAAATAAAAATAATTTACTGAAATCTTTTTTTGTTACTACAATAGTCTGAGCATTGACAAATAATAGGTTATTATCTTTTGGTTTTTTAACAACAATATTATTGTCAAAGTCGGTTTTTATGGAGTATGAGCATAAAACGGTTATCAAAGAATAATTCTTAAATTACACAACTGATTTAGCCACATAAGTTAAAGGAGAGAAGTTTTTTAATATGACATAAACTGTCAAGTTATTATGTTATAATAATCTCTATAGTTAAGT
>JALEHY010000056.1 GCA_022770425.1 Parvimonas sp. | reverse complement strand
AAAAAGGAGGACCTCTACACTTTGATGTATACAGTCCTCCGATTACAACAATGAAAATATTCCTTGTTCAGTTTAATTTGTTTAAGTTAATTCTTATATTTTTTCTATCTTTTAATTTTTTCACATACCTATAATTATAATCACACTCCTTTTCTCTTTTTTCTTCCTCCATAAGTCCTCTTTTCCACTTTTTATACAAAGAAAAAACAGTAAACCTTTTTTGATTTACTGTTTACACAAGATAATTTTAATTTAAGGATTTATCAGTCGTATTTTTTTAATAGATGATTAAAAATTATGACACCGATAAACACTTGACTAATCAAATATGCTCCTAAATAAATTACAATATGTTCTGTATCCATTATATTCAAAGCACCAAGCACAGAATAAACCATAATTGATAGAGCTATAATCAGCATTCCAATCCAATAAGTATATTTTCCTGCTTTATCTCTAAGTTTTTTTTTTAATTCATCATTCTGTTCGATTTCTTCAATTTCTAATTTTTCTTGATACTTTTCCTTATTCTTTTTCCAATAAAAATATCGAATTATTGTAAAGATACCGTTGGCTCCTAAAGCACCTGTCATTCCATAAAATATACCTGACATTTTATTATCAAATGCAATGGCTGCACACAAGAATATTACAGCTAAGATAGTATAAATCAAACCATAAATTAGATTACTTTTTTTCATAATTTTCCTCCTTTTCATAAGTAAAGACTTCTTCTATTGTCATGTTAAAATATAGTACTATCTCAAATGCTAAATCTAAAGATGGATTATATTTACCATTTTCTATCGCACTAATAGTCTGCCTCGAAACTCTTAATTCTTTTGCAAATTCTTCTTGAGTTAAGCCCTTAAGCTTTCTTAATTCATCTAATTTGTTTTTCAAATGCATCGCTCTCCTTTCGTAAAGTTTCCTTTACATTATCATTATATCTACTATCACTATTTTTGTCAAGCTTCCTTTACATAAATTATATTTCTAACTCGTTCCGATTTATCCGTGTTAGTTCATTTGAATTTTCATATAATTGCCCTATACAAGTCTTAACTTTTTCTGCCTGTTTAACTTCTTCTCGTATATCTAATATTTGATTATATAGGCTATTTTTTTCTTTCTTCATATTGCCAACTTCTGATTTCCGTTTAGATATATTTAAGGTTTTACTTTCTCCTAAATGCTCTTTCAGGTACTTTCTTGCACTTGCGGTATGTTCGTTATAAAAATCTTCCTGTTTGCTTTTCTTTTAGGAAGTACACAAGGGATAGAAAATTTATTTCCGTAGTGGAATGTAGCTCCCATGTATCAGCTTTAGCTGATATGCCCTCTGCTAAACACCTTCAGAGAACGCACACACCTTTAAGGTGTATAAGTGCACCCTTGTAAACAAGGGACTATTCCTTTATGTTCCTTTATTCCTCTTGGTTTTCTGTATTTTGATTTTCAGTTTTTTCTCGCTTCTCTATAATTTTTAGCGTTTTTTGATTGACTGATTCTTTGATATTTGTGAACGTAATTAGCTGATAAAATTCATCTTTTGTAAAATCCTTGCTTTAGGTAAATATACTTCAAAGACTACTCCTTTTTCATAAAGGCGTCTATCTCTCTTTTTTCGTTATTCCTGTTTCTGTTGACTGATGAGTTTTTTTCTTTTGTTTTGTAACTGCTTAATCTCTTCTTCTGTCATTAAAATTTTTTCATCTATATTTTTCATTTTATTTTCCTCTCTTTCTGTTTTTTGAACAAAGAATAGCGACTAAGATTTATTCTTAGTCGCTATTCTTATAATGTAATCGTATTTTTATTCTTGTATTTCAGCAAACACGCACAAATGATCTGAATTTGGATACTTTTTAATTTCTACACTTTTCACATTATATTTATTTCTCGGTATTAAAATATGGTCTATTCTTACTCTAAAAATTGATGGAATCTTTGTGTTCCATGTTCCCGAATTAAGTTTTGCGGCATATTCCAAAATATCTATGTGTGTTTTAATATTATTAAGGTTTCCATGTTTCATCGTCGCATTAAAATCACCAATTATTATTGAATCTTGATTGTTATTAGAAATTGCTGCAATTAAATCTAGGTCTCTTTGCCATAAGCTCATTAGTCCTGGAAGCGGAGGTGCTGTGTGTAATCCAATAATATCCGGATTATTTTTTGACGTTGATGATAGGTACAACGTTCCAAATCTTGTCATCGGAGTTTTATTGTAAATGTTATATTTCCCAAAAGTTTTCTTTATTACAATTGTAACGGGTGCTATACTTCCTTCTGTTGGTTCTGATACATATGCCACATACTTTTCAAAATCAACATTCGCTTGTTTAAATAAATTAGCTAATCTTTTATTAGACATATCTCCTTTTTCGTATCCGTCCAGTTCCGGAAATACTACTATATCAGCATCAAATTTACCAAAAATATCTTGAATGTTTTTTTCGTTTATATTGTTAGCTACATTCCATTCAACCAATTTTATTGTTCTATTATCTGTATGTTGTGCTTCGATTTTTTTATTATCCATTCCAAAATAAATAAATAATATAGAAAAAATCAAAGTGCCCATTAAAATTATATTTGCAACATCAGTTTTCAATTTAAAACCATTTCTAAATATTGATATTGAGATCATCAATATCGAAAAAATTATCATCATAAATCCTATCAATGTAGAAAAAGAGTACAAATGAGCAAACCCAAATTTTGTTGAAAGTACATTATTTAACTTGCTACGCGAGAAAAAAACATAACTACATCCTAATACTGTATATATTAAAAAAATTATAAAAATGATAATTTCCTTCTTTTTCATATTGAAAATTCATTCCCCTCTGTTATATAAATTAGAGACAGCGCATGAAAAATCGCTGTCTCGATTAAATACAAATTACATACCTTCACCGTTTGTTGCAACTAATGAACCATTTACAATTCGTCTACAATATCCATTTCTTACTTTTGACTTAACTGAACTAACAATACTCGATAATGATTTTCCTGAAACGTCTATACTTCTTCCAACACTATTGTTATGCAAATCCATAGTTTTATCAATTCCACTAGAATCATATTCGTGAGCTGTAGCCCATTGTTCTGCTGCTGACTCTCCTATTGATTGTTTCATTAATGCATTCCACAAACAATGTCTAAAAGCATCAGAATTATCTTGCCAACCGTTTTTCCCATAAACTTCAATAGTTTGCGATGTAGCACTATTCCCAGCATTATAACCTTTACCGCTTGAATCGGATGTGCAAGAGCTAATTTTCTCTCAGCAGAATTTAAACTATTATAACCAGGTAAATAATCACCTATGCTCCTTAAAGAAACACGATTAAGTCCACCATTTTTCATAAAAGAAATAAGATGTTGTTCTTGTTCAAACTCTGTGCTGTGGGGATTTTGTGCAATAAACTTATCTAATTCTTCTGAAAGCACAGCTAAATCGTTAGTATCTCTAATTTCAAAAGATATATTTTCTTCAACTTGCTGGTCATTAATATTATCAGCTGCAAAAACATTTACTGGCATCGCTATCATAGACGCAATAATCATCATCGTTGCTAAACCTGTAGCAACTAGTTTTTTCTTTAACATTTAGATTTCCTCCCTTTCGATTTTATTTTAATAAATTGTTAAACTCTTCATCGAAAAGTAATAAATCTCCATTTTTGTACCTCTGAGGATTATTATAGTTCATAAATTTCACCTACCTTTTACTAAATATAATCATATAAGTCTTAACAACAGTCACACTTATGACATTTATATGTTTCTTCTCCATCTAAATCGAAAATCTGATACATACAAACTCCTAAAGCATTTGCAATATCATTTGCCTTTTTTAGACTGGGGATAGTTTTTTCTGTTTCTATTTTATTAATACTTGTTCTTGATATTCCAATTTTTTTACCTAGTCTATGTTGTGATAGACCTAATGGTTTTCTATATTCTTCAATTCTATTTTTCATTATTTAGCCTTCTTTCTTTGGTTAATTATAGTTTACCATATCATCTTATGAAAATCAATAGTTTAAATCAGCAGCCTCTAACTCTTTTCATTTTTATTTAATTGAATATTTCCTATAAAATTAAAGTAAACATCGACTTGTTGTTTTC
>JALEHY010000044.1 GCA_022770425.1 Parvimonas sp. | reverse complement strand
GTGTTAATTTTATTTTAATTATGTAATGATGTACACAGTGAAATTAAATTTTTTATAAATTTTTAGTATAAAATTTTTTTGAAAAACTATTGACAAGTTGTTTTTTATCGGGTATAATCTATTTCAAGATAAATTAAACGTTGATGAGGAAAGTAGTTTGACGGATTTTTGTAGAGAGCTTTGGGTTGGTGAAACAAGGTAAATGAAATTAAATGAAAATGGCCTTTGAGTTGTATTTCTGAGCAATTGTTAGGAAATGCCGGATTCGCCCGATACAGCGATAGACTATGTTGGTAGTTGATGAGTTTGATAACCGTGAGGTGTCAATAAACAAAGGTGGTAACGCGAATTAACAGTTCGTCCTTTTTGCATAAGCAAAGGGACGAACTTTTTTTATCTAAAAAATTTTATCTGAAAATAGGGGGAAAATTAAATGAAAAAAAGATTTTTAAGTACATTGTTATTATGTGCAACATTATTAGTCGGTTGTGGAGGTAAAACTTCAAACGAGAACAAAGATGATAAAGCTAAATCATCAATAGGAATACAAAAGGACGGGTTTACTGTTTTGAAAATCGGAACAAACGCACCCGATAAGCCTGTTTGGGACGCTGTAAATAAAAATTTGGAAAAAGATAAAATTAAACTTGAGGTTGTTGTTTTCGAAGATTATGTTAAGCCTAATCTTGCACTTGCACAAAAAGAAATTGATTTAAATTCTTTTCAACATTCAATTTATCTTGAAGATTTTAAAGCAAAACACAAATTAGATTTGTCGATTTTAAATTATACGCTTGTTGCTCCTATGGGATTTTTCTCAAATAAAATTAAAAGTGTTGATGAAATTCAAAACGGTTCAAAAATTGCCATTCCGAATGATGCAACAAACGGCGGGAGAGCACTTAGAATTTTACAAGAAAACGGACTTTTGAAATTAAAAGAACAATCAGGGCTTAAGCCGACAGTTGATGATATCATCGAAAATCCGAAAAATTTAGAAATTATACAATTAACTGCACAACAAATTCCACGTTCTTTAGATGAAGTAAGTTTAGCTGCTATTAATTCGGGAGTTGCGGTTAAAGCTAACTTGAAATTTGATGATGCGATAATAAAAGAGAACCCTAAGAGTGAAGAAGCAAAGAATTATTGGAATTTAATTGCGATTAGAAGCGAAGATAAAGATAATGAGATTTTGCAAAAAGTAAAATCGGCATATCAAAAACAAAATGTTATTGATAAGTTAATTGAGGTAAACGGTAATTCTGCAATTCCTGTTTTTGAAGTTTTACCATAAAGTTTAAAAAGGAGAAGTTTATGATAGAAATAAAAAATGTAACTAAAAAATTTGAAACTAAGCAAGGTTTATTAAAGGCTGTTGACGATGTTACACTGACAATTGAAAAAGGGGATATTTACGGCATAATCGGATATAGCGGTGCGGGAAAATCAACTCTGATAAGGTGCTTAAATTTGCTTGAAGTTTATGATGAGGGCAGTGTAACTGTTGACGGAAAAGAATTAAAATCTTTAAGTAAAAAAGAACTTTTAAAAGAAAGAGAATCTATAGGAATGATTTTTCAAAATTTTAACCTTTTACAGTCATCAAATGTTTACGAAAATATTGCTTCTCCTTTGAAAAATTCAAAAAAGTACAGTAAGAGTGAAATAAAAAAAAGAGTATATCATCTTTTAAACTTAGTAGGGCTTGAAGATAAAGAAAAAGCCTATCCTTCTGAACTTTCAGGAGGTCAAAAACAAAGAGTTGCTATTGCAAGGGCACTTAGCAGAGATTGTAAAGTTTTACTTTGTGATGAAGCAACATCTGCACTTGACCCTAATACGACAAAATCAATTTTAAAACTTCTAAAAAAAATAAATAAGGAACTGAATGTTACGATAGTTTTAATTACTCATCAAATGGAAGTTGTAAAGTCAATTTGTAATAAAATTGCAATTATGGAAAAAGGAAAAGTTGTTGAAAGCGGAAATATTTTAGAAATTTTTTCAAATCCGACTTGTGAAACGACAAAAGAGTTTATCTTAGAGTCTTTGTATTCTCAGGAAATACATGATGTAATAAGGACAAGAAAAAATAAAGAAAATATTTTTTCGATTTCATTTACAGGAGAACTTGTTGATGATCCTGTTTTATCTGATATTCAAAAAAAATATGATATTTCCGTAAATATTTTGTTTGGCAGTATTGAATTTATATCAGGTAAAAAAGTTGGAAATTTGATAGTTGAAATTTTGGGAGAAAATTCGAAAAATGCTATTTGTGAAATAGAGAATAGAGGGACGAAAGTGAGGAAAATATAATGACATTTGTTTTTAGTACAGTTTTTGATAGTTTTGTTGAATTAATACATTCTTATTTGCCTAACGTTGTTTCAACGTTTCCGCTTTTGTTAAAACATACTAAAGAAACTTTGATAATGGTATTTTTTTCGGGAATTTACGCCTCTGTTATAGGAATACCTCTTGGTGTTTTATTGTTTTCACTCGGGAAAGGAAATGTTTTAGAAAACAAATATATTCATTCAATACTTTCAAAAATAATAAATATTTTACGTTCTATTCCTTTTATAATTTTAGTTTCTTCAATTCCTTGGCTTATAAAGTTTTTGGGAGGAAGTACAATAGGAATAAAAGGAGCGATAGTTTCACTTTCGATAGGTTGTTTTCCTTTTATGGCAAGACAGGTGGAACTTTCACTTTTACAAGTTGACAGAGGCGTTGTAGAGGCGTATGAATCAATGGGATTTACATCTTTTCAAATAATCAGAAAAGTAATCATAAAAGAGGCACTTCCTTACATTGTTCAAGCTATAACCGTATCATTTGTAAGTTTGGTAAGTTTTTCGGCGGTTGCCGGAAGCATAGGTGGAGGAGGTCTTGGCTCTTTCGCAATTCAGTATGGTTATAATGAATTTAAAAATGATATAATGTTTATAACTGTAATAATAATACTTTTAATCGTAACTTTGATACAAGCATTGGGAGATTTTATTTATAAAAAACTTAAGCATTAAACAATAAAGCATAAAAATTCAGACAGTTTTAAAATTGTCTGAATTTTTTTAAATAAAAAATGAAAAATTAAATTTATATTTTTAATTAAAAATCTTGACAAAGTTTATCATTTATGTTAAACTTTGTTTGTCTTCAGGGCGAGGGTTGTTTCCTCACCGGCAGTAAAAGTCTGCGAGCGTAAGCTGAATTGGTGAAATTCCAATACCGACAGTTAAAGTCTGGATGAAAGAAGATTATTTGTACGCCCTAAAGATAGGCGTTTTTTT
>JALEHY010000014.1 GCA_022770425.1 Parvimonas sp. | reverse complement strand
CTTATATCCTCTACAAATGTAGGTATTCATTTAAACCAATTTTTCCTATCAGGTTTATCTTGGCGTAAGTTCGTAAATTGCTCTACTAGCGGTTAACGTCTTGTCTTGGTCTATTCAGTTGTCAAAGATCAAATCTATATATAACGAGGTATAAAAGTCCCTCTATATATAAACCTTACTTTCAAGACTGCTTTTAACACTTTTTTGAATGTTTTTGAAAAAATTTTTTTAATAAAATAGAGGACAGAGTTATTTCTCTTGTCCTCTACTCAATTTACTTATCCATAAGTTTTCTCAACTTCTCTAAAATTTTGTTTCTTAGCCTGCTGATTTTCATTGGATTTGTATCACCTTGTTTTGCAACTTCTGTGAGAGTCTTATCCTCAAAATACAGTAATTTGATTAGGTTTCTCTCTTCCTCATTTAAATTGTTTAATGCATGATGAAGATCTTCTAGTAGCATTTTTGTTTCAATAATTTTTTCAACATCAACACTCTTATCCACAATATCTACAACACTTGTATTAAAATCTCCAAAATGAAATACACCATGCTTTCTATCTAATCTCTTCAAATGAGCTTCATGATTAATTTCCTTTTTATATGCTCTATACACTTCATCAGGTACATATATTTTTTTACCCTTAACATAAATATATTTTTCTTTATCATTATCTGAAATCCTTTGGTCCTCCTTTTTTTATTCATTTCTTTGATTTTTGAACATAAAAAAGTAGGACTGCGACATTTTAAAATGTCAAGTCCTCGGATTATTAGATATATATGATTTTTATATAAATTTGTTTTACAAGTAAAAAGTTAAATTGACTTTAGTAATTATATACATACCTTTACATACATTATAACAAATCCCATCCATTTCTATTATAACCTCCATTAATACATTCTATATTTCGAAAACAAGCAATTAGTTTAATTGTTATTTAAAAGACTTTTGATACAATATTATTTCAAAAGAATTAATATTACTAAATTCACTCAAAAATATGAGTCGCTCAATTCTTCATTATTATAAAATCAATTTAAACTCCTATTTTTATTGGCTTACAAATCTTATTCACCTATTTATTATCCTAAAATTTATTTATAAAGAACATCAATTAATATAACATTTAAAATAAATTAAAAAAATTTATCTAACCACCTTATAACTTCTACAAATATATCTCTATTCTTATTAGTGTTTATATCTTATTGTGTTTACTCTCAAATAGAACACTACAATCGTAATACATTTTTTATCTTTTTAATAAATTTTGATATTGACAATTTTTAATTTATTAAATTTATGATATCATTAACTTGCTATTTTTTAAACAAAAAAAGGTTGAGGAACTTTACTCCCCAATCTTAATAGTTAAACCTAAAATTATATAAATCATTCCAAAACACTCTAAAGTCTCTATATATAGTAAGTATTCAGTATAAATATATACTAAAATATCAAATTAAATCTAATGTGCCTTTTTTTATGGCTTTTTTTTCTATAAATTTAAATAGTAACATTCCTAATATCATAAGTAATAACCCCATAAAAATTTCACCAAATATCAAATAACTATGACTCATTAAGGTTTCCCCTTTCATTATATAATGTGATATTTTTATACTTCTAGTTAATGGCAATATTTTAGGTAAAAATTGTAAAAACTGAGGTAAACGTTCCAAAGAAAAATTCGCACCCGTAAGTCCTAATAAAACCATAGACGAAACATTTAATAATAAATTTAAGTCTCTTGTTAATAACGCAAGAGATGAAATCATTACACCAAATCCAGCTGCAACAAAACTTGCAACGAAACATAATACTAATAATGATAAAAACTGTCCTGTTGAAATATTAAAGCCAAAAGCCAAAAAACCAAAAGCATAACCCACTATTACATTTAAGCAACCTTCTATTGTAAACATAATAGTTCGTGGTAAAAATGTTGCTATTTTTGATTCAGGTGATGCAATAATCAAAATTAAAGTTCCGATTTCTCTCTCATTTGAAAATTGAGTTCCCATACCAAATAAACTACTCATATAAGTTAAAACTAAAGCATTCCCAATAAACCAATAGTCAATATTCCCTCCATTTGCATATCTTGCTAATAAGGCAAAACAAAACATTTGCATTACTGGGGTAATCAATGTAAATAATATATATGCCTTCCAATTAATTGCACCAAATCTAATTTTATATGTAAAGGCAGCATTTCTAAACAATCTTTGAAAAGTTTCCATTAATACACTCCTAATGTCGCATCTATTCTACATTTTTTATCAATTTCTTTATATACTAACTGTGCTAGTAAAAACAAAGCTCCTGTAATCGCTACTAATATAACAAGTGACCATATACTTCCTTTGCCCGTTACAGAAAATCTTATGCATTTCATTGCCCAAGTAGGAGCTAAAATATATGAAAACCATTGTAAATATTCAGGCAATAAATCTATCGGAAATAAAAATCCGCATAAAATAAATATAGGATATTCCAAAAAGTTCATAAGTATTCTTGAATTTCTTGACAAAGTAAAAAAACTAGCCATGAAAAAACCAACCACCATAAAACACATAATCAACATTAATATAGACATAATAAAATAAAAAGGGTACTCTACAACAAGTGGTCTCCCATATACTATAAAAACCGTAGTAAAGCTTATAAGAATACTCAAAACACCAGCAATAGAATTACCTATAATCTTGCCAAATATAATCCAAGTAAAACCTATTGGTGCTACATATATATTTTCTAATGTTCCATACCAACGCTCTCTTTGAATATCACTAGCTGATGAAAAACAAATACTAGACCAAAAAGTCGATATTCCACTACCTATTAATGCATAAGTTGTAAAATCCAAATCTGATGAATTCATATATATCATACCTAAAAACAATCCCATTAAAATAGGTTGAACGATAACACAAAATTTAAACATACTCCTACCCATAGAACTATAATACTGTATTTTAGCTGATGATATCATTGCTCTAAATTTAATCATTTTTATCACCTTCAACAATTTTAATATAAATTTCTTCTAAGCTTAAATCTTTTCCATAAATAGCACTATATTTTTCTTTTAATTTTTTAGTGCTTTCTACTTCTACAAGTTTACCCTTATCAATTATTGCTATTCTATCACATAATTCCTCAGCTTCAGGCATATAATGAGTTGTAAGTACGACTGTTTTTCCACTGTCAGATAACTGTCTGACTATTTTCTTTAAATCCCTAGCGCCTACTGGGTCTAATCCAATACTAGGTTCATCTAAAAATATAATTTCCGGATCATTTATAAGAGATCTAGCAATTTGTAGTCTTTGTTTCATTCCCTTTGAAAAATTTTCAACTTTTCTATTTTTTTCTTCTAATAAGCCAACTCTATCTAATAAAGTATCTATTATTTGACTTTGCTTATACTTAGGAACTAAATACTGGTCGCAAAAAAACTGCAAATTATCTTTAGCGCTTAATCTCCAGTATAAACTCCTTTCACCACCAAAAATAAAATTTATTCTAGGTCTGATATACTTTTCTTCACCAAAAGAATCATATCCTAAAATCTTAACTTCACCTGATGAAGGCGCTAACAACGTAGTCATAACCTTAATAATTGTAGTTTTCCCAGCCCCATTTGGTCCTAAAAGGCCAAAAATTTCTCCTTTTTGTACTTCAAAAGAAATATCATTTACAGCATTAACTACCTTTTTTTCTTGTTTTAACAACCCTTCCTTTATATTATAAATTCTCGTTAAATTTTTTATTGATATTATATTTTTCAAATTATTTTATTACTCCTTTCTAAACTTTTACAATACAATATAAATAATTACTATATATAACCAATATTTATATTATATATTTTTATTCTAAAAAGATTTTAAATTTATTTATAAAAAATAATATTTTCATTATACATTATAACCAATAAAAATATTCTAAATTATATAAAATTAAAGTTCTAATTCTTCATAATACTTTTTTCTATTACTAAAATAGTACTTATTTGGATTAATATAATGTCTTTCGTACTCCTTAAAAATTCGTAAAATAGATATACTATTAATAAGAAAATGTAGAGCTATACAATAAAAAATAGATTTAGATGAAATGAATATTATAGAATTTATAATAGAAAAAATCAATTGGTTTAAATGACCTTCTTTTTAAATTCTTGGCTCCAAGGTAATAAATAGTGAGCTAAAACAAAATAAACTGAATTTAACAATGTTAAAAAAGAAATCATAAATACTCTATTACCAAAAGGCAATATAAAACATCTAAAATATAATTCTTCACATAATGATGCGCCTACAAAATTATATATCAATAAAAGCAATTCAAACTTTTGTCCTTTTTTTGTATCATAAACAACTTGTTCTGATAACATTATTTTTATTATATTCCTATTTAAAAACAGCCAAGAAAAGAAAAGAAAAGAAAAATAATTATTATTGAATATACAAGAAAATAGTCTATATTAAAATTAGCTCTATAACCAATAATATATGGAATACTATAAGGGGTAAAATATAAACTCATTCTCAAAAAATAAAATATTTTATTTTTTCATTTAAACCGTCTAGCATTACCAATTATAACCAAATTTAAACACCAAGTAATACAAAATATAACAAAATAACTATTTCTATAAATATAAGATAAAATAATTAGATTTAATATAGAAAATAATTTTATGTTTTCTTTTATTGATATATAACTATTGTTCATAACTAACTAAATTATTTTCTTCTAAAAAATTAATAAATGATAATACATCATCTTTAATTGTTTCAATACTATCAAAATTATACTTTCTTGAAATTTTTTCACATAATTCTAATAATGTTAAGTCTTTACCAATAACATTTACAATAGCAGCACCAACTTCATTGACCTCAAAACATGCTGAAGAACAAGTCAAATAAAACTGTTCTCCAAATTTTCTAATCTCTAAAGATTCATTTCTAACAAATTCATTTAAATTATTTATCATAATAATAAGTCCTCCAACAATATTTTTTCACAATAACGCTTACAAAAGTTCATTGACGCTTTTATGTCATTCATACATTTATCTACACTACTTAAATCAGTATAATACATTTTATAATAAATATCATATAATTCTTTATATTTATCATTAATATTGCTAAGATTTTTAAATTTTAAGACTGCCCATTTTTCTCTATCACAAAATATATTTTCATGATATAGCGTGAAATATATAACTTTTAAAATAGCTTTTCTAACAGAAAAAAGTGCAACATCCACTTGGTTAGCGTCAATATTACCTACAATATCATCATGAAGACTTCTTAATCCAATCAAATTAGAGTCTTTATATATTTGAAAAAATTTTTCAAATTTAACATCATTCATAAGATTATTATACTTCTCAACATTTTTTACACAGATAGAATTCTTAAATCTAGTTAAAAATTCGTTTATTGAATCAATATTATTTCTAAATTTGATATCTTTAGAAAAAATATTTTCAACTTTCTCATTAAAATCAGGTTTATAAGTATTTAAAACACCTATTATTTTTAAAATATACTCTTTATCAAAAACTTCAACATCTAAATTAATCTCAGGCAAATCCACAAAAAATGTTTTTCGAACCTTATCATCATATACACATTCTGTACCTTCAAATTTATTATGATCACGAATTATAAATATATCCAAATCTGAATATTTATTTCCCATACCACATGCATATTTATCAATTAACCCTTCAATTAAAGAACCACCAAAATATATAATATCATCCTCATAAATTTTTATTTTTGAAATAATATATTTAAATGAACTAATCAAAACTTATATTTTTATACTATTATTATACCATAAATATAATATCATTTAAATCATTTATAATAAACTTTATATACACTTAAATATATTCTAATTTCCCCATATTGTAAATTAGCCACCTAGAATATATTAAAAAAACATCTTAAAAAGGTATAATAGTAATTGACGAAAAAACTATGAAAGAAAGCATAGTAAGTGCATATACACTTACGAAAAAAATTAATATAGCCCTTGCTTTTTCATAGGACTATGTTCGTCAATTTTAGCTTGTTGGAGAAATGCCCAAACCCCTGTGTAAACCATCTTTTTTATTAACTGCAATATGAACTTTTTCCAAAAAAATACTCACATATAATCCCGATTTCATTGAATTTTTCTTCAAAAAGTGTTATAATATTTTTGTAATTTAAATAAGATTTTCATCTCTTAACAGGAGATTTCTTGGCAAAGAAATATAGAAAAAATGAAACCTGTATATCAAGTTTGTACTTGATTTTACAGGTTTTTTCTTTTGTAAATTTTTAATATATCTATGAATTTGGAGGTTATACTATGGCAAACAGAATAACAAATAACGGAATATACCTTATGATTTCCGATGATTAACTTGAAATTTTAAACAAAAAATATGAACTTTCCGGTTGTAAATCCCTTCGTCAGTTTATTATGAAGTGTATACTAGAAAAAGATATTTTAGTACTTGATATGAAAGTTTTTAAGGATATGTCTACAAATATCGGAAGAATTACAAGTAGTATCAACCAGATTGCAAAAAGAGTAAATTCAACAAGTATCATCTACAAAGATGATATCAATGATTTGAAAAAACTCTTAGAAAAACAAGGAAAAGATATCTACTTTCTTCGTAAAAAACTATATGAATTAGGTAATTTAGGAACAAGCGATACGGAGGAAATTTAATGGCAGTTACAAAAATCCATCCGATAGAAAAAACACTTTATTTAGCCTTAGACTATATAATGAATGAAGATAAAACCGATGAAAAAATCCTTATTTCCTCTTTTGCTTGCAATCCAAAAACAGCACATCTTGAATTTGAACAGACAAAAAAAGAGTGTAATTCTAAGGCAAAAATCTTGGTAAGACATCTAATCCAAGCATTTGCTCCAGGAGAAACTACACCTGAGCAGGCAAACCAAATAGGACTGGATTTATGTGAGAAGATATTACATTGTAAAAATTAATTACTTTTAAATTGTATTAAAAATAATAAAAACTATAAATTTCATGCTATAAAGTACAATATCTGAAACAATGGTTAATTAAAGACTTGAAATAAATTGTAAAAAAGAGTTTGAAAAATATATTTAAAAACAATCATTTAAAAAATTTTTTCAGTACAAAAAAAGAATACCTTTATATCGGGTATTCTTTGATAAATGAGTAAATTTATTTGTTTTTATTACATATTGACGCTTTTATAAATCCGTTAAAAAGCGGATGAATTTTGTTTGGTCTTGATTTAAACTCAGGATGGAATTGACAAGCTACAAAGTAATCTGTTTTTGTATATTCTATTATTTCTACAAGTCCAAGTTCCGGATTAATTCCTGAAAAAATTACTCCTTCTTTTTCCAAATCTTCTTTAAAGTCATTATTAAACTCGTACCTATGTCTATGTCTTTCTTTTATTATGTCTTCTTTATACAGCTCTTTAACTTTTGAATTTTCTAAAAGTTTGCAGTCATAGTTGCCAAGTCTTAAAGTTCCTCCGATATCTTCAACATCTATTTGATTTTTCATAAGATCAATTACAGGATATTTTGGATTCGGATCTTTTTGTGTTGAATCCGCACCTTCAAGTCCGCAAAGATTTCTTGCAATGTCAATTATTGCAATTTGCATTCCAAGACAAATTCCGAAGTAAGGAATGTTTTTTTCACGTGCATATTTACTTGTTGCAATCATTCCTTCAATTCCTCTTCCTCCGAATCCACCGGGAACTATTATTCCGTCTAAGTCTTTTAAAACTTCTTCACAATTTTGCTCTGTGATTTCTTCTGAATTTATCCAATGTAAATTAACTTTATGCCCGTTACTGTAACCCGCATCTATTAATGCTTGTGACACGGAAAGATATGCATCGTGAAGCTGAACGTATTTTCCTACAAGCCCTATTTCCAACTCATCTTTTACATTTTTAAAATTTTCAATCATAACTTTCCAATCATCTTTTAAAACAGGTTGTCCTGAAAGACAAAGTTTATGCAAAATATATTCATCGAGTCCTTGTTCATGCAATTTTAAAGGTACTTCGTAAATTAAATTAACATTTTCCGATTGGACTATTGCTCTTTTTGGTACATCGCAGAAAAGACTGATTTTATTTTTTATTTCTTCTGAAATTTTTTCTTCACTTCTGACTACAATTATATTTGTCTTAATTCCTTGACTCATAAGTTCCTTAAATGAGTGTTGAGTAGGTTTTGTCTTTAATTCATCGGAACCCGGTATCTTAGGAACTAATGTAGTATGAATAAACAAAACATCTTCTTTTTTATTTTCAGCGTGAATTTGTCTTATCGCTTCAATAAAAGGTAAAGACTCTATATCTCCGACAGTTCCGCCGATTTCCGTTATAATTATATCCGCTTTACTTTCTTCCGCCGCTTTATAAACATAAGATTTTATTCTGTCAGTTATATGAGGAATAACTTGTACCGTAGAACCGCCATAATCCCCACGACGTTCTTTTCTTATTACTTCACTGTAAATTCTTCCTGTGGTAACATTACTTCTTTGAGTCAATTCTTCATCTATAAATCTTTCATAATGTCCTAAATCCAAATCCGTTTCTGCGCCGTCTTTTGTAACAAAAACTTCTCCGTGTTGATACGGACTCATAGTACCCGGATCAACATTTATATAAGGGTCGAATTTTTGCATAAAAACACTAAGTCCTCTGTCTTTTAAAAGCCTGCCTATACTGGCTCCACAAATTCCTTTACCGATTCCGGAAACTACTCCACCTGTAATAAAAATAAATTTACTCATCTTTTCCTCCTAATTTAATGCTCTAAAAATTTCCTCATAAGTAGGGATATTCCAATTTTCTCTTGAAATAATAGACTCTGCTTCATCACTTACTTTTCTTATTTCATCAATTTTACTTGGTATAAATTCATGTAACATCTGTGCTTTTTTTAATTTATCATTTGACAATGTTTTTTCAAACTCTATAAAACTTTCTATATTTTCAAGTAAATATTTCAATGAATTATTTAATTTCTCAACTCTTTCATTAATTTTATCATTTTTTACTTTTTCATTCAATCCAAGTTCAAACAAAAGTTGTTTCATACAAGAAGGAATTATATCTTTATTTAACATACTTACTAAAGTTTTCATTTCCAGTAAGTATGTGCTTATAACATCTTCAATACATATATCAAAAATAGCATTAAGCTCTAAATCATTTAATATATTGTTTTCTAAAAGTACCTCATACTCTTTACATTCTTTTGCATATAATAGTGCATCTAAATAAGTCTTACTGTTTTGAAGTCCTCTTTTTTCAGCCTCTTTAACCCAATCATTAGAGTAATTGTCTCCTGAAAAAAGTACTCTTTCATTTTCAATTAGCATATTTCTCAAAAGTTTTTTACATTCTGAAATTCTTTTTTCCTTATCGGAAATATCTTTAATGCTATTTAAAATGTATTTAAGTTCTGCTCCGACTATTGTATTTAAAACAATATTACAATCCGCAGCACTTTGCATTGAACCAAGCATTCTAAATTCAAATTTTCCTCCGGTGTACGCAAATGGAGAAGTTCTGTTTCTGTCATCTGTGTCCCTTGGAGCAAATGCTAAATTATTTATATTAAATTCATTTTGTTTAATATCATTTTTTATTTCCATATCTAAAATGCTGTAAAGTACATTTTCAATTTGATTTCCAAGATATACTGAAACTATTGAAGGAGGTGCCTCATCCCCTCCAAGTCTTAAATCATTTCTTACACTTGAAGAAGACACTCTCAAAAGTGATGAATATTTATTTACAGCACATACAGTTGCAACCATAAAAATTGCGAAAATTACCTTATCGTTAATATCATCTTTCGGTAACTTAAATAAATTTTTCCCATAATTTGTAACTAAAGACCAGTTATTGTGTTTTCCGCTTCCGTTTACTCTTTTAAATGGTTTTTCATGTAATAAACAAACTAAATTATGTTCATAAGCGGTTTTTCTTAACACTTCCATAACAACTTGATTATTATCAACCGAAACATTTACATTATCATATAAAATTGCAACTTCAAATTGTCCGGGAGCCACTTCATTATGCTCTGTTTTTGAATTAATTCCCAATTCTTCCAATTTTTTATTTATGCTGTTATAATAATCCATAACTCTTGTTGGTATTGACCCAAAATAATGGTTCAATATTTCTTGATCCTTTGGAGGCATATCGCCAACTAAAGTTCTTCCGGTATTTATTAGATCGGTTCTTTTTTCATATAAATCTCTGTCTACTAAGAAAAATTCCTGTTCAAGTCCTACTTTTATTCTAACTCTGAATATTTTTTCATCAGAAAATAAATTATACAATTCAGTTGCTTGTTCCGAAATAAAATCCATACTTTTTAGTAGTGGAGATTTTTTATCTAAACTTACTCCGTCAAAAGAAACAAATATAGAAGGAATGTATAAAATATTATCCATAATAAATGCATTTGCTGTACAATCCCAATATGTATAACCTCTTGCCTCAAAAGTTGATCTCATTCCACCGTTTGGAAAAGAAGATGCGTCAGGTTCTCCTTTTAAAAGTTCATCTCCTGAAAATCTCACAATAGGTAAATTTTCAAATGATTTATCAATAAAGCTCTCATGTTTTTTAGCGGTAACACCATTTAAAGGTTGAAACCAGTGACAATAGTGTGTAGCTCCGTTTTCAATTGCCCATTCCTTCATTGCATGAGCAATAATATCTGCAGTATCCTTATCTAATGCTTCTTCTTTTCTCACAGTATTTTTCCACTTTAAATATATAGGATAAGGTAGCTTTTTTTTCATCGCTCTCTTATCAAAAGTATATTTTCCAAAATTTTCAATTCTATCCATAAAATTCCTCCTAAAAAAAATTGGTTTTTTTATTCCCACAAATGCGGAAAAAAAAAACCAAATTTAAAAAACTTTTTTTATTTATACTAATATAATAAAATATTTTTTAATGATTGTCAATACTTTTAATTAAATTCTTGATCTCAATTTTAATAATTTATATAATCTGTTTACAGAATAAATGTAACTTGCAAGTCTTACAGTTGTATTATATTTTTTTTGTATTTCGCAAATATTTTCATAGGCAAACAATATTTTATACTCAAGTCTGTTTAAAACATCATCTTCAGTCATATCTATTCCCGAAATATTTTGTATCCACTCAAAATATGATGCAATAACTCCACCTGAATTAGCCAATATATCAGGAATAACCAAAATATTTTTTTCTTCTAAAATCTTATCAGCCAAATAATTTACAGGCCCGTTCGCTCCCTCTACAATAAGTTTTGCACGAATATTTTCAGCCTCTGTTTCCGTTATCGAATTTTCAAGTGCACAAGGTATCATTACATCAACATCAAGTGAATAAAATTGAGAGATTGAAATTAGCTTTGTACCCTTAAAATTTATCAAAGTTTTATGCTTTTCAAAATGACTTTGTAACTCATTTATATCAAATCCCTCTTCATTATATATTGTATAAACGCCCTTTTCGCTGTCATACTCAGATATCGAAACTATTGTTGCTCCCATTTGATACAATTTTTTTGCTGTATAAAATCCTACATTTCCAAATCCTTGAATTGCAATCTTTGATTTCTTTACATCAATTTTTAATTTTTTAAGACATTCTCTTGTTACAAGAGCAACCCCGACTCCGGTAGCCTGTTTTCTTCCATAAGAGCCACCAAATTCTATCGATTTACCGGTAAAAGTTCCCAAGTCATTATTACCTGTAAGTTTTATATACTCATCTAACATCCAAGCCATAATCTTTTCGTTAGTATTAACATCCGGAGCTGGAATGTCAAATCTATCTCCAATGTATTTATAAATTTCTCTTACATAACCACGAGACAATCTTTCTAATTCATTTTCAGAAAGTTCGTCTACATTTACAATAATGCCTCCTTTTCCCCCACCAAAAGGCAGTTGTGCAGAAGAACATTTTAAACTCATCCACACAGAAAGAGCCTTTATTTCATTTATATTTACAGAATGATGAAATCTTATTCCACCTTTATAAGGTCCCATAACATCACAATGTTGTGCACGATAACCTTTAAATACTTTTACTTTACCGTTATCCATCTTAACCGGAATATTTATCTCTATCGTTCTTTCCGGCTCTTTTAAAATCTCGTACAAATCCTCTTCAACATTTAAAACTTCACACGCTTCTTTTAAAATTCTTTGAACATTTTCCAAAGGATTAACTATACCTACCATACTACTCTCCTAAAAATTCTTCCCACTTTGAATATAAATCTTCTTTTTCGGAATTTAATTTTGATAACTTTTCATACATTATTATCATCTGTTGCTTATTTTCAAAAAATTCAGGTTCTTGAATTTTCAAATTTATCTGTTCAATTTCATCTTCAATTTCAAAAATTCTGTTTTCTAAATCTTTTAATTTTTTCTTATTATTTTTTTGTTCTTTTTCAATTTCTTTTTTTCGCTTTTTTTCTTTTTCAAGTTCAGTTTTTGTAATTTTTTTCTCTATAACTTCATCTTTTTCATTTATTTTTTCCAAAAAATAGTCATAATTTCCATAATACTCAGTAATAACACCGTCATTTAAATACCAAATTTTATTTACTACTTTATTCAAAAAATACCTGTCGTGAGAAATTGTAAATACAGTTCCTGTATAGTCGGATATTGCATTTTCCAGAACTTCTTTACTTTCAATATCCAAATGGTTAGTAGGTTCATCAAGCAACAAAAAATTTGATTTTGATAACATAAGTTTAAGAAGCTCGAGCCTCGCCCTTTCTCCCCCGCTCAAATCACCAACGGATTTCAAAATATCATCTCCGACAAAATTGAATTTTGCAAGATTACTTCTAACTTCAAAATTATTCATTTTCGGATAATAATCCCAAAACTCGTCAACAACTAACTTATCATTATTCAAAGTTTTTTGCTCCTGATCATAGTAACCGACATTAACTCTTGAGCCAAGCTCACATTTTCCTTCGCTTGACTCTAACTTGTTACAGATTATCTTAAACAATGTCGTTTTTCCTACACCGTTTTTCCCAATAAGACCTATTTTATCGCCCTTATATATATTTAAATTTAAATTTGCAAACAATACTTTTTCATCAAACTTTTTTGACAATTCAGAAATTGTAAGAACATCTTTTCCGGATTCTACTTCCGGAACTAACTTTAACTTCATTGAATTTTTATAAATCTCAGGATTGTCAATAACTTCCATCTTTTCCAAGAGTTTACGTCTTGCACTTGCTTGTTTTATAAATCGACTGTTTCCATAATTTTCAAACCTTTGGATTATTTCTTTTTGTCTTGCAATTTCTTTTTGTTGTTTTTCATACAAATGCCTGTTGACTTCAAGTTCTTTATTTTTTCTCAAAACAAACTCATCATATCCGCAATCATATGATTTTAAAGTTTTATTTTCAATTACAAACATTCTGTTACAGGTAGAATTTAAAAAATATCTGTCATGAGAAATTACCAAACAACTCCCCTTATAATCTCTTATGTAACTTTCCAAAAAATTTATTGAATCCATATCCAAATGGTTAGTCGGTTCATCTAATAAAAGCAAATCAGAAGGTTTCAATAAAATCTTTGCAAGATGTAATCTACTTTTCTGCCCACCGCTTAGATTATTAACTTTTTTATCAAAATCAGTTTCCAAAAAACCAAGCCCAAGCAAAACACCTCTGATTTTTGAATTATATGAGTATCCGTCATTATTTTCAAATTGTAACCTTTTATACTCATAAATTTTAAAAATTTCATTCATTTCGTCATCGGTTAAGTTTTTAAAACCCATTTTTATTTCTAAATCTCTAATTTCATTTTCCAAAAAAATTAAATCTTCAAATATTTCAATACATTCTTCATAAATTGTTTTTTTACTCTGATAAGATATATTTTGTTCAAGAGTTGATACTCTTATATTTTTAGCAAAATTTATATCACCGCTGTCGGAAGTAATTTCTTTGTTTATAAGATTAAACAATGTGGTTTTCCCACTGCCGTTATCTCCTACAATGCCTATCTTATCTCTGTCTGAAACCGAAAATGTAATATTTTTCAAAATAACTTTATCAATATAAGATTTAGTTAAATTATTTACACTTAAAATAATCATCTACATCAACCCTATCTACTAAAAATAAATTTAGAATCAAATCCGTTAACTTTTCCCACTGCAAACAAAACACTAAAGTATATAAATGCAGTTTGATGCCAAAAAATAGTAACATCAAACATCCCGTGAAGGACTACAATACAAGTTAAAGCGGTTATTAACCTAAACATATTTTTTTCTCTACATCTGTATATAATCTTACATAAACTCCAAAATACAGGCATAATAATTAAAACCCCTATAACTCCGAAATTAATCAAAAGATCCAATAAAATATTGTGTGCATGATTTGCCGGATACTCAGAAAACATAGCATTTTGATAAGCCATTGGTCCGTATCCGAACAGGAAATTACTTTTTAAAAGTTTAAAAGAATTTTCCCAAATATGTATCCTTGTATCAAAAGAATTCCCGAGAAATTCATATCTTGGAAAAAATTTATTTGAATAAACCATTAAAAAAGCAATAACTACCGCAAAAACTCCTATAAATGCAAATACTTTTTTATTTTGCTTAGTAAATGACAAAACTAAAGTTGCAACAAATATAGTAGGAAGTGCTGTTCTGTTTTCTGTTAAAAAAAGAACAACAAAAGCCATTGCACTGATTACTAAAAAATATAATCTATTCCCTTTGTTTTTATTTGAAAGGAAATAATACATCGCTATTATAATTATAAACTCACATATTGTTGCATAATAATTTGTATTAAAAAATGATGATATAGGTCTATGCAATGACATATACTCGACAAAATCATAAAATTTCATCCCACCGACTATTTTTTGGTATAAAACAGATAAAATAGTCATAGCAAAGCAAACAACAGACACAATCATATACACATTTATAACATTTGCAAAAAGTTTTCTGTTTATAACACTTCGATAGTACATAAAAAACAACATTAACTGAAATATTACAATTGAAACACCCACTCCATACAAATTATTATTAAAAATCGAATTTACCATTATAAAAATAAAAAATAAAAAAACACTTTTATAATTCTTGTTTGATTTAATTGTACTAACAATCTTTCCACTGGCTAACAAGTAAAAAAATACGATATTTAGTACAACAAGTAAAACATAGTATGGTAAAAATACACATACAGAAACGATAAGTATAATTGCTTCATCAAAATTCAATCCATACTTATCCAAAATTTTATTAAAATAATTCATAACTTCAGCCTTCCATAAGACATTTAGAAAATACAGCCTAATTATATCACAAAATAATAAAACTCTTCAAGTAAACACTTAAAGAGTTTTTACAAATATAAAAAACTATTTTGAACCCGGATAATCTTTTAAACTGTTCATATAATAAGTTAAAGTCAACAAACTGCCATCAAGATGAACATTTTCCAAAACAACTTTCTTAGGCAATTTTAAATCTATCGGTGCAAAATTCCATATACCTTTAACACCACATTCAACCAACTTGTTTCCGATTTCTTGTGCATTTCTTGCAGGAATGGCAATAATGGCAATATCAACATCATTTGAACTTACAAAACTTTCCATCTCCGTAATATCTTTTACAATTACGCCATTGTGTTCTGTACCGATTATATCTTTGGATATATCAAATATAGCAGTAACCTTAAAACCTTTCTTTCTAAACCCGCTATAATTCAATAAAGCACTTCCGATATTTCCAAACCCGATAATAACAACATTATAAGGTCTGTCAACCCCCATTATTTTTTCTAATTCAATTTTTAATTCCTCTACGTTGTAACCATAACCTTGTTGACCAAAAGCACCAAAGTGATTTAGGTCTTGTCGTATTTGAGAAGCAGTTAAGCCTGTTATCTTACTTAGTTCATGAGATGAAACTCTAAGAATTCCTTTATCTCCTATCAATTCCAAATACCTATAATACTTCGGCAATCGTTTTATAACTGCTACTGAGATTTTTTCGTTCAACACAATTTCCTCCCTACAATAAAATTTTATCAAATCGTATACATTTCTTTTTTGTATTATAACATCATTATGAAAATTTTTCAATACATTTTTGATAATTTAGTAAAAATATTTGTTAAATTTAATACATATTTTATATTTTAAAGACAAAAAACTAAGGGAAGCGGATTTTTATTCCCACTTCCCAATTTTAGTTATTAAACACATTCTTTAATATAATTAGCACTTATTCTCCTAATACATATTTTCTGTATTCTAATAATTTAATTTTTAAAATTGTTAACACAGTTACTGCAATAATACAAAAAATTATTATTTTCCCGACAGTATTTAACAATAACGGTACAGCAAACAAAATTATCCCTGAAAACAAACATAATTTACCGAATTTTTTCATCAAATCATTTTTTAAATCTTCTGAAATATCTTCAATCTTATAATAAGGAATTATCTTTTTTTGACATTTATTATTTAAGTAAAGAATCCCCATAATAACATTATATAAACCACATGTTAAAATCACTATTTTATACAACCACAACATAATCAATTCACAATCCTCAGATAATTATCAACAGCTTTTTTATCTACTTAGGAGCTCCCTTTATATATTCCGTATTTGTTTCAACATCAATAATTGTCTTTTCATCTTTTATCCAAAATTTTGTTTTTGGAAAAAAACTTGCTGTTACATATTTTTTACCCATTTCTTCTACAATTTCAGGATCTAAAAAATTTCCGTCATCCGTAAAATCTCCACGAAGTTTTCTTACAGATTTCTTTGAACAGTTATCAAAGTCTATCGGCTTAGCCTTATAATATAAACAAGGTACTCCATAATATTCACCCTTATCTATAATTATTTGTGAATCATAAGCGTAATAATACCCACAAACATCTTCTACCTCTTTACTTGCTTTTCTAAGAATCTTATTTTCCGATTTTTCTTTATCACCATTAACACCTGAACCTTTAGAACAACCCAACAAGGCAACAAAAATAGGCAAAATTAAAATTAATTTTTTAAAAAAATTTTTCATAAATCACACCTACTTTTCTAACTTTTCATCAATAATTCTATTAGGAGCATAAGGACCTCTCCTAAGAGTTCCAGAATAAGTAACGATATATTCCATACTTAAATACCACTTTTCTCTTATATAAATATCCCTTATATCCATTTGTTTCGTACCATATATCATTTAAAATAGCAGAGCTATATTTAAAAGTTACTTTAGTAACAGCATCTATTGTATCTGAAGAGTAAAAAACAGCTCTACTACTTTCATTGGCGAATACATAATCACACCCCTATTGATACACAAATTAACATTAACATTGATAATAAACGTTTTTTCATATTAATCCTCCTTAAATTATATGTACAAATATTCAAAAACAAAAAATATTATCAACTTCATTCTATCACATTCAAAAAAATTGTCAATAGTTTTTAAATAGATAATTATCAAACAATAGTTCAAAGTAGATTTAATAACTAATGTTGAGAAAGACAAAGCTATTCAGATTTTTTTATGTAAAAAATTGTACTTACATCAACTTTAGTTGTTGGACACATTTTTTAACAAAGAATTAAAAAACAGAGAAATTTTAAAAAAATTTTCTCTGTTAGTCAACTGAATTATAAAAATGTCCGAAGTAAGGCTCCTTTTCAAATTTTATTTTTTTATTTTTTTCAATAAAATCCACAGCTTCATCTAATATTTTATACACTGTTTTACTATCCTCATAAGTAAAATCGAATCTTATACGATTAACCCCTATATTAAAAATATTATTTATTTCATTTCTTAAGTCGATTGCTTTATGATTTCTTATCTCTGTTCTGCAAAAAACATCTTGAAAAAGTCTAAATTCTCTATTTTCTTCATCTTTTAAAACATAATCTGACCTTGCACACTGACTGCATCTTTTATCTTTATGGCAATCTTTGGTCAAAACACCCATAACACAATATTCAGTTAGCATTGACCTTGAATGACCATATACTATCATATCAATGCAAATTTTTTCTTTTAATTTTCTGTCAATCCCAAAAATCATATCCTTTATTTCTTCTTTATTTATCTCTTGCGATATCGTTATGTTGTTAGTGTCAAACTTATTTACAAAAAAATTTATTGATTTTGAGTTGTAAATATTGAAATAAGTATCAACATTAAATAATTTAGTTGAAAAATTTTCTCTAAAAAAGTTTTTGGCTCCCCAAGTTGAAATCTGAACTTTAGAAAAAATATTTATATCTAAATTACTTAAATATTTCTTAAGAATTTCATACTCGTCATTTCTTATAACTCCCATTGCTGAGTAAATCAAGCGAATACCTATTTTTTCAAGAATATAATAGTATTTATCTAATAAAACAAAGTCTTCTGTGTATATTTCCTTTATGTACTTTAAAAATTTATCAGGATCCTTTAAAATTTCATCAAGTTGAGAATTTTTATGAACTTTTAAAGTTAATTTACCGCAATCAGCTCTGTCAACATCATATTGTAAAAAACTATCCTCAAAACATTTAATTTCTCTGTTTTTGAAATTTAAAATTTTATCTTCATAAATTTTTATGGCATCTCTTCTCAGATTATTTAAAACCGATACAGGCACAAAAGCATTTTCGTCAATATCAATTTTTATAAATTTAAAATCAAAAGGAGTATTTTTTGTCCTTGAAAGTTTCTCTAAAATATTTTTAATATCGGCTTTTTTATTATTAGCTCTGTCTATTATTTCATTAGAAAAAATCTCATTTCCTTCAATTACAAATCTTATTTTTTTACAAGGATTTATATAAACTTCACAATTAAGAACAATCCTTTTATCTTCAACACCATCTTTTGTACTTTTTATTGCACTATCTATTAAGGATTTATCTGATGTTTTATAAACTTCTGTTCCCTTTTTAACTTCCTTTATAAAATCTATTTCTATTACATCACCACAAAAACCACTTTCATAAATTTTATTGCCTTTTATTATTCTTCCGATACTTCCTCCGCCTAAATTTATTCCGTCACCTTTTGATAATTCATTTTCCAACTTTATCTTAAGTCTATTTTTTTTTGCGTCAAACCCTAAAACCTCTCCGACTTTAACTCCTATATTATTCGGTTTTTCCGTATTCATAATATCCGAACCGTTTTTTTTCATCAAATATCCTGATGTAAATTTTCTGTTAAAAATAGCTTGTAAATCTGTTTTAAGATTTTCTATATCTTTAGTTTCAATATTTTTTTCAAAATTATCAATAACTTTCCTATAAGTTTTTGTAACCGTAGCAACATACTCCGCTCTTTTCATCCGACCTTCTATCTTTAAAGATTTAACACCTGTTTTTAAAATGTTATTTATATTATCTACACTACACAAATCCTTTGGACTTAAAAGGTAATTTCCGTTTACATTTTTTAACTGCTTATTTGTAGAGATATTTATAAGTTTATAACTTTGTCTACAAGGCTGAGCACATCTGCCCCTGTTACCGGAACGATTGCCAAGCAAAGAACTCATAAGACATTGACCTGAATAACTTACACAAAGTGCACCATGAATAAAAACTTCAATATCAGCTGACGATTTTTCGCAAATTTCTCTTATTTCATCAACATTTAATTCTCTTGCAACAACAACTCTGTCAAAACCCGCTCTTTCAAGCTCTGATACATCCTTAAGTGAATGTGCGCTAATTTGTGTTGATGCGTGTAATTCCATATTCGGATATCTTTTCCTTATGGTATGTGCTACTCCGATATCAGAAAGAATTATTGCGTCAACTCCGATTTTATACAAAAAATCCGTATATTCTATAAAATCTCTCAGTTCATTTTCTTTAATTGACGTATTAACTGTAACAAAAATTTTAACATTCCTAATATGTGCATAGTTAATTGCTTCAATTAACTGCTCATTATTAAAATTACAGGCTGAAGCTCTTGCACTAAAAAAAGTCCCCCCAAGATAAACAGCATCTGCTCCGTTTTGAACGGCAGCTTTTAAAGATTCCATAGAACCTGCCGGAGATAAAAGTTCAAACATAAAAACCTCTCTACTAAAAATAATAAAATAATTATATCATATCTTAAGACTTGCGTAGCAAGGCTTAAAGCGATTTGATAAAATCGCTAAGTGTATGCAATACACTCTAAGATATAGATTCAATAATCTCTCAGGTGTCTGATGCTTTACAAAAAGCATCAGCTTACACCGTGAGATTATTATATCATAATTAAGTTAATTGACCAAATAAAGTAAATAGCTATTTTTAAATGTTTTCTTAACTTAATTAACATTTAAAAAACATAAAAAATTACCTCAAAAGTAACAAACAAGTAGCAAATTAAAGTAAGGAATTACTTTATATTGTATTGACAAACTAATTTGAAAATGATATAAGTAACTTAAGGAGGTGTTATCATGAAAAAAAGCTTTTTAATTTTATTATTCTCAAGTATGCTTTTAGTTGGATGTAGTAATTCACAAAAAGAAAAAGAACTACAAACAAAAGTAGAACAGTTAGAACAAAAAAACAAAGAGTTGGAAGAAAAAATCAAAAAACAAAAAGAACAGCAAAAAGAATATGAACGATTATCTAAGATTAACAAATATGTTGAAGATTTTAATGCTAAATATAATAAAGATCCTGTATGTTTCGCAATGGCTACATTTGATGAAAAAAACAATAATTTTAATATTCAACTTCTTGAACAAGCTGCTTCTGATACATCAGGAATGATTAACTCAAAAAATAATGGAACAGACAATGAAAATATACATGAATTGTGGCAAAGAGAAATTACAGGAACAGCTTTAGAGGTTTCAAATAATCTAAAAGAAATTAATGTTACTGTAAATATACTACATCCTACAGACAAAACGATATCAATAGTGAGTGTAAAAGATGGAACTGTAATAAAAGATGTTATGAAATAAAAAAGGGGAGCAATTAACCCCCCCCTTTTTTTTATTTAAAACGCTCTATTATCTATCCATTTTGCCAATTCGTGTATATAACAATATCCGCCTGTTTTAGTAGTTCTTGCTGTTATTGTAAATTCTTTTCCAATCAACTCATCACTACTTGTAACGTGTTTATACCATTTGTTATCACGTTTAGTCCAGGGTAAATTGTCTACTGAATAACCTTTATTTTTAACCTTTACTTTAAAATTACAAGTAATTATATCTTCAAAAGCTGAAGAATGTATCCAACCATTAAGATATTGACTGTAATAGTAATTTTCCCATTTTTTAGTAAGCGTTACCACAAAGCCTATGAAATCCACCGTATTTCCTACATTATTTCTATCTTCACAAAAATGAGGTAAGTTATCTATGGCTCTATCTGTTACAACCAGTTTTCTTAATCTTACTTCATTAATATTTGATGTTGAAATAGTTTCTTCTTTATCATCTTTAAGTCTATAAGCGTACCAACCCATCTTATCATAAGGTAGTATAGTATCTTTATCTATAGAAATGCCGTTTTTGTCATAATTACAGTGTATGATATGGTCTTTATCCACAAAAACCCCCGTATGACCTCCAGCACCAGCCGAGTATCCTTTACGTCCTAAGATGAAGACATCGCCCCTTTTCGCAGACCATTCGCTATTATCGGCAATTTTTTCAAAACCATTTTTAAGTAAAAATTCGTGCTCGGTTTCTGTAGATACAGGATAACCAACCTCAAGCCCTAAGGCTTCACATACGGCATAGTAAACTGCACTTGAACAGTCATAAGAATTAGGACCTGTACGACGTTCCATGCTATACGTTACTTTGCCTTTTCTTTGCTCAAACCATTTTATAATTTTATCCGAAATTCTCATAATTTGCAACTCCTCTAAATTTTATATTTTTCTTTTTCATAATTTATTCTGCTATGCAAAATTTCTCTATATTTTTTCATATATTCTTTTTGAAAAATCAAAAGTTCTTTTTCTTTTTTATCCAAAGGCAAACTTTTTAAAGCCTTTTCTAGCTTGGTTATTTTTGTATCTAAATCATTATACTCTTTTTGCATTCTATCAATAAATGATGTATTATTCATTGTTTAACTCCTTTCTTGCATTTAAAAAGCAACTATCTTTCGATAATTGCTGTTTTTTACAAACTAAATATAGAGCGGTTTAAAAATAACCGCTCTTATTATTCTTCTTCTGACAATTCAGGAAGACCCGCTGTGCTTGTCAACAGGCTTAATATTCCGGCTAAAACAGCAGCACTTATAATCGCTTTTATATTTACATCAGTTATTAATGTAGATGTTCCAATCAATGCTGCACTTGTTTGTGCCATTGTCTTGATTGCTCTCATTCCTGCTGCCTTTATCCATTTTTTAAAATCAAAATTTTTTTTCATAACTTTATTCTCCTTTATCTTTCTTTTATCGGCAAATCAAAAACTTTCTCTACCGCTTTCTTTACAATTCCATTTCCTTTTAATTTTGTATAATTGATATACAATTTTCTTAAAACTTCTAATTCATCCTCATAAATGAAACCTCTTTCATTTACTGATGTTACAATTTCTAAAATATCTTTTCTTAAAAGACACCTTATTCCATCGTTTTGATACTCCTGTAGTTTAATTATTTTTTTTAGAGGCTTAGCGACCGTCTTTGCAATAACTATTCCACTGCAAATTATGCTTAAACTTATTGATGTTGTACTTAAATCCACAATTTTATCACTCCTTTACATTTTTGTATGCTAAAAACGTTGAAAAATAGAGGAATAGCTCAAAACACCCCCTATTTTGCTTTATTTTAAAAAAGACATAGTTTTATATGCCTTTTTAATCAATTTTAATCCAATTTTCAGAACTTGTCTGCGGATTCGAATTGTTATTATCGATTTTTGACGAATAAATGTGGTCTTTACTTAAAACTTTATCAAATTTATTATAAGTTTTAACAAAAGAATATTCATTAATTGGTTTTCCTGTTTCTTCATCTATTAATTGATATTTATTAGTTAAAAGTTTATTAAAAGTCTTATCTGACTGGTGGTCGTAAACTACTTCATAAAGTCTATTACCAATTTTGAATTTTTCGCCCTTTTTATAATTAAACTCAGCTTTAAATTCAGCGTACTTTTGAGGTTGCTCCGTTTCTGTTTCTTCTGTGCTTTCGACTTGTGCGGGAGTTTGTAAAATTTCCTTTGCTATTTCAAGTTTTCTAAGTTCAGTTCTTTTTAAAGATATATCCTCGGTTAAATCTATCAACTTTCTATTTTTAACTTTTGCTTGTGCTTCTAAAGTAGCAATTTCCACAGTTAAGCTATCCATTTCTTGTTCTATTTTTACTAAATCTTTTTCGATTTCAAGTTTTTTCTTTTCGATTTCTTTTAAATTCATAATTCTACTCCTTTGCTTTATATGAAATCCCATCTAAACTTATCCAATTAGTTTCTATTTCGCTGCGGTTTTCTATCTTTATATCTCCGCTGACCCCTCTTATCCTCAAAACAGCTATTTTGTATCCTGTACAAGGAACTGCTATCAGCAAGTCTTTTTCAGGTCTACAAGCAACTTTTTCAATTTGCCCTATCCACTCGGTAGATGTATCTTTAACAACTCCTTGTAAATGAACTATCCCTGAAATATCTTTCATATATTTAAACTCGTTCCCGGTGTCATAAGCTTTTGTTGTATTGTACAATTTAGCTAAAGTCCATTTTATCACAGGTTCAACGCCTTTGTTAAAACTTGCTTTTATATCGCAGTCAAAAATGTTCTCTCTTGTAGCACTTTTGCCCAAAGCAAGTCCCGTACCGCTACTATGAAAATCTATAAGTGAAAAAGATGTATATACATAAAAACTTTGAGATACTGAGGTGTAAAAGTCGCTTATAGTGAGCCTAAACTCATACTCATAATCGGGATTTACGTTATAAGTTAACTCACTTGAGTTTAAAGTCTTGTCCGTGCCTGTACTTATCGTTGTCCAAGTGCTACTCCCTATAATTCGTCTTTCAGTTTTCCAACTGCAAGTATTTTTGTCGGCTATGCTCGACATTCTAAAATTCCTGAGCATAGTTACTACTTTTTCGTCAGTTTCAAGTCTGTGTCCTGAAAACTTTAAAATTGAGGGTAAAGCATAAGGCTCAACCCTTATTGTTTTTATAAATTCAGCCGTCATATCCCTTGTATCGGTAACAACTGCTTTTACTGTCAAAGTTCCACTTGACTGTATGACTTTACTTGTGGCATTGTAGCCGTAAAGAGTTTGCCCGTCTATATAAATTTTAGTCGACTTTATATCTGAACCTTGATACCCTGTTCTGTGGACTGTGAATTTCAGCACACTGTGATTTTGAATAAAAACTCCAAGTCTTTTGCTTCTGTCCACTGTATCAACAACATCAATCCTTGATATTTGAGGAACGGCTGTTTTAGGTACTTTCATATACCAACCTGCATTGTACGTTGTTTCTCCGAATTTAACTCCGTCTTTATAGGTATCTATCCCTATATCCATAAAGATTGTACTTGAGTTAGGTTGTAGGTTGATGTGTTCCGCTGTAGGTACGAAGGTTAAATTTAAGTCCCTCGTTTTCTCGGCAATATAATGCCAACCGCTACTTCCTTTATCTCCTCTTATGACATACCAAACTGTATGAGTGATATTTCCGCTTAAGTACTTGTCAATATGGATCGTGTGGCTTGTTCCAAGTTCTCTTGTTCCGTCCATAGTATCTGAAATTGTTGACATTCTCGGTATTCTGTCAAGAGTTACAGTAGCTGAACCGCCGTCTATACTTGAAACATAGCTTCCTCTGATATTTGCCCTCATATCAAAAGTTGTTGATAGGGATACACTGCAAGTTCCGTCAGAATTGTGATAAACTCTTTTTTCTGTCGAACCTAAAAAAATACTACTTCCGCCACTTGTAGATATGCTCGACTTAGTTATGGTATAGTCTGATCCGTCTATAGTTACTGTATGAGTTCTTGAGCCTATATACAAGTCGTAGTTTGATGCGCAATCAAGATATACAGATATGTTTAAATCGCTGTAATTTCCATTGGTATTTTGTGTAGCTTCCCATTCGGTTCTTACGGTGTATCCTCTGTAAGTGTCTGAATAATTTCCAGATAAAGCCATTAGTCCACCGCCTTTCTGATACTTAAATTGCCATTACTTCTCGGCACGATTTCAAAAGATCCAATCCTTAAAGAGTTGATTATATACGCATCGGTTATATACAACTTGTTGTTTGAAAGATACGCAACTTCTGCGTCATTTTTAAAAAAAGTTATTCTTTCGTGAGTTAAAAGAGTTTTAAAAGGGGAGTTTACATCTCCAAGTTCTATATCCCCGTTTTTAAAACGGATATATCTTGAAAAGTCGTTGAAACGTTTTTCAATAACTTTTCCTGTTTCATCAAGTAACTGTTTATAATTATTAAATTGGAATAAGAACTCATCTCTTGTCTGTTTAAGTGCTGTACTTATCTCAGTCCTTATCTTTGAATTTTCAAGAGTTAATCCCGATAATTTGTTTAACAAGTCCTTGTTATCATTTTCAAGGTACTCAATTGCACTTTTTAATTTATCGTCTATATCTTCTAAATCTTCAATGGCAGGTGTCCAAGTTGTAGCGACTGTTCCTTCTTCAATTTTTATATTTTTTATTGAAAAAACTGGTTCTTGATTAAGTTCGGTTTCTACTGCGATTACAACTTCTGAAAAATCTTTTTTATTAAAAGTTAAAGCTACTCTCTTATTTTCTTTTGCTTTTACTTCTACTTTAGGGAGTTTTTTTACTTTATCAATTGAAAAATTTATATTAAAATCTGATAAGTTTATTACATCAAAACTTATGGTATATGTTTTTTCTTCTTCAAACTTGACAGTATCTATTGGGTAGTAACCTCTTATTTTCGAGGTAATTTCAGCATTTATTCCTGAAAATTTTATATTTTCATACCCATTCCAACCCTCAACATTTGATATCGCTGTATGCTCAAGTTTTGTAGCTGACCATTTTTTCCACTTACTTTTGTCAAAAGTCTGTGAGTTACGCAAAAGGTTCCTTGCACCGACTTTGACTTTTGAAACTTCTGCGGTGATTATTTCGGTTATCCCCGACTTAAAATTGTTATTATCGGCAACCAATTCATTATATTTAGTTTCAGATACCAAGCCTTTTATCAAACCTCGCTTTGTTTCTTCACTAATTAACCTTTCGGTTATACTTCCTGCTTGCAGTCGGTCTGCTTGTAGATAACCACTTGTAATTTTGCTTGCGTCTAACTCTATAATTTTAGCAATTCCCGCACTTAGTTTAGGTGCGAGTACTTCATCTGTGGTTATTTTAGTTACTAATTGTTGGATATTACCAGTAGAAACTTTTAAAAGCCATTGACCTTTTTCATAGATATAAAGGTCTGTATAAGCTCCATTTGGCTTAAACCAGGTATCCCCCTCTTTTGGATTTTTAGGTTCTGTTGTATCTGCATATATGGTAGTTCCGTCAGCTCCAACTCTCGCATTCAAAAACTCGATTTGCTTTTGTATTGTGCCTTTATACTCATAAGAGGTTGATGTAGATGTTTTAACATCAGCGGACATCTTCGCTCTTAATCC